>NZ_JBXBCF010000119.1:0-174220 GCF_056784235.1 Kovacikia sp. CALU 1929
ACATCTCGAAAAAATGGACGATGCCGATTCGAGATTGGAAAGCAGCTTTAAATCGTTTTGCCATTGAATTTGAAGGGAGGTTTCCGATGTGATATTCCTCTCTTGACACAAACTACTTTACAAACTCCGACCTAAGACACCCCAAAGTCCCTTGGCATTGCGTCGGAAACCTCCACTCTCCACTCTTCACTATCATCACCATTGCACAGGTCAGTTCATTTCCCTATTCATACCCATGAATGCAGTGGACTATTTAGATAGCTCCGCCTCCAGATACGCCTCTGGAGAGAAATAGGTTGATGACAGAGTTGCATTCATGCCCTTGTACCCTTCACCCTTCCACCGTAGCCTCTAGAATAGATAGAACATCCAACAAAAACATTGCAGAATCTTTAAATTATGTCAGTTTTGGCAGCGATCGCCGTCCTTGCAGTTCTGATTGTGGTTCACGAACTGGGGCACTTCATGGCAGCCCGACTCCAGGGCATTTATGCCAACCGCTTCTCGATTGGTTTTGGTCCCATCCTTTGGAAATACCAGGGAACGGAAACGGAATACGCCGTCCGGGCATTTCCCCTGGGTGGCTTCGTTGGTTTTCCCGATGATGATCCGCAGGAGAATGGTATTGACCCCAGGGATCCTAACCTGTTAAAAAACCGTCCAATCCTGGATCGGGCAATTGTGATCAGTGCTGGAGTCATTGCTAATTTGATCTTTGCCTATTTCCTGTTGGTGGTTCAGGTGGGCACGGTGGGTGTGCAGAATTTTAATCCGTTACCCGGTGTCGTTGTGCCGGAGGTCAAAACGGAGCTTAGTTCAGCCGCCGCAAAGGCAGGTATTAAAGCCGGTGATATCATCCTGGCAGTTGATGGCAAAGAACTGAATACCCCTCCGGAGTCTACAAAGACTTTGATGAATGCGATCCAATCCAAGCCAAATCAGCCCATCGAGTTGAAAATACAGCGGGATGGAAAGGAACTACCTCAACCACTCGTAGTCATCCCTGAAATTTCGGAAGATGGTCGTTCCAGAATTGGCGTTCAGCTTGCCCCAAATGGCACTATTGAGCGGCGGCGTGTCAGTAATCCTCTAGAAGTCTTAAGTTTGGCGGCTGAGGAATTTCAGCGAATTACAGTGTTGACTCTGCAAGGCTTTGGTCAACTAATCACGAATTTTGGACAGGTTGCTGACCAAATTTCGGGTCCCGTCAGGATTGTAGATGAGGGAGCAAAGCTTGCCCGCTCAGATGCCTCCAATCTGTTTACCTTTGGGGCACTGATCAGCATCAACCTGGCAATTATTAACATTTTGCCGCTGCCTGCCCTGGATGGTGGACATCTAGCATTCCTGTTGATTGAAGGGCTACGGGGTAAACCCCTGCCCTCTAAGGTTCAAGATGGCGTGATGCAGACTGGCTTAATGCTGCTCTTGGGGCTGGGGATTTTCCTGATTGTGCGTGACACCACTCAGCTTGAGTCGATTCAACGACTGTTTCGATAAAGCAAGTTAGTGTTCCGTCAGGAAAATTTTGATGGGTCACAGACCCTCAAAATTTAACCCTCATTAACTTTCTAGGAGTTCGCTAACCGTCAAATTAAATTTGACAGCGTACTAACGGAATGTACAACTAATTTGCCCTCATCCCCACCCTTTTCCCCAAGGAGAAGGGCTTTCATGGTTTTTTCCTGTCCCCGCTCCCATCGGGGGAGGGCTAGGGAGAGGGCAGTTCTCACAGGCATTTCAGCAAAGTTGTCCATCGCGTTGGTAGTAGTTACTGCTCCCTAGTAACTCATTCACCCATCTACTCATCACCTCTCCCTCTGCTCCCCCTTTTCCCTGTCTTCCTGCTTCCCCAATGAGTGTGACTCGAAAAATTTCAGCGAAAAAGCAGCGGACGATCGAGATCCTGTTTCGGCTTAAACAGCTTTATCCCGATGCCACTTGTTCGCTCAACTATGAAACTCCGGTTCAATTGCTGGTAGCCACCATTCTTTCTGCCCAGTGTACGGATGAGCGGGTGAATATGGTGACACCGGAACTGTTTCGCCGGTTTCCAGATGCAGCCGCGATCGCAGCGGCGGATCCGCAAGAAATTCAATCATTGGTCAGGTCCACGGGGTTCTACCGCAATAAGGCAAAAAATATTCAGGCTGCCTGCCGCATGATTACGACTGAGTTTAGTGGTGAGGTGCCCCGGCTAATGGAAGACCTGTTGCGATTGCCAGGGGTGGCTCGCAAGACGGCGAATGTGGTGCTGGCAAACGCCTTTGGGATCAATATGGGGGTGACGGTTGATACCCATGTCAAACGCTTGAGCTATCGCCTGGGATTGACTGAGCATACGGACCCCATCCGGGTTGAGCGGGATCTCATGAAGCTGCTACCCCAGCCGGATTGGGAAAACTGGTCAATTCGGTTGATCTACCACGGTCGGGCAGTCTGTAACGCCCGGAAGCCGATGTGCGATCGCTGTGCCCTTGCCGACCTCTGCCCCTCTGCCGGATTGGCTCAAAAACCACTTTCCAGTCAACCAGAAGTGTTAGCCAATGCAGTAGAGGAAGCCATCAGCTAATTCGCCCTTGGTTGAGGGACAGAATCAAAAATGGGTTGGCAACTCTCCTCTAAATTTGCTAACATACTAAATTGTGTCTTCAGTGAGCAATGGGACGATAAATGGCTAAGAAAAGCATGGTTGAGCGGGAGAAAAAGCGTGCAAAGCTGGTGGAGAAATATGCCAGCAAGCGCGAAGAACTGATGGAACAGTTCACCAGTGCCACCTCTCAACAGGAAAAACTGACAATCCATCGCCAAATTCAACAGCTTCCCCGTAATAGTGCCCCCAGCCGGAAGCGTAATCGCTGCTGGGCGACGGGTCGCCCCAGGGGTGTTTACCGTGACTTTGGGTTATCTCGGAATACTCTGCGGGAAATGGCTCACCAGGGCTTGTTGCCCGGAGTGGTCAAGTCTAGCTGGTAGGGGATAAAGTTGTTAGTTTTTGGTTGTTAGTTGTTAGTCCGTTGTTTAATTCTTGCCTAACAACTAATTACTAAAAACGAATAGCCTCATCACTGTCCACAGCAGCGGTCAATTCCCAGGCTGTCTAACAAAAGATCGCTGACAGCATTAGCGACTGCAAATTCGCTAAAGAAGCTTTCAGAGAAATCAAAACTTTCCATCTCGGTTACGATCGCAATTACCAGCGATCCGAGATCATTTTCGCCCTCCATGCGCTGCCGGACAAAGATCTGGGCGGCGCGTTCTGCTATCTGGCGGTTGACTTGTTCTGGGATAAATTCCTGATTCAACCAGTTCAGTAAAGCACTGTGTAACCATCGCCCTTCCTGCTCAGGATTACGGGCTGGGGGTAAGGTGATGGGTGGAATGGGATCAGCCATCGGTTTAAGGGAGGCAGATGTCAGGTACCGGGGGGGAAGTAAATAGATAATAATGCGATGTGCGACTTTGCTGAAATGCCTGCAAGAACTGCCCTCACCCTAGCCCTAGCCCTTCGGGAGAGGGAACCAGAAATGTCCGAAAGCCTTTCTCCTTGGGGAGAAGGGTGGGGATGAGGGCAAATTAGTTGCACATCCCGTTAATAGTTAACAACTAGTAGAGCAGCACTTCTTTTTATTTTTGAATTTTAAGCTTTTCTTGACCAACAGAAGAATGGGCATCTTGATTAATCCAATTTTCCCATATTCGCAAAGGGTCTAAAAGATGGTTAAATTCCCTAACAGAAGCGTTAGTTAGGTGAGTAAGGGACCGCAGCCATTGAACGACATCAGGTTTGATATTGCAGCCATTGTCCAGGGATATGCTCAGGGCTACTTTTTGATGGCAGAAGAGGCAGAAGGTAGTCTGGGTTGGTATTCTAGCCGTCAACGGACCCTGATTCCGCTGGATCGACGGTTTCATTATCCGCGATCGCTCCGGCGTGTCCTTAACCAAGATCGCTTCACAGTTGCGGTTAACCAGGATTTTGCTGCCGTTGTCGAAGGTTGTGCCAACCGGGAAGTAACCTGGATTTCCAACGAACTCAAAGAAATTTACTTTGCCCTGCATCAAACCGGATGGGCACACAGTTTTGAAACCTGGCAGGGCGATCGCCTGGCGGGGGGAATTCTGGGTATTGTAATTGGGGGCGCTTTTATTGGGGAGTCGATGTTCTTTAGGATTCCTGAGGGATCTAAAGTGGCGTTAGTGAAACTGGTCGAGCGATTACAGGAGCGGCGATTTGTCCTGTTTGATGCTCAAATGATGAATCCTCACCTGGAGCGATTTGGTGCTTACATCATTGATAGTAAACAGTACAAAGACCTGCTCAGACAGGCACTAGAGCGCCAATGTAGCCTAGAGTAAGCCAGGATAACAAACCGCGCAACATACAACTCAGTAGCTAAAAACCCCGATGTCTTGGGAGAATTATTTAGTTGACTCAATTAAGCTCAAGCAGCCAACGGGGATCTGGAGATTGTCGCACAGGGCAGAATTAAAAAGGATGGTAAACGCGAACCAGCATGGTGAACACATTCAGCAAAATTCAGACAGCAATTCAATACAAAAACTCTGGAAATCTGGGTGATTTTGCCATTCTCAAAGCGGATGCTTTGGGGGCAAAAGTTGATCCAATGGTGGAGTCAAAATTGCAATCAGTCATTGGTTATCATCCTCCGATTGACCTGCACCAGTTAAGCCATTATCCAGAAGGTTCATTTGGACGGGGCTATGCCGATCACATGCGAACCAATCAGTTAGCCCCTTTCAACATCAGTCCTGAACTGGAAGAGGTGGCTCAACGAAATGTATTTGCGTTGCGATACGTGGTCACTCACGATATGTTTCACGTTTTGCTTGGATTTGATACCAGCTATGCGGGGGAAATGGGTGTGCTGGCATTTGCGGCTGCACAGGGCTATAGCAAAGCACTGAAGCTAAGTCTGGGGTTTGCACGGTTACTGTATCCCATGCTTGCACCCCAGCAATTGAAGGCTATTTTCACCAATTTGCATCAAGGGCAAGTGCTAGGTCAACAAGCAGAATTTCTGCTGGGTTATCGCTTTGAAGACCATTGGGAGGAACCCATCAATCGGGTGAGAGCGCAATTGAAATTACCTGAACTTTGCCCCACTCAAACTTCTGGAGGTAACCGATGACAGAACAATCTGGACCGGATCCCAACCGCCCCTATCCGATGGCGGATCATCGCCGCGTTTGTTTTATTAAAAGTTTCATCCGATCGCCCAACATTATCGTTGGGGACTACTCCTATTACGACGATCCGGTTGACCCAGAAGGGTTTGAACGCAATGTGCTTTACAATTACGGCGGCGATTGCCTGATCATTGGCAAATTTTGCGCGATCGCCACCCAGGTCAAGTTCATCATGAATGGGGCTAATCATAAGCTGGATGGCATCTCTACCTATCCATTTCCCATTTTTGGGCAGGGTTGGGAAACCGAAATCGATCAGGTGATGAATCTACCCAGTCGGGGAGACACTATTGTTGGCAATGACGTATGGATTGGCTACGAGTCCCTGATTATGCCCGGAGTCAAGATTGGTGACGGTGCTGTGATTGCCGCCCGCTCAGTTGTGGTAAAGGATATTCCTCCCTACACCATTGCTGGGGGAAATCCTGCCCATCCCATTAAGCAACGATTTAGCGATGCTGAAGTTGCCAAACTTCTAGAAATCCAATGGTGGGATTGGGATATTGCCAAAGTCAGCCGCAATCTTCATCTAATTATGGGCAGCAATATCCAGGCACTTTATGACGCAAAGTAGGAGACCTTTTTACAGCGGTTTTCAGCCAAGTGCCCCACAGGTGATGCCTTTAAATGAATGCGAAGCAATGAATCAGTGTGGCATACACAAATGTAAATGGTGGTAGGTGAATCTCTGCCTGAGGCACGATTTGAACCTGGTTTCAAATGCAGTAAAAATAGAATACGAAATTGACGGAGATTGTATTCTATGAAACTAAATTATTTTGTGAAAGGGGTTTCAACGGTAGGGCGTTGGGTTGCTACCGCTTTATTTTGTGTATCCGCGATCGCCTTTGTCTGGCAGGGTGCCTTTGTTGCCAATACCGCAGCAATGGCGGCTCCCCCATCTAACCTGATTGCCGCCGCCGATATGGGCAGTCGAGCACAGGGCAAAGCCAGTGAAGATGCGGGACGCACCAAGGGTTTCGTCCGTGATGCGGCTGATCAGGTCAAGAAAACTGCAAATAAAAATGCCGATCGGGTTGAACGGGCAACCGACGACAATGGCAGTTTCATTGAGCGCAAAGCGCAACGAGACACCGCTCGAATTGAGAAAAGAGCCAATGAAGATGCCGCTCGGACTCAAGAAGCGATCGACAACACAAAAAATGTTTTTGAACGTGCTGTCGATAACGTCAAGGATGCCTTTAATTAAACAGGCTTCAAATTACCACCTTTCAACTGCTAATGGAATCGTGGATTTAATAATTTCGCAAAGTGTGCAGACGGCTTTAACGGTAAGTCATCTACTGGATCACTTGATCGTAAACCCAATCCTATAGCAATTCTCAAACAATTGAAGTACACCCTATGCTTTGTCACAAGGGTCTTAACCCTTGCCTGTACTTCATTAGAAGCAGAAACGCTATATCAACCTGCAAACTTATTAAAATCCCATTCCAAAGTACGCCATTCCAAAGTGCGTGAGTAAAGCTCCCCGAATTCTCGATAAATTCGGGGAGCTTGGGAATGGAAAGGACACTCAGAAGTCCTGGCTTCCGTTCACAAAACAAGGATGGTACTCTTAGCTTCAGTCCAAAACTTGGCGTGGCCAATTTTGGGTATGAATTGAGAGTTGCATGAATTGAAGACTTTCAATTTATACGGCTATTCAGCATCACCGGGCACTGCAATCACTACACGACCGATTTTGCTTTGAGTGTCTGAGGACTGGCTTGGGTGACTTCCCGATCGCCTGCGATCGCCCGATGTACAACCGTTCCATCGGTAACATGCGCTTTGGGGAAAGGGCGATCGAGGGAATGGTTTTTTGAATACACCAATAGTCCGTTGTAGAAATTTGTGAACTGGGCAAACACAGTCTCAACCAGTTCAAAGGCTTTTGCTCTCTGCTCTTCAGTTAGCTGAATGCTGTCAAAAAATTGTTCCGTGTCTCCATGCTCCAGTCCAGCTTGAATGTGCCCGGTTTCGACCTGCAAATGATGATCACTAAAGTAGTAAGACCGCTTTTGTGTCAATTCTTGCAGTTCCTGGCTCAGTTGCACCAGTCCTTCTGCCAGGGCAGTGGTGCCCGTTGCTTCAATCGCCTCAATAATCGCCAACTTCAGAACTGGTTCCGTTTGGGCAGCGCATAGTCGTAGCAAATCGTAGGACAACTGACGGGCTTTTTGAGTTTCCTCGCTCCACAGAAACCGGAGCGCATCCGTAAACCGCAGGGACTGATCAATTCCTAGAATATCCAGATCTTTGACATACCAGACCCAATGACTGGCATCCTCATAGGTGTGCTGGTTAATCATGGTCTGAATTGGATCGTCGGTTGGTTCCTGACGCAGGACGTAAACGTTGAGATCCTTAAAACTCATGACAAAATGTGCCCAAAAAGGAATTCCGGATGCTCGCTGTTTCAGGTCAATGCTGCGGTCTTTGAGAAATTCAAAAAAAGGTAGACGCATAAACGCTTGCCTTCTTGTTTCAATCAGTTCCAGAACTTCCTTCATGTTGATACCTCTTACACGTTCACGATCTAGTAGATGGTTGTTGGAATCAGGTTGGACATTCAAATTGCCCAGGTCTCTCGGCTGCGCAGCCACGCCCTACACCATGCAGGTTGAAATCCTGATGGTGTTTTAGAAAAAATCTGTTCTTTATGCACAAACGCCTTCAATTACACTGACTGGAGAAGCCGTTGGCACAATGCGGGTTAAACGAAACCCGGAAGCCTCAAATAGTTGGTAATATTCCGCTTCGGTGCGTTCCCGTCCACCGGAAAAGATTGCCATCATTTCAACATCCAGTAATTTGCCAAAATGAGGGGCATCCCCCGCTGGAATCACCATTTCAACGATGAGTAGTTTACCGTTGGGGGCGATCGCCTGCCGAATGTTACTCAGAAATTTGATGCAGTCCTCATCACCCCAATCGTGAACAATGTGCGACAGGATATAGGCATCACCCCCGACCGGAATTTGTCCAAAGAAGCTACCCCCCACTACCTGGCAACGGTCTGCAACTCCCCGACTTTCCAGCAATGCTCCAGCACCCGCAACCACCTGAGGCAAATCAAACAACACCCCTTGCAAATGGGGATATTTTTGCAGAATGGAAGCCAGTAAAGTGCCATGACCACCCGCCACATCGACTAACTGATGAATGCCAGAAAAATCATAGGTGTTCAATACTGCCAGGTGGATAGCAGAACACCAACCAATCATCGCTTTATCGAACAGTGCCCCTGCCTGAGGATTCTTCTGGGTCAGATATTCAAAGGTGTCATCGACCTGGTAAAGCTTTTGCATCGCAGGTTGACCCGTTTTGACAATATTCAACAAATCACCCCAGCAATTCCATTGCCACTCGTCACTCATCGTCATGGATAACGGTCGTAATGAACCGGGAATATCACTCCGCAAATACTCTGCCGTTTCAGTCAGGGCAAAGTGGCGCGGTGTTACCTCGGTAAAAATGCCAAAACTTGCCAGAGCACGCAACACCCGGTAAAGGTGAGACGTTTGGGCACCCACGGTCTGGGCAAGTTCATCAACCGATCGGGTACCTTCTGTGAGCAAATCAGCAATGCCCAGGGAAGCTGCCACATGAATGGATTGGGTGAGCCAAACCCCCGTCATCATTTGCATCAAGGCAACAGCAGGAGGTGCTTCAGATGGCTGAATTGAGTTCTGGGGTTGCTGCCCAAAATTGTTGCTTGTCTCTAACTGCTCGCCATCCAATAATGTGGAAATTTTGGTGTTTTCAATATGGCTGATTGGCATGACCTGAGTCCTCCTGGATTTGCTAAATAACTGCACAGGATGTCTTTGCTTTCTGCATCACAATCTGTCCATAACGGCTAAAACAAGGAGGCTTCCCGGTTCAGACGCTATAGAAAACTGAGTTAGCCAATGCAAAACTTTGATGGAGATAGGGAAGGGCAACTAAAACCGCAGTCAGTCAAGCACATCCTGGTATCCACTGAAGTGGACTGAATCTGAATGACTGTAAATTCGATTAGCTGCGGGCGTTTCCTTTAATCTTCAGACTTCTTTCCAAGCCATCACTTGATAAGGGCGATCGCATCTAAAGTGTGCTTTGAAAACACAGATGCTCACACTTACAAAAAGATGCACTTGTGAAAAGTGTTGATGATCAAAAGGGATGCAAAAACCACCTTCCCAATTGGAAGAAATAGTTGATTGCGTCATCTTCAAATAGAGTGGATGCATTTCTGAGAGCGGAGTCTCTAGAAGCAACACACAGACTAATCTTCAGGGGCAACAAGTTTGATTTTCAGATTTCTCCGTAAATCACGAACGCTCAAGTTGGAGTTGACCGTATTTTTGAGGAGGCGGTTTGCCTCTGAATGCATGAAAGAAGTTCTAACTTTAAAGTTTCACCAAGCAAATCGGTGTAAACACTTGTTTAGCAATGTATGAATTGGTTAAGCTTTATAAGTGTTTATAACAGTACTTTCAGTGAAAGTACTGTTACCAGAAAGTATTAATTAAAAAACTTTACTAGCTAAAAAATAAATATCTCAATTTCTATATGTGCGGCTTTACTGTGGAAAAACAAAGCATAGCAAGCCTTTTAACCCAATGCAGGTTAATGAGTCAGTAACATTACGCAAAGCCTATAATTGTCTACCCAAAATGGGTGAGACTATCAAACCAGAGGAGTTAGAAAAAGCGGTGATTCTGATGAACAACAGACCTCGAAAATCGCTTGATTACAAAACGCCTTTCGAGGTATTCTGTGCTGATAAATCAGATGCTGATGCAGTTCAGATTTGAGTCGGTGCTTTAATAATCTCTCACCATCCCCACCAGGACTCCCTGAATTTGCACCCGTGCCGCATCGTCCACTTCAATCGGGCGATAATTCGGGTTTGCAGGCATCAAGGTAATGTGGTTGCCCTTTTGATAGAAATGCTTCAGCGTGACCCCTTCACCCTCGACCCTGGCAGCCACAATACTCCCTGGCTTAAGCTGTTGAGGATCGGTTTCGGGGCGGAGAATCACAATGTCATTGGGGCAAATATGGGCATCGATCATACTGTCGCCAATGACACGTAAGGCGTAGTTGTCTGAATGCCTCAATTTCTCTGGGACATCCAAAAGCTCTGGCTCATGGTCAGTGAAGGACTCAACGACTCCCCCAGCCGCGATCGTACCGAGCAGGTAAACGCCCTTATATTGATCGGGATCATGGAGAATCTGCACCGTCCGCATTCTGCCCTTTTCCCAGGCAATATAGCCTTTATCCTTCAGGCGTTGCAGGCGATTTTGAATGGGAGAATTGGACTTCAGCCCCATCGCCTCAACCATTTGCCGGATGGTCGGCGAATGTCCATGTTCTCGATTAAATTCAACAAGCCAGTTGAACAATTGTTGCTCAAGACGAGTTAGGGGTGGCATGTTCTACAATCTAGATAGTTTGCTTGTATTATAGTTCACCTGTATTAATTGAACCATCTTTTTTGAAAATTTGAAAAGTTTTGTCCAGCCGATCTAATGCCAGAGATATAAAAATGCCACAGACATAAGAAGTGGTCAGAAGGGTTATAAACTCATCCATATTGAGAGCCGTCGTTTTGCGCTTACCCTTTTCTTCTATGCCGAAGGTTTAAGCCCTCACCCATCTTGTCCGAGGGACTTTGAAATTTTCGACTCCCCTTCTCCCAAATTTGGGTTAGGGGTTGGGGGATGAACTCCTAATCTCTGACCCAAAACTATAAATCTACCTATCATCCCCTTGCCGAAATTTTCAGCCTCGTCATAATGGTGTCTTGTTTAGCGTTGCTGATGCTGTGAGGAGAATGAGAGTTGCTTTTTCAACCCTGGTGAGAAATCAAGCTGTAAGACGACAGCTTTTCGGGCTTGGTTTAGCCGTTTTGTGTGTGGGGACTGTACTCTGGATGACGCTGCTCTGGACAGGGCACACCTATCCTGCTGCTGCACAGGTTCCTTTGCGCTCAGAGCAGGTGGCTCAGGCTCAGTCAGTGGAGGAATTGCAACGCCACCAGCAACGACTTGAACAACAGCGATCGCAAATTCTAAAAGAGCGCGATCGGGTAAAGAATTTGCAAAAGTCTGCTGAAGGGGATCTTCAAGGACTACAGAAAACGATTAAAGCCACTGCCAATCAGATCAAAAACAGCGAAACTCAGCTTCAGAAAGCAACCCAACGCTTGAGAGCCTTGGAAGTCACCCTGGTCAAAGCAGAGCAGGCGTACCAGCAAAAACAGTTTGCGACCGTTGCCCGCTTACGGTTTCTCCAGCGGCAGCAGATGGAGCGTGGTTGGGCAGTGTTGCTGCAAAGCCAAAACCTGAATGAGTTTTTGGATCGCCGCCGTCAACTGAGGCTGATCTATGCAACCGACCGGGAAATGTTGGCGGGTTTGAAACAGGAAACCGATCGGATTGACCAACAGCGCCACCAGGTTGAGCAGAAAAAAAATGAAATTGCCCTTTTGACCCAACAACTGTTGGCTCAAAAGTCAGATATTGAAGCGGAAGCAGAATCTCAAAAAGGGTTAGTTGCCCGATTGAATACCGACAATAAAGCTCTGGAAGCGGCTGAAGCTCAACTGGCTAAAGATTCTCAATCGGTGACTCGGTTAATTCGGCAGCGAATTCCTGGAGGCATTGCCTATCGCGGCACAGGACAGATGCTCTTCCCCAGCCTGGGCGAAATTACCAGCGTCTTTGGTTGGCGAACTCACCCCATTTTGGGCTATCAGCGGTTCCATGCCGGTCTTGATATTGGAGCCGACCATGGCACCTTGATCCATGCCTCAGACGGTGGCACCGTGATCCTGGCAGGCTGGTACGGCGGTTATGGAAACACGGTCATTATTGATCATGGGGGCGGTATCACCAGTTTGTATGCCCATGCCAGTGAGCTTTATGTTTACGAAGGACAAACCCTGCAACGGGGGCAGGCGATCGCGGCGGTTGGCTCTACTGGACTTTCCACAGGTCCCCACCTGCACTTTGAAGTCCGCGAAAATGGGGAGCCAATTGATCCAATGGTGTATTTATAAGAAGCTGTAGGACATGGCTAATTTTGCCAATAAAAAAACGAGATGAATTTGAAACGATGCTTCAACTCATCTCGCTTTTGACCAATGCCTCCTACCCTTACTTTTTCAATGCCCGCCGCCGGCTGGCGGCTAAAAATCCACTGGCAGCTAAAATACCCATCATCGTTGCCGGTTCAGGAACAGCGGCTCCATTGACGCTGGCGGCTCCAATGGTTGCGCCTGAAAGACCTTCATTTCCTAGCACTCCGGCAAGCTCCGGTGAAACCAGCAAACTTCCCTGAACTGCCAGATTGTCATCTGCAAAGCTGAGACTACTGGGGGTTGCCAGATCAAACAAAATTGCGCCTGTTGTAATCGTGTCTTGAACAAAGAAGCCGCTCACATCTCCAATTGCACGAACCGGATCAAAGCCAATCGAGAAATTACCCAGGGTCAGGTTGTCATTGAAGGTGACAGAGCCAGTATGCTCAATCGTGCCACCCACCGGAGCAAAGCCACTCACATTGTCAAAGCTAAAGGTGAAAGTCGTTGCGGGAGTAATTGGAAAGCCGACCAGAAACTCACTGGAGACAGGCGGCACCGTATCACTTGCCCCTGTCAGAGACAGCCCCACACTTTCCAGGGTTGGCAAATCGAGAAAAACGCTCGTTACTCCAGAAATAAGCCGGAAATTAGCCGCATCTGCTGGCATAGGAGCTATGACAACGGCAGCTAACGTGGCGGTCGCCAATCCAAGCACAGATGGAACCTGATTAAATCTCATCGAAAAAACTCCAATTTACTGATTAGGGGGACTCTAAACAGACCTGAGCAAAACATGAAGTTATATTGCCAAGTATAGAGGAATTTATTAAGAAAAATAAAGATCGCAAACAGAAAAACTAATCTTTTGAAGATTCCACCCCTGGATGCAGGTTGGCGGATGAGTACACTCCTGCCTCTCCAGAAGGTCACTGGTTTGTCAACTTTGTATTTGTGAGTCTGGGATAGGAGAGAGGTTATTATTTTGGGGTTTTCAACCCACAAAATAATTCTTGCCACAAAATAATTCTTGACAGACTACTACGCTAGTGCAAAGAGATTTGGGTGAAGGACGATCGCCCTGCCAAGATGAGGCTGACACCAATCCAGGAGTGGCATTTCATAGGGTGTAAAAGAACTCATGGCTGAAAGAATTTTGAGCCGTTTGAGCAAAGCAATGCGCACAATCCCTGGTCAAAAGGATTGGTTGTGGGCGATCGCGCTTTTGCTGATGTATGGGCTGGTTTACTTACCGATTGGGTTTATCACAGGGTTTCTTTCCTGGCACCCCGAGTCATCTTTCTGGACAGTGCTGGGTGTGATGATAAGGGCATTTCTGATGCCAGGGCTAAATGAAGAACTGATGTTTCGGGTTTTGCCCATTCCCCATCCCACAGAATCGGTGCAGCCTGCGACCCGCTGGTTTTGGAGTTGTGCTAGCTGGCTGACATTCCTGCTCTATCATCCGTTCAATATTATTTTTGGCGCTCCAGCATTCTTCAGTAGCTCGGTGTTTCTTTTAGGAGCTGGACTATTGGGGGTCATCTGCACCCTTGCCTATCTCCGTAGTGGCTCTCTCTGGATTGCCGTCTTCATGCACTGGCTCATTGTCGTCATCTGGCTGTTGCTGCTGGGCGGATTGGAACGGTTTCAGACAAAATTGCCTTGATAGATACGAATTAGTGATTACAAAATGCCCATAATGTAACAGGCAAAGGAAGGATGAAGTTCTCACTCCCTCACCCTTTCCCTTACTCTCTCTCAACGGTGCCTGTTTCAAGGAATGGCTGAATGAAGGTTGAACTCGAAAATATCTCGAAGCGATTTGGGGCAGTGCAGGCGAATGACAACGTCTCCTTGCTGCTGGAAGCAGGCAGCATTCATGGATTGTTAGGGGAGAATGGAGCGGGCAAAAGTACCCTGGTTAAAGTTTTGAGTGGCTTTATTAGCCGTGATTCCGGCAGGATTTTGCTGGACGGGAAAGCGGTTGAAATTTGTACTCCAGCGGATGCGATCGCCGTTGGTATTGGCATGTTGCATCAGGACCCGTTGGACTTTCCCCCGCTCTCGGTTCTGGATAACTTCATGGTGGGTAGACTGGGACACCTGTTTATTAATCGGCATCAAGCTGTGAAGGAGTTTCAACGACTGGCGAGTGAGTTTAATTTCAAATTGGATGTGCATGAAAAGGTGGGAAACCTGACCGTCGGTGAACGGCAGCAGTTAGAAATTCTACGGCTGTTGTCCCTGGGAGTCAGCACCCTGATTCTGGATGAACCGACCACCGGAATTTCGGCTGCTCAAAAAAACGCATTGTTTGCAGCCGCAAACCAACTGGCAACCCAGGGTAAATCAATTATTTTCGTATCCCACAAATTGGAAGATGTGAACGAATTATGCGATCGCGTCACCGTTCTGCGTCAAGGAACGGTCGTGGGTGATCTGGAAATTCCCTGCCCCGACGAAACACTGGTTGACCTGATGTTTGGTCGGGATCTGGCACCACCGATTAAACCCAACACCTGTCAGGATGAACTGGCGCTCAGGCTGGAAAACATTACCCTGACCACCGATCGCCTTACGGTCAAAATTGGCAATCTCAACGTTTATCAGGGAGAAGTCATTGGTTTAGCTGGATTGGAAGGCAGCGGGCAACAATTAATGTTGCTATTCTGTGCCGGACTGTTGAAAGCCAGCAGTGGCAGCATTTACATTCACGATACAGAGATGACCAACAGCCCTTACCCCCATTACTTATGTGCAGGAGTCGGCTATTCTCCTGCCGATCGCCTGCGCGAAGGCTTGATTCAAGGGCTGACCATTCACGAGCATGTCTCTCTCAGAACCCCATCTAAAAGCTGGTTTGTGGATTGGAAAGAGACCCTGCAAAAGACGCTCTATGCGATCGACCTGTTCAAAATTCGCGGCAAACCTCACACTAAAGTTGAGCGCCTTTCCGGTGGCAACCAGCAACGCACCCAACTGGCATTGCTTCCCACACCCCTCAATTTACTGCTGATGGAACATCCAACCCGTGGATTGGATATTGAATCTGTTTTGTGGGTCTGGCAGCAGTTAATTGCCCGCTGTGAAGGGGGAACCGCCATTTTATTCACCTCCTCTGATGTGGATGAAATTATCCAGTACAGCGATCGCGTCATTGTATTTAGCGGAGGTGAGGTTTCTGAACCCATTGATGCCAAAGAACTGACCATTGATCGTTTGGGTCAAATGATTGGCGGCAAGCTAAGCGATCGCTACCAACGATTACCAGTGAGTAGCTAAAGGCTGCAATTACGATTCGGACAGGGAGCTAGAGCGACCGAATGTCAAAAACCATCTACTACCAGGCGGCTTCTCTTTTAATCGCCCTGTTCATCATTACCGTCATTATTTTGCTGATGGGTGCTTCTCCTGGGGAAGTCGTCAGCAAAATGGCGTTGGGTGCATTTGGCTCCCCCAATCAGGTTGCCCGTGTGATTGCCACCTTAGCCCCCTTGCTGTTGTGTACCAGTGGGCTGATGTTCACATTTACCGCCGGGTTATACAACCTGGGGATTGAAGGACAGATCATGGCAGGGGCGATCGCGGCAATGGTTCCCATTCGTTTATTTCAAGATATGCTGCCTGCTCCTCTGGTAATCCTGCTGGCAATCGTGGCAGGTGGGTTGGGCGGAGGACTCTGGGGTTTGTTGGCTGGACTTCTGAATGTTTACGGTCGTATCAATGAAATCTTTGCCGGGTTGGGGTTGAACTTTGTCGTAGATGGTCTGGCACTCTACCTGATTTTTGGACCCTGGCAGAAAGAAGGGGTTGCCTCCATGAGCGGCACCGAGCAGTTCAAAGCGTCCATCTGGCTACCGACGTTTGGCAACACCGAGGCAAGTCCCATTGCCCTCGGACTGGGATTGGTTGCCCTGATTCTGACCATCGTTGTCATGCGGGGTACCTACTTTGGCTTGCAGCTACGGGCAGTGGGGCAAAATCTACGAGCATCCTACGTTCTGGGCATTCCCTCCGTGCGCCAGTTGATGAGTGCGTTTGTGATTTGTGGGGCGTTTGCCGGAATTGCTGGTTCCCTACAAGTTCTAGCAATCTTCCACCGGCTCATTCCCAGTATTTCCAGCAACCTGGGTTTTCTAGCACTACTGATAGCGATGCTGGTCGGCTTAAATGCCTGGATGATTCTGCCCGTTGCCCTTTTCTTCAGCGCTCTTAATATTGGCAGCCTGCAACTTCCCCTTAACCTCAGCCTGGAATCATCCCTGGCAGGTGTGATTCAAGGAATGCTGGTACTCGCTGTCCTGTTAGGACGGGGTCTAGCGAGGTGAGGGGTGGTTAGGTGTTAGGTGTTAGGTGATTCTGATTCCTGCTTATCTCCGCTGTTCTTCTTAAATTCTCAATTCTCAATTCTCAATTCTCAACTCTTAACTTTTAACTTCTATGGATCCTGCCCAAATCATCGCCATTCTCTCGGTTGCGATCGCCACTTCCACGCCGCTGGTTTTTGCCTGTATTGGCGAAACGATTGCCGAGCGGGCGGGGGTGATTAACCTGTCTGCGGAAGGCACGATTATGCTTTCGGCTATGACGGGTTTTGCGGTTGCTAAGACGACCGAAGGGCTGGGCACTACTCCCAGTCTGCTGCTTGGGTTTGCCAGTGCAGCGCTGGTGGGAGCTTTGATTGCATTGGTGGTTGCGTTTGGGGCATTAACGCTGCGGCAGTCCCAGGTGGCGATCGGGTTTGTGCTGGCACTTTTGTGTGCCGATTTGTCCTCTTTTCTGGGCAATGATTTTGTTCGGATTCCGGGACCTACGGTACCCAGTTTTAAATTGCCCGTTCTACAAGACATCCCTGTGATTGGCAGACTGCTATTCCAGAATGATTGGCTCGTCTATGCCAGTTTTGCGTTAATTGCGCTGTCCTGGATCTATTTCTACCGCACCCGCGCCGGATTGATGCTGCGGGCGATCGGGGAACAACCCGCGGCGGCTTTTGCCAGGGGAACCAATGTCATCTGGATGCGCTACCTTTATACGCTGGTGGGTGGAGCGCTGATGGGAATTGCGGGAGCGGCGTTTTCCCTCGACTTTAAGGCGGGGTGGAGTCATCGTCACACAGCAGGTTACGGCTGGATTGCTTTAGCGATCGTCATTTTTGGAGGTTGGAATCCGCTGCGGGTTGCCCTCAGTTGTTATTTATTTGGCATTCTGCAATCTTTGGCGAGTCAGGCACAGAATCAACTTCCCGTGCCGACTCAGGTGATTACGGTGGCACCCTTCGCCTTGATGATTCTGTTTCTCGTCCTCACGTCCAGCGAATGGCTAGAGCGATTGCTCAAGCGGCTACCCCCCAGTCTTAGCCGGGTGGCGGCTCAAACCATCCACAGCACTCCCCCAGCGGCTTTGGGGAAAGCGTTTGAGCAAGACTAATGGAAAAAAAGAAGAAAGCCACAAATTGTAGGGTGGGCATCGCCCACAAAGCCCCGTAGTCAGAGCTTTTGGAAAATGTGGGCAGTGCCCACCTACCGAGAATTGCTGTAATGACTTTGGGGAAAGCGTTTGAGCAAGACTAAGGGGAAAAAAGAAGAAAGAAGCGAAAAGGCTTTGTTGCTTTGCAACAGATGAAAAAAACCGACAAACTCTCCGCACCTATCCTCCTTTGATGCCAAAGCATTGGACGGCTTTGTCCCTCTCTCTTCACGCGCTTTTTGTCCCGCTTTAGCTCCTACCCCCGTTGGTAAGTAGCTAGGTGTAATTAAATTAAAGATAGTTAGTTTTGGGGGTGGAGGGGGTGGAACCCCCTGCCTGGGGGCGCAGCCCCCACTCCCCCTTTTTACAATTAATTTGAACCACCTACTTATGACAGATCGGACTACTTCTGTTTTGCCTGTAATACCTGGGTAGCAGTCAAGTGCAGATCAGGAAATAGAGTTGAAACCAGAGGTTGATCGCCCTTAAAAATCGCTTCCTCATACAGCCCTTCCACCCACGTTAATACCACCACCTGTTGTGTAACCGGATCAACGATCCAATACTCACGAATGCCCCGTGCGGCATATTCCGATCGCTTGTAGCGATAGTCTCGCCGCTCATTCTCTGTTCCGGGTGATACCACTTCCACCACCAATGCAGGCGGCGGCATCTCCGGCATCAAGATACTGCGACTGCTTCCTCCCAGTGCAACGGCAGACTCTTCCGTTAACACCATTAAATCCGGCACCCGTGCCGTTGCCCGATATCCGGTCACAGCAATTTCTGTGCCCCGACGTAAGCGAGAAAAAGGAACGGATTGGAGAAATTGGGCGATCAGGAACATCACAATTAAATTGTTCAGATCGCTTTCTGTTGGCGTTACATGCAACTCTCCATTCTCCAACTCATACCGGATATCGGTGCCATCGTCGTAGTCCAGATACTCCGCCAGAGTCAGAAATGGTTGGGTAGGATGGGGAGCCGCAGCCTGGGTCATGGAAGAACCTCGATCACCAATCTATGCCTATTGTAATTCTGCTCCCTGTTATCGTTACGGTTACTGCTCGCTCGCCACCACTGCTGCTAATCGCGATCGCTGCTTTGGAGATTTTGAAGAGACCAAAAAATTTCCCTTTCCGCTTGACTTTCAAGACAATCGCTATAACCATCAGTCATTGTCCTAACCCTGATGGCGGCAGCTAGGTCACCTGCGTGACTGCAAAAGCTGACTCAGGACGTAGGGCAAAATGCCGTCATGCAGGAAATAATCGACTTCAGTGGTGGTGTCGATACGTAGGATGAGTGGAACGGTCTGGCTCTCCCCGTTGGGACGGTGAATCACCAGGGATATCACCTGGAGGGGGGTAATTTCCTGCTCTAAACCAACCAGGTCAAATTGCTCGCTGCCGTCGATCGCCAGGGACTGCCAGGATGTACCGGGCTGAAACTGGCAGGGGAGGACTCCCATACCAACCAGATTAGACCTGTGAATCCGCTCAAAGCTTTGGGCAATGACCGCCCGAATACCCAATAGCTTGGTCCCTTTGGCTGCCCAGTCGCGGCTGCTGCCAGTCCCGTATTCCTGCCCTGCAAAGATCAGGAGGGGGGTGCCCTCTGACTGATAGCGGAGGGCTGCATCGTAGAGAGACATCTGCTCACCACTGGGTTGATGCAGGGTGACACCACCTTCAACGCCAGACACCATCAAATTTTTAATCCGCACGTTGGCAAAGGTGCCCCGCACCATGACCTGATGGTTTCCTCGCCGGGAGCCATAGGAGTTGAAGTCATCGGGGGCAACACCTTCGGCTTGCAGGTAAAGTCCAGCCGGTGAGGTGGGTTTTATCGCGCCCGCCGGACTGATGTGATCAGTGGTAACGGAGTCTCCAAACAGGGCGATCGCCCTCCCCCCCCGAATATCCGCCACTGGCTCCAGTTCCGTCGAAAACCCTTCAAAGTAGGGTGGTTCCTGGATATAGGTGGAACTGGCATCCCACTCGTACAAATTCCCAGTGCTGCTAGGAATCTCTGCCCAGAGGGGATTTTGCTCTGCAAAGTTGGCATATAGCCGCTGAAAAGTGTCGGGATCCATCGCCGCAGACAGCAGGTTGTTAATCTCCTCTGGGGTCGCCCACAGATCCCGCAGGTATACTTCATTGCCCTGACTATCCATACCCAGCGATTCCTGGGTCAGGTCAATATCGACCCGTCCTGCCAGAGCAAAGGCAATCACCAGCGGCGGACTCATCAAGAAGTTAGCCTTGACGCTTTGATGCACCCTTGCCTCAAAATTACGGTTGCCACTCAAGACGCTGGCAACCACTAAATCATGGTCTGTGATCGCCGCTTCCAGGTGCGGTTCCAGGGGTCCACTGTTGCCAATGCAGGTGGTGCAGCCATAGCCCACCGTTTGAAACCCCAACTGATCTAAATAAGATTGCAACCCGGTACGAGTCAGATAGTCAGTCACAACGCGAGAACCAGGGGCGAGGGAGGTTTTGACGTAGGCAGGAATGGTCATACCCCGCTCCACCGCTTTCTTTGCCAGCAACCCTGCTGCCAGCATCACTGTCGGGTTGGAAGTGTTTGTGCAGGAGGTGATGGCAGCAATCACGACCTTTCCATGCCCCAAAGTCACCTGGGCTGGGGGAAATTCTCCAACCGGCACATCCGTTACTGCATCTGGAGTCGGGCGGTTTTGCATCATTTCAACTTCCGTCAGGATAGAAGTATCGCGATCGCTGCTCAGAGCGTCCCCCGTCGGTACGCGATCGGAGTTCTGCGCTCCCCCCCCTTTCAGAGGCTTAAAGGAATTTCCCATCCTGACTGACACGGTTTGCTGTTGCTCGGCTGGTGTTTTTTGGTAGCCATTCTCCTGCACGGACTTTTGCAGCAAATCCTGGAAGGTCAGCTTGAGTTGGGTCAGGGTAATTCGATCCTGGGGACGTTTGGGACCCGCGACGCTGGGAGCCACAGTCGCCAGATCCAGTTCCAGACTTTGGGAATACTGAATGTCGCCCGGTTGGGGCATCCCAAATAGCCCCTGTGCCTGAAAGTATGCCCGCAAGGTATCCACCTGGGTTTGGCTGCGCCCCGTTGCCAGCAGGTAGCGGCACGATTCCTCATCCACCGGAAAAAAGCCCATGGTTGCCCCATACTCCGGAGACATATTGCTAATCGTGGCGCGATCGGGAACCGAAAGACTGGCGGCTCCCTCCCCATAAAACTCGACAAACTTGCCCACGACTTTGGCTTGGCGCAAAAGCTCCGTCAATCGCAACACCAGATCGGTTGCCGTTACCCCCGGTTCCAGTGCCCCTGACAAATGCACCCCCACCACATCTGGAGTCAGAAAATAGACGGGTTGCCCCAGCATTCCGGCTTCGGCTTCAATGCCACCCACACCCCAGCCTACAATCCCCAAGCCATTGATCATGGTGGTGTGAGAATCCGTCCCCACCAGCGAATCGGGGTAGTAAATTCCATTTGCCTCCAGCACACCCCGTGCCAGGTATTCCAGATTCACCTGATGCACAATTCCAATCCCAGGGGGAACGATCGCAAATCCATTAAACGCCTGCATCCCCCACTTCAAAAAACGATAGCGAGCTTCATTCCGGTGAAACTCCATTTCCATATTCAGTTGCAGGGCATTACTGATGGCGCTGAAGTCTACCTGTACGGAGTGGTCTACAACCAGATCAACGGGCACCAGGGGTTCGACAATAGCCGGGTCATGCCCCATCCGTGCTGCTGCCGATCGCATCGCTGCCAGATCCACCAGCACGGGCACCCCGGTAAAGTCTTGCAGCAGAATCCGGGCGACGACAAAGGGAATTTCTGCCGTTCGTTCTGCCTGGGGTTGCCAGTTGGCAAGGGTATGAATATCCGCTTCCGTAATCCGCTTGCCGTCATAGTGGCGCAACACCGACTCCAGCACAATTCGCAAACTCACCGGCAGTTGAGAAACTGTGCCTACGCCTGCCCGTTCAAGTTGCGGCAGGGAGTAGAAGCGGGCAGTTTGTCCTGTACTTGTTGTGAATTCCTGAAGTGTATCAAATAGGGAATGGGGAGACGTTGACATGGTTGGGGTTCCTCTGGAATTTGCAGCCTCAGCTTGCGTTTCTAGTTCGCCAAAATTCAAGGTTTTGTAACCATAGGTGGGTTTAGCGATCGCACTCACCCAACAGTCCAAAAACCTCGATGTTGCGTAATTGTGTACTTTGCAAACTAGAAGCCATTTGTCTACAGATTTGTAGCAACCGGATTACGGTATTAATTACGGTATTAACATAGAGCCGTAGCTAGTTGGAATTAGCCTATAGCGTTTCCTTTCTGGGTGAGGTATATCTCATCTGTTTGACTCAAGGATTCTACAGCTATCCATGTACCTCACTGGATTCAAAAAAGCTATATGAACATTCGATCGCTTTTCCAGGCTAATAAGGTTCAAACGGCTTCTGCTCCCTACGACACTATTCACCTCAAAGTTTTCTACCCCGCCCAGATGTCGGGTAGTGAGCAGGAGCAGACCATAGGGATTGTGCCAGCAGACCCGCAACACTCGCCTTTTCCAGTGGTCATTTTTTTCAATGGGGTGAACTGTGGACCGGAGGTTTACCAGTGGTTAGCAGTGAAACTGGCAGCACGGGGGTTGGTTGTCGTCACTTTCTCCTGGGTTGCCGAAAATCTTCCAGGCATGATCGCCCTTACTCCGGGAGTCGATATAACCCGGCTGACTCCCAGTACCTATGGCACAGGTCCTACGGCTTCTGCCTTACCATCCCTGCTCCAGGTTTTAGAGAAGCTCCAGAACCAAGGAGTATTAGCCGGATTGCTTGATCTACAGCGGGTTATCTTAGGTGGGCACTCGGCGGGAGGTCGAGTTGCGATTGAAAGTGCCGATCCCAACTTTTTTCCCCATCTGGTGGCGGCATTTGCCTATGGTGCCCATTCTGCCGGTGTGATGCAATTAGGGTATGAACCCGGTACAATCCTGCCCCTGCCCGATTCCCTACCGATGCTGTTGCTGGGAGGTACCTGTGACGGAGTGATTGCCAACAGCAGCGATCGCTACGGCGTTATCTGGGAGAAAGCCACCACTCCCGTAGAGCGCACCTTCCATGAAGCGATCGCCGGGGGGAGAAACGACAGCTACCTGATCCTGTTAGAGGGAGCCAACCATTTCTGCCTCACCCATCCTTTTGATGACACCACTGGTAGACCATTCCTGGACTACCCCGCCACTCAACCCCCAGAAAAAGTTCGAGATTTCGTGGCAGAGATTATTGGGTTATTTATTGATGCCCATGTGCGCCAGCAGCCAACTGCCCACCAAGCACTTGACCAGCTTATAAGATGTGACAATCCCTTAATTGCATCTTTTGAGCAAAAGTAGAGCAGTATTCTGCTCTACCAACCATTTCAGGTCCCCGGAGTCTTCAAGATTCCAGGGGGCTTGAAAAAAGGTTGCCACCCTCAGAACTGTTTAGCGGAAGTTAACGATCCGGGCAAAGCTATCCGGTTGCAAACTGGCTCCACCCACCAGGGCACCATCAATTTCTGGTTGCGCCATAATCTCATCGATATTGTCAGGCTTGACTGAACCACCATACTGAATCGGCACGTCAGGATTGTTCAACTGCTTACGAATCAGCCCAATCACCCGATTTGCCTCGACCGATTCGCAAGTGTCGCCCGTTCCGATCGCCCAAATGGGTTCATAGGCAATCACCAGATTGGATTGGTCAATGCCAACCAGCCCTTTGTCAATTTGATTGAAGATGACGGATTCCGTTTCATTAGCATCCCGTTGTTGTTTGGTTTCACCCACACAAAGGATGGGACTCAACCCGTTAGCCTGAGCCGCTTTCAGGCGGAGATTGACGGTTTCATCTGTTTCACCAAAGTACTGCCGCCGTTCACTGTGTCCAATAATGACGTACAGAACACCAATTTCTGTCAGCATTGGAGCCGCAATCTCTCCCGTGTAAGCTCCCGCTTTTTCCCAGTGAACGTTTTGGGCACCGAGGCGAATGCGGCTACCGTGCAGACTTTGGGAAAGACTGCCCAACGTAGTAAACGGAACGCATAGAACAATTTCGCGATCGTCCGGTGTCTCATCCAGGTGAGGGACAAACCCTTGCAGAAACTCCATTGCCTCTGCCTGAGTTTTGTACATTTTCCAGTTGCCAGCAATAACAATTCTTCGCACGAGTCGCTCAGTCGTTAAGGATAGGTGAAAAAGACCATCCTCCAGTCTACGGCTTCAGGGGGACATTTAGGTGAAGAGATTTAAATCCCTGACTTCTTGGTCAGGCTGAATTCAGGACTATAGCGTTTTTGAATCCAGTGAGGTACATGGATAGCCGTAGAATCCTTGAGTCAAACAGACGAGATGTACCTCACTCAGACAGGAAACGCTATATACGATTCAGCAAACTCGACGCTGTATGGCTCAGACCTCCGAGGTTTTTGGAAACCTCGGAGGTCTTGTGTGGTTTGTGGGCTAGTTGGAAGTTTGGTAGTTCACTTCGGTAAAGGATAAAGAAAAAGCAAGACTCGTCAACCTGCGATCGCCTTCGTCATTGCCTGTTATGTCTGCAAAGTCTTCCCCCGTACCTTGATCTGGTTGGAATTGCAAATTGTGTTGACAATAGATCCATCAACTTCTGCTCTCCTTCGTGTTCCTCAGTTAGAAGTGTTCCATGTTTGCTGTGATGGATTCTGGTAGTTGATCTAACTTCTTGATCGAGACATTTTGGGGTTGAATTAGCAGCATGATTCCCACTGACCAGGCGATCGCCAGCATCCATCCCGCCAGAATATCGCTAGGATAATGCACCCCCAAATAAAGCCGTGTCCAGCCAATCGTTAACACAAACAGGCTACAGCCAATCACCGCAAACCAGCGCCAGCGGGTATTCCAAGCTAGCACAATTAACACAACCGCAAACGAGGCACTGGACATCGCGTGTCCACTCGGAAAGGCATAGGTCAAATTGGGCGGCAACACTTCCCACACATGGGGACGTTCCCGGTGAAAAAACAGCTTGACAGAGTGGTTAAGCAAGGCGCTGCCGATGGGAGTAAGCACCAGGTAAAGGAGCGATCGCCAGTTGCGCCGGTAAATCAGCACCCCACCAAGGACGGTCAACACAGGCACCACTCCCCAGGACACCCCCAGGGGAGTCAACGTATGGGCAAGCGAATCTAGAATGGGTCGGGCAGTTGTATGAACCCATTGCAGGAATGGAATATCCCAGATAAACCCCTTACCCTGCTGCCAGACATGGCTTGCGAGGACTAGAAAGACCAGCAATGGCAAGAAAACTCCCAGCAAAAACCCGCTCACTAGGCGGGAGGCAAAAAATTGATTTTTAGACGATTCCATAGGGGTAATGGTTGACTTGTTCTCAACTGAGTTCTCTTCTCTACCCTATTAAAGTGGGGGATTGCATACCCTCTACATCTACCTATGGAAGCATACTAATTATCCCAGACTCACAAACACAAGGCTGACAAACCAGTAGTCAATTAATTGTGTTATGCCTTTTCGCCGATCGCACGTTCGTTAGCATTTTCCCTATTCCATCCAGCAATTTGGATGGCTACAAATTGGGTTGAATAGGTTTCTGAATGGTTTGTTTGACTTCAACTTGTTCTGCAACTTGGTGCCTCTGGAACCAGAAGATTGCTATCAGGATGCTCAAAACCATTGGAATTCCAGCAAGGTTGACGGCTTGCCAGCCCAGATTTTGAAACAGACTACCGGAAAGTATGGTTGCAAAGGCAACAAACCCGAACATGAGAAAGTCATGAACTGCCTGGGTTTTTGCTTTTTCAGCAGGCGTGTAGGTTTCGGTCAACAACGTGGTTGAACCGATGAAGAGAAAATTCCAGCCAATTCCTAGCAGCATTAATGCAACTGAGAAGCTGATTAGCCCGGTACTCCCCAGGTTGATTAATATACAAAGGAGACTGATGATTCCTCCCAAACCGAGGATGGTCAACACCCCAAATCGGGCAATTAAAAACCCGGTGGCAAACGATGGCGCAAACATCCCCAGAACATGCCACTGGATCACGGTTGCTGCTTCATGGAAGGGATGAGCATTGGCGACCATTGCTAACGGAGTTGCCGTCATCACCATGACCATCACCCCATAACCCAACATACTACCCAATACCGCCACGATAAATAGCGGTTGTCGCATAATCACAGGTAGCGATCGCCCCTTTCCCTCAAGTTCAACATTGGTAGGACGGGGTAATTTCAGCAGCAATAGAATTCCCAAAGACAGAATTTGCAATAGAGCAATCATTGCCAGCGACCCAGCAAAGGTTGCAGGTTGTAGCCAATCCTTAGACCAGGTAGCCAACTGGGGACCTGCCAGGGCTGCCAGCACACCACCTGCCATGACCAGAGCGATCGCCTGCGATCGAAAGGCATCCGTTGAGACTTCAACAGCCGTAAAGCGATAGAACCCAACAAAACTGTTAAAGCTACCAAACATAATGGCAGACAGACAAAACAGAGCAAAATTATGGACAAAAACGGCGTAAATTCCCAGCCCTGCCCCTGCTAAACCAATCAGAATGCCGATGATAAATCCAAACTGTCGCCCTCCCCAACGCATCAGCAGAGAGGCAGGAATAATAACGCCCATTGTGGCAAGCTGAAGCAATGCCAATGGCAGGGTTGACAGAGACTTATCCGTTGCCAGGGTTTGACCAATGAGCGCTGCTACTGTGAATAGAATGATATTCCCGGTCATTGCCAGAGCTTGACAGAGGGCTAATAGTACAACTTTCTTTTGCATCAGGTGTCAGGTGTTAGGTGTCAAGCACGGTAGCTAGATTGATGTCGATTTCTGCTAGTCAAGACCGTAATACTGATCCAGCCAGATCATTACTTCATCTTCTGAACTCATGTAAAACATATGAGCTGTTAGTGGGTCATAGACATTCCACCAAAGGTTGCCTCCATCATCAATGGTTTTCCAGATCTTAGGTTCACCACTTGGAGCCATCGTATTGATTAGCATTTGCCAGATTCTAGTAAACCAGGACAGGGCGGGCTTTGGATAGGTCAGTTTCGGTTCGGGTACCCAATCGGGAATCAGTTCCAGTTCTTTGTAAATCATCCACTTGGTTTTGGTATTAGTGTGCATAGGTTTGGGGAGAGGAGTGAGGAGAGTGGTTAGCTAGAAGCGAGAGGCAACGATTTTCACGTCAGAGTATTTCCAGGCTTCTTTGAAACGTTTTTTCACTGCCTGGGCTTCTTTGGTTTTGTTTTGAGCTTGCAGACTTTGCGCCAATCCATAAAGGGACCAGCCATTGTCCGGGTAGATCTTCAGGTCTGCCCGGTAGACCTGCTCGGCTTCTGGAGCACGATTGGCTTTTAGCAGCACAGCCCCCAGAGATTGACGGGCAGGTTGATACCAGTCCGCCGGTTCGGTATAGACCAGGGCATCTTCTCGCTTGATTGCTGTTTGCAGGTGGGAAATTGCTTCTTCGTAATTGCCCTGGATTGCTGCCAGTTCGCCAGAAAGCACTTCCGAAGCGATGGTGAGAATATCCGCCGTGGAGTTAAATCCCCAGATTTTGATGTCTTTTAATGATGGATCAGCCGCGATCGCTTGCAACTGCTTCAATTCCTGGGCTGCCTGTTGCGGCTGTTTCTTTGCTAGAAATGCTCTGCCCCGGATGTAGTGATACACCCCATTGGGGTATTTGAGATCCGAATCGGGTGCAGCCAGCGCCAGGATTTCATCCCACTGACCAAAGCGGGTACGGGTAAACATAGGAATCGTGTAGTAGTGCTGCAACGACCCCGCCATCTCAGGCTGACGCATGGTTTGAGGATTCACCTTTGCCGTTTGAATCGCGGCATTCATCGCGACGTCTCTCTGTCCGGTCATTAAGGCGGCAAACCAGAGAAAGTGGTGATTGTGGGGCATATAGGCATCGGCATACATACCCTGGGCATGGCAGATGGCGGCATACTGATCATCCGCCTTAATCCCCAGTTGATTCGAGAGAACCGCATCATGGTAACGACCGGTGCGGATATAAATATGAGATGCCATGTGAACCAGGTGCCCAGAACCAGGAACCAGTTTCATCAGGCGATCGGCTGAGGGTAAACCCAATTCGGGCCGTTCTTTTTCCACGGCATGAATATAGAGGTGGTTGGCACCGGCATGGTTCGGGTTACGCTGCAAAATTCCTTCCAGCGTTGTCATGATTTCAACCCCTTCCGGTTTTGGTGTCCCATCCTCTTCCCAGTAGTCCCAGGGAGTGGTATCCATGAGTGCTTCTGCAAATAAAGTGGCAGCATCTAAATCGTCAGGATAACGTCTGGCAACTTCCCGCATAGCATTGGCATAGGCAATGTCGTAGGATTTGCGGTCTTCAATGTGCTGCTGGGGATAGCGGGTGGCTAATGCCTGGATATATGCCTGCTCCTTGGCACTGGCGTTTTTGCTCAACCGGATGGCTGTCTGAAGCGCTTCCCAAGCTTCCGGAACGGCATCCTTCTCCATCGGAGCATTGATATTGGGACCCAGGACATAGGCAATGCCCCAGTAGCAGATGGCACAGTCGGGGTCGAGTTTGGCTGCTTCTTTAAAGGAACGGGCAGCGGCATCATGGTTGAACCCGTAGGCAAGCGTCATGCCCTGATCAAAATAGCGCTGAGCAAGTTTATTTTTAGTGGAAATGGGATGGTGCAGGTTGCCCAGATTCTCATAAAGTGGGGCGTAGGGTTTAGATACTTTGGGGTTGGTATGTTCGCCTGATTTTGTCTGACTACTTTCAGGCAGGTGAGCGATCGCGTGTTTTGTAGATATCACAGACCCTACAACCAGCCCAACCGCAACTATCAGGCTTAGAAGGAATGAAGTTGTTTTTTTCATGGGAATGAACTCCTTGGTGGATTGGGAAATGGGAGGTAGGGTGTGTGTGGAGGAAGTAGTTGTTAGTTGTTAGTTGTTAGTTGTTGGTGAGGTATGGAGTGGAGGGCTGGGTAGTATGGCGAAGCCGAGCTAATCAAAGGAGCGACTATAGTGATGCTCCAGCCAAATCCGGACTTCCATTTCGGATGCTAATCGGGCAGAGTAACCTGTAGTTGGGTCGTACACATACCACCAGGTATTGCCTGCGCGATCGCAAATTTCCCGAATTTGGAGTTCAGGCTTTTGTGTCAAGGTGTCTACTACAAAATTCCAAACTTTGCCTAACCAGGATCTAATCTGACGGTGAGTTAGCCGCTTCTCAGTTACCGAGTCAGGAGCGAGTTCCACTTCAAGATCGCTGACATACTTTGCTTTCATCAAAAATTCTCCTCGCATTTCGGGAACTACCTGTAAAGGTAAAAAGAAATCGAGAAGAACAAGAGAAGATAAAGCAACGGAGCGATTTGACTGACAAATCTTCTTACTCCTCTGGTTGTCAATGTGCAGTGGCTTCTCTGGGAATAACCCCGGCTAAAGTATTGTTCATTAATAAAACCTGCTATGTACAGGCAAAGTCTACCTACAGCTTGTGGCACGGCGGGTCAACGCAATGCTTTTGAGCCTGCACAGGTTGAGTTGGCTGAACTGGACGGGGATTCCGACCGCCAACCCAGGATTGTTTGGCTAACTTTCTAGCCCTTTTCTGTAAACGTTTTGTAAAAAAAGTAACATTTCATCCAGGCTGTGCAACATTAAGAATAAATTAACTATACCTCCAGAGCCAGTCCTGTTTACAGCGGTTTTCAGGCGAGTGTCACACAGCGAATGCCTGTGTAATTGATGCTATTTATCTCACTACTCAGAGAATTCGTTTGATTGGCTCATCTTAGTTGCCTGGTGTTATTACTGAATACTTTTAGTCCTTTATACAGCTATGAATGAACCAGATGGTTAGTGCTTCTCTTCTGAAGCTCCTTTGGTTAATCCAACTGATTTGTTTTACTCTGTTCAAGAGTTTGACTCATGACATTCACCCATCACAACTTCCATTTAAAACGAGTTTCAAATTCATCTAAATCGACACTAGACGTACCCGTTGCCGAGTCCGTCATTGAACGTCGAGGCATTCAACCAGAACCACAAGAGGTAGCGCCCCGCAAGAATGTTGCAGCAGAACTGAGAACATTAATAGGTTCTTTTTTAGAAATTAATCCATTGCCAACTGCGCTGATCTGCTTGGAGAGCGATCGCGTCCTATTGCAAAATAACCTGATCGCCAGTTTCTTCGGTATTTTGAGGGATGGGGCTAGTCTTGATTACCTAAGTCTTGCTTTTTATGCTAATTCAACTGATCACGTTCAAATTATTACTCAGTTAAAAAATAGCCAACCATTAATTAACTATCCATTAAAGCTAAGACGCATCAACGGAGAAATATTTGATGCACTAGTCTCAGCCAAAGTTATCAATTATGAAGGGACTCAAGCGGCATTAATGGTGTGGATGGATATTACCAGGCAACAGCCAGTTCAGCCCAATCGCCCTTTACCAGATCTCTCTATTTGCCAGGAAATTATTCACCGTCAGCAGTTAGAGGCAGATTGGCAAAAATTTGTGGCATTGGTTGAAAATAGCAATGACTTTATTGCCATGTCATCCCTGGCAGGTGAGGTCCTTTATGTCAATCAGGCGGGACGCCAGTTGGTTGGCTTAGACAGCCTGGACGAAGCGAAAAGCAAACGGATCTCCGATTATCTACCAGACGAAGATTTGGGGCAGTTCTGTGAAATCACTCTGCCTACGATCCAGAGTACAGGGCGGCATGAAGGCGAGGGAAGGCTGCGCCACTTTGCCACAGGTGAATGCTTTGACATGTACCGGAGTTGTTTTGTGGTCAGGCATCCGGAGACGAGGGAGGTCCTGTGTCTGGCAACTATTCAGCGCAACATTACGGCTCAAAAACGGGCAGAGCAGGCACTCCGAGCCAGTGAAGAACGGTTTGAAACTCGTGCCCGTCAGCAAGCAGCTGTAGCAGAATTGGGGCAACGAGCGCTGGCAAGAACGGATCTTTCTACCCTGTTGCACGAAGCTGTGAGACTGGTGGCTCAAGTTCTTGATATCAAACTTTGTGGGATTCTGGAACTGCTGCCAGGAGGCAATGCTTTGCAACTACAGGCGGGGGTAGGCTGGCGGCGGGGGTTGGTAGGAGTCGCACGGATTGGGACGCAGCCAAATTCTCTGATGGGGTATACCCTTCTAGCTCAAGCTCCTGTGATTGTAGAAGACTTTCGGGTGGATACCCGGTTTGGGGGTTCTCCCCTGTTGCATAATCACCATGTAATTAGTGGCATTAGTATCCTAATTCCAGGGCAGGGACAACCGTTTGGCATTCTGGGTGGGTATTCAAACCAGCCCCAAATATTTACCCAGGATGATGTTCATTTTCTTCGGGCGATCGCGAATGTGCTGGCAACCGCCATAGAACAGAAGCAGGTAGAAGACCGTCTAAGACTGATGGAACGGGCGATCGCGGCAAGCAGTAATGGTATTGTGCTGACCGATGCTAATCAACCCGATAATCCCATCATTTATGTCAACCCAGCATTTGCAGCGATGACGGGCTACACCCCTGATGAAGTGCTGGGTAGCAACTGCCGCTTCTTGCAAGGAACAGATATCAATCAGCCTGCACTTGATCAGCTACGTTCTGCTCTCCAGGAACATCGGGAATGTCATGTCACTTTACGCAATTACCGTAAAGATGGCACCTTATTCTGGAATGAACTCTATGTCGCACCAGTATTTGACGCTGAGGGATGTGTGACTCACTTTGTTGGAATTCAAACCGACATCACCCATCGCAAGCAGGCAGAAGAGGCGTTACGGGAACAGGAAGAAAAGTATCGCCAAATTGTGGAGATTGCGACTGAGGGTATCTGGGTACTGAACCGGGATAACCAGACCAGCTTTGTGAATCAACAAATGGCAACGATGCTGGGCTACTCAATTGACGAGATGCTGGGTGAAACCCTTTTTTCCTTCATGGATGAGGAAGGAATTGCGATCGCCTATGGTTATTTGGAACGCCGCCGCCAAGGCATTAGCGAGGCGCACGATTTCAAATTCCGTCGCAAGGATGGCTCTGACCTGTGGGCAATCCTATCCACCGCGCCCTTTCTGGATCAGCAAGGAAATTATGCCGGTGCCCTTGGGATGATTACTGACATCACCGAACGCAAGCGCATGGAGAATGAACGCGAACGGGCAGAAATCGCTTTACGTGAAAGTGAGCAGCGGCTTAATAGCATCCTTCATTCCCTGGAAGATGTGGTTTGGTCTGCTTCGGCAACGGGGACGGAGTTTTTCTATCTCAATCCTGCGGCAGAGAAAGTTTATGGTCGCGCAGTAGTAGAGTTTTTCAGGAACTCTAATCTCTGGCTAGAGATGGTTCACCCAGAGGATCAAGCCTATGTCTGGGCAGAATCTCAAGCAATGCTGGAAACGGGCAGCAAAGATAGCGAGTACCGGATTATTCGACCCGATGGTGAAGTCCGCTGGTTGAGAGAACGCTGCCACGTCATTTGCGATATTGAGAGTAAAACGACGCGACTGGATGGGATTGCGACCGATATCACCACGCGCAAGCAGGCAGAAGAGGCATTGCAGAAAAGCGAAGAGCAGTTCCGTCTAATTTTTGAACTGGCTCCGATTGGGATTGCGTTGAATACTCTGGAAGGGGGTTTTCTCAGGGTTAATCAAGCATTTTGTGAGGTCATGGGCTATACCGCTGAAGAACTGGCTGACCGCTCCTTTGCCGACATTACCCACACGGATGACCTACATGTGGATCTGGCGCTGACCAAAAAGCTGATTCAAGGAGAGGTTTCCCATTTTCAAATTGAAAAGCGGTACATTGCCAAAAATGGTAGGGTCGTCAATGCACTCCTGCAAGCAACCCTGATCCGGGATGAAAATGGAATCCCCTTGCAAACCATTGGTCAAATTGTCGATATCACGGACCGTAAACGGGTAGAGGAACAGTTAGCCCATGATGCTTTTCATGATGCCCTAACTGGACTTCCCAATCGGCTGCTGTTTATTGATCGCCTTAAGCAGGCGATCGCCCGCACCGAGCGTTATCCCACCGAGCAGTTTGCGGTCCTATTTCTCGATCTCGATCGCTTCAAAGTCGTTAACGACAGTCTGGGACATGTGGTGGGTGATCAGCTATTAGTCGAAATTGCCGGTCGCTTACAGTCCTGTCTGCGACCGGGGGATACCGTTGCCCGGTTAGGTGGAGATGAATTTACCATTTTGCTCGACTCAATTAAAAGTGCAGATGATGCGATCAGCATTGCTGAACGCATCCAACAGGCACTTCGGGCACCCCTACGCTTAAACAACCATGAGATCTTTACCACTGCCAGTATGGGCATTGTCATGCATGGAGCCAGCGCTGCTCAACCCGAGGATTTACTGCGAGATGCCGATACCGCCCTGTACCAGGCAAAGGAACAGGGCAAAGATCGTTATGCGGTCTTCAATGCCGACATGTACAGTCGGGCAGTCGCCCTATTGCAGCTAGAAACCGACCTCCGCAGGGCAATAGATCGCCAGGAGTTGCGGGTCTTTTACCAACCGATTGTGGCGTTAAAAACGGGCAAGATCAGTGGATTTGAAGCACTGGTTCGCTGGCAACATCCAGAACGCGGATTGATTTCTCCCGCTGAGTTTATTCCAGTTGCAGAGGAAACTGGGTTGATTGTACCAATTGGGCAATGGGTGTTATGGGAATCTTGCCGTCAGCTACGCCAATGGCAAGTGCAATTTCCTGCTTACAATTCCCTCAGTATTAATGTCAATCTTTCTAGTAAACAACTTTCGCAACCCAATCTGGTTCAAGATATTGCTCAAGTTCTGCAACAAACTGGGTTAGCACCCGACAAGTTGAAACTGGAAATTACTGAAAGTGGAATTATGGAAAATTCCAGTTCTGCTGCCAGGTTACTTCAGCAATTAAAGGCACTGGGTGTGCAGTTATGTATTGATGATTTTGGGACTGGATATTCCTCCCTCAGCCGCCTACACCAATTTCCGATTCACACCCTAAAAATCGATCGCTCCTTTATTCGTACTATGGGGCAGGAGGGAGAGAATGCCGAAATTGTCCGGGCAATTCTAACCCTATCCCATAGTTTAGGCATGGATGTGGTTGCAGAAGGGATTGAAACAGCAGACCAGTTAGCCCAATTGAAGCAATTAGATTGCGAATATGGACAGGGCTACTTGTTCGCTAAACCGTTAAATCACAAAGCCGCAGAAGCTTTGATTGCAACGGCATGAATCTAAAAACTTGTTCGTTGTAGAATCGACAGCACTGCTCACCAATAGACTGACATCAAGCCAATCTCTACCAAAATCCCTGACTTCTTTGGAGAAGGCAGAGATCTCGTGCAGTCAATTGACCCGATAACTGATTGGCAGCGATTTTCGAATGGGTAAACGATTGCTTTGATTGTGGGTTATGGGTTAAAGGGTATAGAAACGCAGGAGTGTAGTTAAGTGCAATGGAAATGGCTGCTAGGTGCAACGGATACGCCTGATCGTGTAGCCCACTGGCTGTTACAGAAACTGTAACCAGACAGGGTTTCAGGAACTTTAGACTCGGTACTCAACGTCAGCGAAACTATCACTTGACGGATTGCTTTCCAGTTGTGATGAACCCTGTTGATGACGGAGATTCACCGATGAAAACTATGAACCATTTATCTACTATTGCAAACCGCGATCGCGCCTCTCAAAAACTTGCGCTGACTTTTGCGTTGGCAAGCCTTCTTGCCAGTGGATTGGAACTGATGAAACCTAATCTGGCAAATGCCAATAGCCTGAATTCTGCTGGAACCACGGTTAGCCAGCTTTTTCCCAATCAAAACCTTTGGGGTAATAATTTACCAAACCGGGTAGAACGGGCAGTTCTTCAGGATGCATCCCGGCGATCGGGGGTTCCAGTTGGCAGGCTCCGAATTGCTCAGGTAACGCCCAGAACCTTTGGTAATCCCTGCGAGTTCAACTTTGGCGAAGTTTGCACCCGCGAGTATCGTCCAATTCAAGGCTGGGAAGTGGTGGTGCAGGCAGACCGGCAACGCTGGACCTATCATGTCGATCGCACTGGCTCCCAAATTGTTGCAGACCCAGGTCGATCTAACTCTACAGCCAACCTCCCCGGACCCGCTCGTAACGCTGTTCTACGAGATGCCTCCCAACAATCAGGTCTACCGATCAATGCCTTGCAAATCACCCGTGTCAACTCCAGAACCTTTAGTAACCCCTGCGAGTTCAACTTTGGCGAAGTTTGCACCCGCGAGTATCGCCCCGTAGAAGGGTGGGAAGTGACTGTACAGGCACGGGGACGATCCTGGAACTATCACGTCAGTCGTTCTGGGTACCAGGTAGTCCTTGACCCCAGGACAGGTGGAACCAGTGCCAATGTGCCTGCGGCAGTGCAGCAAGCAGTCTTGCGCGATGCTGCCCGTCGTTCAGGGCAACCGCTCCCCTCACTGCGAATTACCGAGGCAACCCCCCAAACCTTTGGCAATCCGTGTCTGTTTAATTTTGGTGAACGGTGCACCCGCGAGTACCGCCCCATAGAAGGGTATAGAGTGGTGGTGCAGGTGCGTCAACGAGCCTGGACTTATCACGTCGATCGCACCGGCTCTCGAATTGCCCTCGACCCCAGACTGGGAATTCGCAATACTGGCATCCGGTTTTTCCGATAACATTCAGCGGTCTGCGGTACATGGGTTCACCAACCGTAGGAAAGGCGGGTTCTAAATGTAGTTCTGCACCGATATTTGGAGTGCAGAACTGCATCAGTCGGTGGGTGAAATACTACTCATACTTTGACTTGAACAGAATCGCCCTCAATTCTGACCGGGTAGGTCTTTAGTGCCGTTCCTGCCGGACCTTTCGCAACCGCACCGTCGGCATTGAAACGTGCTCCATGACAGGGGCAAACGAACGCTTTTTGGTCACCCTGCCACTGAAGGTCACAACCTTGGTGAGTACACTTTGGGTTTACAGCAAAAAGATTACCTGATTGGTTTGGGTCACGCACAATTACAACACTTTCTGCCCCAAATCTTTGATAGGTAAGCTGACCAGTTTTGTCGAGATCCGCAGCCGATCCAATGATGCTGAACCCATCCTCTGTCGATTGGGAACAGGCGGCAAGTGCCACAGGTAAGCAACTGGAAAGCCATCCTAGCCCAACCCATGTCACAAAAGTGCGGCGGTCCATCAAATTGAGTCCTTTTCCTGAAAGCTTGGTGCATCTTAACAAAGAATTTTAACGATTGGCTACAACGGTTTTCACTGAGAGAAATGAACCTTCCACCCACTGCAATACGAGGATCCGTAATGAGCTAGGTTCTTGTGGCGATGGCTGAATATTGCCTCTGGAGATTCAAATGAATGTGGGGGTTAAACCTCACCAAAGACTAGATGGATATGCTATCTTGAACAAGTGTTGGTTGAAATTAAACCAACTTTAACCCTTTGAAATTAAGACCGTTCAGGCAACAAGGAGGTGATGCCCATGCAAGATAGTAGTAAACGCTTGGGTCATCAAACTGAAGTTAGCCGGCTGTGTGCCGGGGCTGTTCTCTAAACAGTCAGCCGTAGTTCACCTGAGCTATTACAACCAAGAGTTGGGCTGATTCGGAGTTCCTTCCGGCAGTCTGGTTTCAGTTTGAAGACCCCCTAGACCGCTCCTATTTGAACTATCCTGGTTTTCGCAGGTGTTCAGATAGGAGCGGATAGTTTTTGGGGATATTTTTAATGCTCTCTTATGACCCTCGAAGAGAAACTCGGCTACTTCTTTTTTGACAAACGGCTGCTGAAACGGGCATTAACAACCCAAGCCTATGCTTTGGAAGCCTATCAGAAAGGGCAACCTTGTGAAGATCAGCAGGTGTTTTGTGTGCTGGGAGGGGAGGTACTTAAGACAGTCTTAACTGAACTCTTGATTAGGGCAGGTTATCAGACCAGGGGCGATATTGTCGAAAAGAAGAAAGAACTGGAGTCTGAAGCAAACCTGGCAAGGATTAGTGAAGAAATTGGGGTGAGTTTTGTTATCAAGCTGGGGGAAGGGGAGAAAAAGCAGAGAGCTTACGAACACCCCCAGGTGCTAGCAGAAACCTTTGAGGCAGTGATTGGCGGAGTCTACTTAGATGGTGGATATCGTGCAGCCAGAGAAACCATTCTGCGACTGTTTAAGGAATTTTTTCCGGAAACTTAGCTCTGAATCACTTTGCTGTTGCCCTCAACCGGATACCAGACTACGGCTTCCATAAAGAAATAATCTAGTCTCAGTTTATCGAAACAGAGCGATCGCTCGCCTATCAACTTCTGGCGTTACTGATTCCAGAGATGAATTAAACTGAGATGAACTTAGAACGAAGTTTCAGTGCATCCTGCTTTTCAGCAGCACACAAGGGGTCTACTCGTACAAATGTTTCAGTTTCACCGTCCTTGCGTATCCTTGTATGGAGCCTTGATATGCAATCAGGAGAATTTGCTGTGCGTTTGGGCAAAGTCGTTAAATCCAATTCTCACTGTGACTACATCGTAGAACTGGATGATGGAAAGAGCTATGACAATGCGCCTGAACCCGATGACTATGGATTTGGTTCCTTCGTCAAGTTAGAGAGTGAAGGTCGGCATTGGGCAGTAGGGCTAATTTACAACTCCCAACTATTCAATCCCATGTTTCTCAATATGGGACCGCGCCTGACCAGCGATCCCGATCCCGTATTTTCCCCAGACCTGATCGATGAAACCCGTACCCTTTTAGGTACCGTCCTAATTGGTACTTTAGTGCAGAAAAATGGCGAGTCTTATGGCATCCACGGTATTCCTAAAATAGTCGTTCCGATTAATGCTGTGGTCTATAAAATGGCTCAGGACGAAATCTATCGTTTTCACCTGAACCAGGAACTGCGTCCCCAATTTTGTTACTACAGTCATCTACTGAAATGTGGTGGAGCATTTGCTGCCCAACTGACTCAGCAAGTCCTAACCGAGTTGATTGATACCAATCTCTTTACAGGCGCAGATCAGCGGGCACTAAACATTTTGTGTAAAGAACTGTCCTGGAAAACTACGATGGGAGCGATGCGATGAAGGGGAGGAATCGGGAAATGGGGAATAGGATATTCACAAACAAAAAACCGACAGCTTCTAGAAGAAACCTGCCGGCAGTCGTGTGTTCCCTGTTGATGACTCGGCTAAAGTTGAGTCTCCTTTAGTATGTTCCTTAGACATTGGGATAGGAGCGATATCAATCAGCATTTCGAGTGATCTTTGTCACAGCCAACATGCACATCCATCCCCCCATTCATGCACACGTAGTTGTACTTTACTCATCTAAAAATCGCGGTAAGTCCGTTTCCCTGGCAACTACCGTATTGTTCAGATAACCAATCCCCTCAATTTCCACCCGGATGCGATCGCCCACCTGCATGGGTCCAACTCCTTCTGGTGTTCCAGTTAACACTACATCTCCGGGCATCAGGGTCATCACCTGACTAATATAGGACACCAGATAATCGGGTGAAAACACCATCTGGTTGATCAGGGCAGACTGAGCTGGTTTGGTTTCATCGTTCAAAAATGTTTGGATTTGGGCTGCCGGACCAACCTCTCGCACCACCCAGGGACCCAAGGGACAGAAGGTATCAAACCCTTTTGCCCGTGACCACTGCCCATCCTTTCTTTGCAAATCACGGGCAGTCACATCATTCGCAATCGTATAGCCCCAAATTTTCGTCTGAGCCTCTTCTGGAGTGCAGTCCACACAGCGATCGCCAATTACCAGCGCCAATTCTCCTTCATAGTCCACCCGTTGCGACTGGGGAGGGTAGTAAATTTCTGTTTCGGCAGCAATCACCGCCGAAGGTGGCTTCAAGAATAAAAGAGGTTCCTCTGGCACCGGGGTTCCCATTTCAGCCGCATGGTCAGCGTAGTTTTTCCCAACTGCCACAATTTTAGACGGGGCACAGGGCGCTAAAATCCGATAACTATCCGGTGCCAACTCCAGATCAGTCGGTTGCCCCTTGAGCCAGGGCGGCGCATCCAACGCCTGCACCTCTCGACCAAGCTGAAGGAGTCCATAGTAAATTTGTCCATCTGCTGCCTGAACGCGGACATAGCGCTGTGCCATAGGGTTACGAATACGTCTGATGAGCTACTGATGATTATCGATGCAGAGTGACCTGATTAGAGTCGCACCTACAGAAGTTTTCAGCAATTTCCATTGATCCAAAAATTAGGCTAGAATAATAAGTCCTTGCTTTTCAGGCAACCGATGATGGGCAGTGGAGCAATTTCTCAGCCTAAGCCCTGATTCTAAATTTTTGCCTGACAAGCCATCTGCCCACAAGGAGACCGCATTAAACATGATGAACCGTTACGAAACGATGTATATTCTTCGCCCCGATATCAGCGAAGAAGATGTAGACAACGCTATCGAAAAATACCAGACGATTTTGCGTGATAACGGAGCGCAGATTACTGAAACCCTGCACCGTAACAAGCGCCGGTTGGCTTATGAGATTCAGAAGTACCGGGAAGGCATCTATATTCAGATGAACTATGAGGCAGATGGTTCTCAGATTGCGATGATGGAGCGGGCAATGCGCTTGAGCGATGAAGTGATTCGTTACCTCACGGTTCGGCAGGAAGCTCCAAAAGCTGTTAAGGAAGAGGCAGCAGTACAGGCTTAACAGGCTCGATACCATATCCACCGAGATCCCCCGAAGCAGACAATGAAGCTCTCCAAGAAGAACCTGGAACAGCGTATAGATCAAATCTACGATGTCATTGTTGTAGGAGGAGGCGCGGGAGGTCTTTCGGCAGGGATTTATTTGCAACGTTACCGCCTTTCTTCCCTGGTCATTGAAAAGGGACGGGGGCGGTCTTTTTGGATGCAGGATTTACGGAATTATTTGGGGCTTCCTCCGGATACTCCCGGACGCAGCATGCTGCAACAGGGTCAGCAGCACTACCTCTCCCTCAACGGCGACTATCTCATGGGCTTTGTTGAAGAGGTACGCGATGAGGGGGACACCTTTGCTGTCAAGGTGAAGGTCGGCAAACAAGAAAGTGCTTACCCCATCTTTCACTGCCGTTATTTGATTGCCGCCAGCGGCATCATTGACCATCTGCCTCAGCTAGGAGATATGCAGAATGTGTATGACTACGCGGGATACAATCTGCATGTTTGTATGATTTGTGACGGTTATGAGATGGCAGATAAGAAGTGTGGACTATTTGTACATACAGAATCTGCCATCAATACGGCTTTTGTGCTCAACTGGTTTACTCCTTACATCACGGTTTTTACCCAAGGTCTCTGTGAAGTGGGATCCGAAATGCGCCAGAAGTTGAGCGAACACGGCTATCCTCTAGTTGAAATGCCGATTCAAAAATTTTTAGGTCACGATCATGAGATGACTGGGGTAGAATTAACCGACGGTTCTACCGTAGAGCTAGAAACGGGTCTGGTGGCAATGGGTTCCCACTACTTTAGCGAGTATCTTAAAGCGCTCGATTTGCAATGGAAGGGAAATAATTTAAGCACCGACTCCATGTGTCGCACCTCCCATCCTCGCATCTTTGCCCTGGGTGATCTTAAAGAAGGAATTAACCAGGTGTCAATTGCGGTTGCAGATGGTACATTAGCGGCTACTGCAATTTGGAGGGAGATCCGTCGTTCTTCCCCTCCCCGTCGCTGGGAAGAGCATCTAACCAGTCTGAAATTCATAACAACGGAGTGACAAAGACGTGACCTATTCTGTGAGTCAAAACCCGACCGAACTGCAAGCTGAGGTTGCCCGTCTGAGTGAAGAGCTGCAAATGCGCGATAGCCTGGTACAGCAGTTGTCCCAGGAGCTTTTTCGTCTAGTCAAGGGCAACACTGGCTTTATGCCGAACCCAGAGGTTTCTGAGCGGCATATGACTGAAATGCGTGCTCTGCGAGAACAACTACAAGGAGTAGAGCAGCAAGTTACCTTTTATCAAGAGCAGATTAGCGATCGCGATAGCGAAATTTATCAGCTCAAGCAAACGGTTCAGGAGTTAACCGATCGCTCCCGGATGCTGGAGCAGGTCGTTCAGGAACTGCCCAAAATCTATCGCCAGAAATTTGCTGAACGCATGGTTCCCATTCGGGAGAAGGTTACCCAGATTCAGCGGGAAAATCGCCAACTCCATGCCGAACTGCAAAGCGTCAGCTATCGGTTAGCCGTGAGAACTCGCCGTCAAACCCACCTCGATCTACCCAGCTTTGGTCGGTTTACTGGAGCGACCCTACCAAGTTTTGGGAATGCTTAATCGGCTCAAATGGGAAACGTCCTCATTGTTATAGAGACTGTTGAGGCACCCCTTCAGCTTAATCACGTCTGCACGAGTCAAGTTGAACTGGTGGCGGCGTTAAAGCGGGCAATTTTGGCTCAGTCGCAGTCGTCCCCAATTGGCAGTTTGGAGCGGCAGGAACAGACCGTGCTTCCAGAGGAGCAGGTGGTTTCTGCCTCTAAATTTTGTATTTCTGAAAGTGAAATTCAGGTCATTTCATCCGGCGATTTGGCTGAAGGATGGGGAGCGGATAATCCAGGCTTAGCAGGCGGTTTGATCTGTCCTTTAACCTTGGAAGTGCCTGAGTGGCTAACGTTTCCGGGACAGGCTATCTACCAGTCCTGTCGGGATCTGATCAGCCTGCGGAGACACGTAAAAGCCTGGGGGTATGAGTCTGGGATCGGAGATTTGTGGTTACCGATCGCCCTGACCGCTAAAGGACCCCTTTATGGAGAAGTGATTGGATTAAGGGGGGATAGCCTCACTCAGCCAGCGAACGCATCCTCCCGTTACACTCAGCCTATTCATCTCCCTGATCGCTGGAGGCAACCTCTTTACGAGTTAGGGTTTCGGTTGATCCGTTCGCTCAAAGCACCCCCAGCAGTCTACCTGGTGCAGGTTGGAATTCAGACAGGGAAGGTCTACTTTGATCGACTGATCCCGTTTCCAGCAGAACCTGCGATCGCCAGCCTGAACAGACAAATCCCCGATCTGTTTGTCTGTCACTGGTGCTGCCTGACAGGGAAGCCAATCTATGACCTCAAAATCAGGTTGATGCTCTAGCAAACCATAATCTGAGGGGTGCTTAATTTTGTAAGAAAAAAATTGACAGCGTTGAATGTCGCTGTCGCTGTAGATGCCCTACGTTGCTATAGCAAACCCTGCCTACGCGGCGATAGGTTGAGACCCCATCTGGGTTAGTGGCTCCGTTTGATTGGAAACGCTGGCTGCTTCTGAGTAGGTATTAAACAGTTCAAATACAGAGTCCAACTGGGTGATCTCAAAGATTAACCTGACCGAAGGGCGAGGATTACAAATCACTAATCGACACTTTCTCCGCTTTGCCGCATTTAAGCCTGTGGCTAAAGCCAGAAGACCTGCACTATCAATGAAATCGACCCCAGCCAGATCCACAATGCATAGGTCAAATTGGTCGGGTTCAATATCCAATATTTGCTGCTTTAAGCGCATTCCAGCATGGGAATCCAGACTCCCTTGAGGCTGTAGCAGTACAAACCGATCCTCATGTACGAGTTTCATATCCATATAATCCAGCAGATAGAGTTATCAACTAGTCACTTGCGGAACCTAAAATCTCAGACATCCTGCGGATAACAAGCCCTTGCACTCATTTATCTGTATCTGAGAACACTGAAACTCACAGGGAACAAATCTTGGAAGCGATCGAAGCGTTCAGTATCTAAGTAGAACTACGGTAATCTCAATAACATACTAAGGATTACATCGCTGAGAGTATGATCCATTTCGGTAACTTCACGCAATCTTCAACCTCCAATTGAATTCGACTGTAATTTATCTGTTTTTAATAAACTTCTTACTTTTGGAAGAAAACCGTATTCTTGAACACTTATTTCACAAACAGAGGATAATTGCCAGGAATTCTAGATATTTGGTTCGATTGACAGAATTTGTAGAAACACGCCAATATCTGAGATATGAAGATGACGTTTTGTAAAAGACTGCCCGCATGTCAGATTTAATTTCGATAGAGAGAATTGAGGAGATTGCCCAGCATTACGGATACTGGGCAGTCTTTTTGGGAATATTGCTAGAAAATATTGGGCTTCCTATTCCCGGTGAAACGGTCACGCTGGCAGGTGGTTTCCTTGCTGGAAGTGATCAGTTGAACTATTGGATTGTGCTGGCTGATGCGGTGCTGGGTGCTACGTTGGGTGGAACGATTGGTTACTGGGTAGGAAGATACGGGGGTTGGCCTTTGCTGGTGGCGATCGGTCGATTGTTCCGAGTGCAGGAAGATCGCTTAGTCTCCCTCAAGAATCAGTTCAGTGAGAATGCAGCAAAAGCAGTTTTTTTAGGTCGTTTTATTGCCCTATTGCGAGTTTTTGCCAGTCCCTTGGCGGGGATCGCTCAAATGCCTTACCCCAGATTTATGCTCTACAACACCCTAGGAGCCGTTGCCTGGGCGTCGGTCATGGTCACCCTTGCCTTCTTTGCTGGGCAAGTCGTCCCTCTGGAAAAGCTAGTTGAATGGGCAAGTCGGTTTGCCCTCTTAACCTTGCTGATTGTCGTTGCCTGGATTGTGATCCCCTTCTGGCTAGAGTCCCGTAAGGCGAAGGAAGTGGTGGTTGACAGTTCATCTGCTGGGGAACAGTTGGGCGAGTGAGGGAAAGAGGTGTCAGGTTGTCAGGTGTCAGGTGTTTCGTGGTCAGTCGTGGGGGGTAAGTAGTATGTCTTTTTCTGCAACCCTGGCTCAACTGACTGCAATTCTGAATGCAACGCCGGTTGGGGTTTCGAGTCAGGTTTTAGCCACTCAAGCAGTAGGTATTACAACAGATACGCGCAAGATTAGCCCTGGTGAGGTTTTTCTGGCGCTCAAGGGCGAAAATTTTGACGGGCATGAGTTTGTTAATGGGGCAGCCAGTCAGGGGGCGATCGCTGCGATTGTGAGCGTCGATTCCGCCTTTAGCAGGTTGAGATCCAAAACGGTGTCTCCAATTCCCCTGTTGACGGTGGTGGATACCTTAGTGGCATATCAGGCGATCGCCCGCTGGTGGCGAGAACAGTTCACCATTCCGGTGATTGCCGTGACTGGATCGGTTGGCAAAACAACCACCAAAGAACTGATTGCCGCTGTTTTATCCCACCCGACCCCCGACCACACACACCCGACCCCCCACGTTCTTAAAAGTCAGGCAAACTACAACAATGAAATTGGTGTTCCCAGAACTCTGCTAGAACTAGAGCCAGCGCACGATTATGCGGTGATTGAAATGGGAATGCGGGGGCGGGGAGAAATTGCCCTTTTGACCCAGATTGCCTATCCCGATATTGCGGTCATTACCAACGTCGGAACTGCTCATATTGGACGGTTGGGATCAGAGGAGGCGATCGCCCAGGCAAAGTGTGAACTTCTGGCGGAATTGAACCCAACGGGAATCGCGATTCTGAACCACGACAATCCGCTTTTGCTCAAAACGGCGGCAACGGTCTGGCACGGGGAAACGATAACCTACGGGTTAGATGGGGGAGACATTCATGGAGAACTAATCAGCCCAGAGACCTTGCGAGTTGATGGGCTGGATTTACCCCTGCCCTTGCCAGGTCGTCATAACGCCTTAAATTATTTGGCGGCTCTGGCTGTTGCCAGGACAGTTGGGATTGATTGGTCACCACTGGCAACGGGATTGACGGTTGACCTACCAGCAGGACGGGCAAAACGGCATGAGTTACCGCAAGACATTGTGATTCTTGATGAAACCTACAATGCCGGATTAGAGTCCATGCTGGCATCACTGGAAATGCTGGCACAAACTCCGGGCAAGCGGCGGATTGCTGTCTTGGGAACCATGAAGGAACTGGGTCAGCGATCGCCCGAATTTCACCAGCAAGTAGGGGCTGCGGTGAAGCGGCTTCAGCTTGACCATCTGTTGATCCTGGCAGATGAAGCCGAGGCAGACGCAATGGCATTGGGCGCATCGCCGCTACCCTCTGAGCAGTTTAGTTGCCATGAGGAAGTGGTTGCGAGATTGAAGGAATTGGTGCAACCGGGCGATCGCCTTCTGTTCAAAGCATCCCGCGCGGTTGGGTTAGACCGTGTTGTGGATCAATTTCGGGCTGCTGATTGACCACTAATAATTTGTCCTAGCTCTGAGGGCTGCCGCTGTATTCGGTCAGGGCTTTTGCTACCTGAGCACAAACTGGTGCCCAATCATGCAGACGGGATTGACGGAATAGTCGGGCAGTCGGGTACCAGGGGCTATCCTGCCGATGTTTTAGCCAGCGCCAGTCAGAGGCAACCGACAGCAAAATCCAGACGGGTTTCCCCATAGCTCCTGCCAGGTGGGCAACGGAAGTATCGACTGAGATCACCAGATCTAGTTGGGCGATCGCGGCGGCTGTATCAGCAAAGTCATGCAGGCGATCGCTCATATCTTGAATGGGCAGAGCATCGATTGCGGCTAGTTCCGTCTGATGGGACCCTTTCTGCAAACTGAAAAATTCAACTTCTGGGATCTGGAGGATGGGTTTGAAGTGTTGGATCGGGCAAGAGCGTTCGCGATCGTGGAGATGGTTGGGATCACCGCCCCAAACGAACCCGATTTTGACGGGGGGAGAGGGGGAGGAGGGAAGAGGGGAAGGGGCGGTTAGATAGGGAATGTTAGTCGGAATGGTTTCCAGGCAGGTGTTGAAAAGGTGGGGGAGGCTCAGGATGGATGCCTGCACATCATAGGCGGGGAGGGGATCTCCGGTTGCGACCACAGTTTCAACCCCGATCAGTTGCTGAAACAACCGGATCAACGCAGGGGGACATTCTACCAGCACCCGTCCACCCCGTTCGGCTACAAGGGGCGCATAGCGAATGAACTGCATCAGATCGCCCATCCCGGCTCCGGCTTCGGTGTACAGCAAAATCACTTTTTGATCCAGGTTAGAGCCATCCCATCCAGGTTGGGTAAAGGGTCTGGGTGTACCGGCTACATTCAAGCGCCAGGGGTCATATTCGGCAAAACCTTGCCTCAGGTTACCGGAGACTAGCTTTGCCCGAATCCGGCTGCCTTGCAGCTTAACATGGTTCGGAAATCGAGCAATTGCCTGGTCGAACAGGGCGATCGCCTCCGCTATCTTGCCTTGCTCTACCAGCGCATCTCCCCAGTCTCGGTAAGCGTCTGGATGATGGGGGGTCAGTTGCAGCACCGTTTGATAATGGGAAATTGCCTGCTCCAGATCTCCCTGCTCTTTGAGTGCGTGTGCCAGGTTGCTGTGTGCTTCTGGCAGGTTGGGATTGAAGCGAAGCGCTTTCTGGTAGCGGGCGATCGCAGCGGCTAACTTTCCCTGCTGCTGTAACGTCACGCCAAGGTTGACATTTGCACTGGGGTTGTCGGGTTTAATCCGCAGGGCGGATTGGTAGTGGGCGATCGCAGCGGCTAAATTTCCCTGTTGCTGAAACGCTGCCCCCAGGTTGTTGTGTACATCCGCAAAATTGGGTTGGGCGGCTAGCGCTTGTTGATAAAGCGCGATCGCGCCTTCCAGGTTCCCCCCCTGGTGAGAAAGCAATCCCAGCAAATAGAGGGCATTTGGTTGAGTGGGTTGCTGCTGCAACACCTCTCGATACAGCCGCTCGGCTTCTGCCAGTATCCCCGCCCGGTGGTATTGCATTGCAGCCGCCAGAAGATCCGCAACCATGGCATCCCCATCTCAAACTCTATTGGTAGGTTAACTTACGTTTGTCCATGCTCAGGCGGCAATTAGTCAGGCAAATGGGCAGGTACAGGTTATCCGCCTGCTTCAGGGGTTGCTCACAAAAAGCCCCGCAAGATGATTTCTCAGGAAAACAATCAGCGTCTCAGGTCATGGTTTGCGATTGTGTGCGATCGTGTCTGCAAGAACGGGGCATTGACCCCAATGCGGCATAATTTGAAGTGTTCAGGGAGCCAGCAGATCGCTGTTTGGAATCCACAAATCATGGTATGGAAATCTATTGATAACAGAGGAGTGGATAGAACGATTGTGAATGGTCTAAGTGAACAATCTGCCCTTGATGATAGCGACTTCTACTGGAGACTATGGACGATCTTGCCTATCTATCCATTTGGCAAGCGACGAACGATTCGACGAGAAGTCGTCAAGAACACGATCTGGACCTTTGACCAGGTGCAGGGAATTTTTTATGTCGTGGTTCCCATCCGGATGACGGTGGTTAAACTGCAAGCGGGGGGATTGCTGGTCTACTCGCCGATCGCCCCGACTCCAGAGTGCATTCGACTGGTGAAAGAATTGGTGGCAGAGCATGGCGATGTGAAGTACATCATTCTGACCACCATTTCTGGGTTAGAACACAAGGTCTTTGTGGGTCCCTTTGCCCGTCAATTTCCCCAGGCGCAGGTCTTTGTGGCTCCCAACCAGTGGAGTTTTCCGCTCAACCTGCCCCTGAGTTGGTTAGGGTTTCCCCTAGGTCGAACTCAAATTCTACCGGAGGACAGCAACCAAACTCCGTTTGCCGATGAGTTTGATTACGCCATGTTGGGTCCCATTCCCCTGGGTCCGGGGACGTTTGAAGAGGTTGCCTTTTTCCATCGGCGATCGCGCACCTTACTGGTGACGGATTCGGTCGTTTCTATCCCAGAGGAACCCCCCGAAATCGTTCAGCTTGACCCCTATCCGCTGCTGTTCCATGCCAGGGATGAAGTATTTGATCCAGTAGAAGACAATCCCGCAAATCGCCGCAAAGGATGGCAGCGGATCTCGCTATTTGCTTTTTATTTCCGTCCCAGTGCCGTTGAGACGATTCCCCTGGGGCAGGCTGCCCATGCTGCCCGTCAGGCTCCAGACCGTTCCAGAAAAGCTTACTTTGGTTTATATCCTTTCCAATGGAAGCCGGACTGGGAGAGATCATTTGAGGCACTTCGGGGCGGAGGACGGTTGTTTGTTGCGCCGATTCTGCAAACCTTAATTCTGAATCGGGCACCCCAGGAGACGCTGGATTGGGCTTACCACGTAGCAACCTGGAATTTTCAGCGGATTATTCCCTGCCATTTTGAGGCACTGATTGAAACAACGCCCCAACAATTCCGACAGGCATTTGCCTTCCTGGAAAAAACACCTGCTCTGCCTGAAGCCGCTTCAGGTAGTTTTTTCCTGCCTGAAGCGGACTTTACCCTGTTAAAGGAGATTGATGAGCACCTTTGTAAACGGGGGATTGTGCCGCCTCCCAAGGAAAAGGTGTAGGGATCTGGTCAGATCCCAGACCTCGGAGGTTTTGGAAAACCTCCGAGGTCTATTGGGCGCTACCGTCCTACTTTGCCGCTGCCAACATCGCCTTTGTCTCAGACTCGCCTGCTTTTTGCAGTTGACGGGTGAGATGGGCAGTTAATACACCAAAGAGACCCAGGTGTGCCAGGAAGCTAAAGAAAACTTCCATAGCGGTAGCGTAGGCCAGGGCTGGGAAAGCGACGATTGAGAAAAGCCAGAGGATTGGCATTTGTGTCGGATGCAAAGAGAATACAGCCAGAAGCATGATAGGAGCAAAGAGGAAGACTGAAATGCTTCCAACTGCCCAGACAGCAGGCTTCTGCGTTTTCATAAACAGGGCGAGTTGGGCGATCGCCGCACAGATCAGAACCACCATTCCCCCCAGCAGCAGGGACACAAATGCTTGAAGTTTCTGCCCAGAGGTTTCCCAGGTCATAATCCAGGGGGTAAACAGGGTAAAGGCTACCAGCAAATTGAGAGCGACTGCCAGCAGTAAGGGGCTTTTTTCACCCCAGACTAAATCCTGCATGACTGAACGGTTCCAGAACTGCTTGCGGCTACTCACCCGCTGCCGCCGATACCGTGCCCAGTCCAGCAGCATCTGGCGCTGGGGAGTCAACGCCGCGATGAGCAGGATAAACCAGAACAGATTGAAAAAGGCAACGCTCGCCAGGTCATGGATAAGCAGTTCATCATAGGAGCGATCGCGAATCACAAACCCCAGCAGCCAGAACTCAAAACAAGCTGTCATTAAATAACTTTGCTGCTTGCTCAGAAGGGTGAGATTGGGGTTGCGGAAACGCCGGTTGGCAGCCTGCCAGAGCCAGAAGGTTGCGACTCCAAAGGTAACCAGCCAGAACGCCAGGGACAGAGCCAGATGGTTGCCAATAGAAATCCCTAGAAATTGATCCGGTATGGAGTAGAAGGCATCCTTATATTCCATACTGCGAATGAACTGGAACAGGAGCATGAAGCTGAACCAGACAGAGATCGCGCCAATCCATCCCTGGAACGCACCCAGAAAGGCAAACAATAAAAACCCAGTAAAATAGAACCCTGCTGCTGCAATGGTCAGCAGATAAATACTCAACACTGTCAGGAAAGAAACCCCTCCTGCCACGGCAGATAGCAAATGCAGAGGGATTGCCAGGACGACTGCAAGTAGTGGCACAATCGGCACACCCAGCATTTTACCCAGCAATATGCTCTGGCTGGTCTGGGGACTGAGGCGAATAAAGTTGAGCGTCCCCCGTCGTTCTTCCTTACCCAGGTCGCTGATCAACAGGTAGACCCCTGAAATCAACAGAATGAAAGGGAGTGCCCAGCTAAAGACCTGGAAAATGTTGAGCCACCATAACTGCCAGTTAATTAGGATGTTGTCGGCGGCATCACGCACACAGTCGGGGTATAGACAGTAGACATTAAATTTAAAGTTTTTTCCAGGCAGTGCCACCCAGAAAAATAGCATCACCAATGCTTGCCCTAACAGAGATGCTACGGCAGTCATGGTCAGGTTACGCGGTTTGAGACGACCTTTGACTTCTCGAAAGAATTGCGGATTCCAGTTGGCAAGTGGGTAGAACCAGTCAAGTAGCATAGCAGTCTCCGGAGAGTGGAAAGTTGAAAGTTGAGAGTTGAAAGTTGGGAGTGCTTAGACCTCCGAGGTTTTGAAAACCTCGGAGGTCTGGGAGGTTTTGGGAATTGTTTCCAGGTTGTATCTTTTACGGCAATGGGACAAGAAACTTACTGATTCGGTGAATGGCGGAAACGATAAAGGCTACCCCGCCAAAAAGAGATAGCCCCAAAAATGAAAACGAGAAAGATGAACCAGACCCATCCAGGAAGAGTCATGTCAATCGCAGCAGAGCGGATTATTATCTGTCGATAGTCGTTTCCCCAGGAATTCCAGATTGTAGATAAAAAGATACTGAGTCCGCCTGCCAGGAAGACGATTAACCAGACTTGAGTTTTGGCTCTCCAGACCAGGCTGAAGCAAAGGGTTGCAGTGAAACCGAAGGCACAGGCAATTCCTGCCAGGAAATAAATGATTCCTATAGTTAGAACGGATAAACCCGCATGAAATGCTGCCCAGAGATGTAAAGGTAGGGTGAGGGCGATCGCTGTGTACAACAAAATCGGCAACCCCAATAGCTTGCCCAGCAGAATACTTGTGCCAGATTGGGGACTGAGGCGAATAAAGGTCAGGGTGCCTCGTCGTGACTCACCGGCAATATCTTCTGCCATGAGATAGCACCCAATGGTCAGCAACAACAACAACCCATAGCGTGTGAGCAATTGAAACACATCAAACCACTGAATTTGCAAATAAAGTGCAGCAAGATCTCCCGCCTGCTGCTGCCCAATTCGGTATTTAGTAAGCTCCAGGTTTCTGGCTACGTAAAGAAAGATAACAATTTGCCCTAACGCCGACAGAACGAGCGTTGTTAGCAAATTGCGGAACCTGAACCGTCCTTTAATCTCTCGCAGAAGCTGAGGATTCCAATCGCCTAGTTGGGTCAGCCAGGATGAAAGCATAGAAGTGAGGGGGGAGGAGAGTTGTTAGTTGTTAGTTGTTAGTTGTTGGTTGTTAGGGGTCATTGGTCATTGGTCATTAGTTAGTGGTGTTTACAAAGGACGAAGGACAAAGGACAAAGGACAAAGGACTCCATCCTTCATCCTTCCGTATCACGAAGTCTGCTGGTGTCCTAACTTCAGGAAGATGGTTTCCAGGTTTTCCTGGGTGCGGTGGAATTCAGTCAGGGGGATGCCCGCTTCGATCAGCGATCGCAGCAATTGGGCGCTGTCCTCCGTACTGCCAGAAAAATGCACATGCATGGTCTGATTTTCCCCAGGCAGGATTTCCATTCCTTCTACAAGGGGACAGTTTCTTAACTCAGACTTGAGTGCATCCGGGCTACCCAGGGTAGACAGCACAATTTGTTGGCGGCTGAGGCGGTTATAGAGCGCTTTAAGCGAGGCACTTTCGACTAAAAAGCCGAGTTCCATAATTCCAACTGAGGTACACAGTTCTTCCAGATCACTCAGCACATGGGAGGAGATCAGAACTGTCATTCCAGCTTCTCGCAGGACTTTGATAATGTCACGGAACTGAACACGGGCGATCGGGTCCAGTCCCGAAACGGGTTCATCCAGCAATAGCACCACTGGTTCATGGATAATCGTGCGGGCAAGGCTGAGGCGTTGTTTCATGCCCCGTGAGAGACTGGCGATCGGGTCTTTGCGTTTGTGTTCCAGTTGCACCAGTTCCAGTACTTCTTTCATCCGCTGCCCCCGCCGGGGTTGTTTCAGGTGGTACAGGCGGGCAAAGTAGTCCAGATAGTCCCACACCGTCAGGTCATCGTAGAGGGGAAAGTCATCCGGCAGGTAGCCAAGCTGGCGCTTCAGGTTGGGATTGTCCTGATCCCGCCGCAGGCGTTCCCCATTAATATAAATCTCGCCTACGGTGGGTTCCTCTGCTGTCGCCAGCATCCGAATCAACGTCGTCTTTCCGGCTCCGTTGGGACCAATTAGCCCATAGACTTCTCCAGCTTCAACCTGGAGGTCTACATCATTCACGGCAACCTGGCGATCGAATTGTTTGGTCAGTCCACGGGTGAGGATGGCGGGTTGTGGCATAGATCACCTCTCTTCTTCCTCGCCAGCCTAGCCTCTCCCTATAGCGTTTGGCACCCCTATTGCGGAAATTGAAACCGCGGTTCACGAAATTTTTGGCGTTGCAGATTGTTATAAAGCTTAACTCTCAACTCCACTCACCTCCCCCTGTGCCTGTACCTGCAAATTAAGGCAGGGAATAGTATCTGACAGGATGGCGCTGGCGATCGCGTTGGAATGGATCTCTAAATGTGCATCTATTGGTGCTTCAAATAAAAGGCGCTGACCCGGAAACACAACCCGTTCAAAATACCAGTTTGGAACATCCGTAATGCGGGCAATCTGAATCCGGGGAGAATTATTCACGTAACAACAAAGACTTGTACGGGAATAGTCGGATGGGAGAGAATCCAGCGTTTGAGTCATAGTTAAAAAGCTCTTTTTATTCACAAACAGCCCGCTCCGTAGTCTAACGGGCAGGCTTTGGGGCACGCATTTAGAAATGTTTCAATTGACTATTACAAGTTGCTTAACATTTCGTTTTCATTTTACGTTAAGTATTTTTACCTGGTCAATACCCGTTAAGTATTTTTGCTTAATTTTCTAAAGGCTCGAATTTGTAGGATAAACAGTTCTTTAAAGCCTGAAAGCCTTGCTAAGCAGATTTTATAAGCATTGACTTATGGGAAAAACGACCAAGACTAATTTTTATTGTGGTGGCTAAAAAAGTAAGGCTTGAGAAACTGTCCAGAAGGAATTTAAGGGGGTTTTGACCTTCAATTCACTGATTCTGAGAAAATGTTGCAGAGATTTACATAAAACGTTACATTCTATATGTCCTGTTCTAAGACTCCTGATGGAACTGACACTGCTAGCTAAACTGTTTCAATTTCTGCAAGAAGAGATTGGTATTCCTGCTGCTGAGATTTTGACAGCCCAGAAGCTTTTGAGGCGGCATAGTCAGCAGCAACCAGAGCAGTCATTGAACCTGTTGCCCATTGTTCTCTGGCAGTATGGGCTGGTTACCTTAGAGCAGTTGAATCGAGTATTCGACTGGCTCGATGCAGCATAGAGAGTCTCTTATTCATTCCCATTGCCTGTAATGCCAGCAAAGCCGTGCCATAAGCCGCTTCGGTATGAGCAGAGCGAGTCACTGGCACCCCTAGTTGGCGAGAACGGATGGCTGTCCAGGCGGCATTGTTGGCTCCACCACCAGCGGTGTAAACGTGGTTCATTGGGGAGGCACCCAAATCCTGAAGTAGACGATATCCGGTTGCCTCAATCCGCGCAATGCTCTCCAGCAATCCGTGAAGAAACTGAACTGGATCGTCAGGACGGGGTTCTAATCTAGGTGGCAATTGCGCGTCATTGACTGGAAAGCGCTCACCAGGTTGGGGCAGTGGGTAGTAGTCCAATGGGCTTTCTTGCTCTACGGGTATTTGGGCACTTAAGGATTCCAGTTCTGCGGTTGTGAAAAATTGTTGAAGCACCGCTCCGCCTGTGTTGGAAGCACCCCCCACCAGCCAGAGATTTCCCAATCGATGGCTGTAAATCCCGTACTGACGATTTTCAACGGGCGTTTTGCTCAAAAACTTGAGTACTAGCGTAGACCCCAGGGAGGTGACTGCTTTCCCAGGGGAACTGGCTCCACTTGCCAGAAAAGCAGCGATGCTGTCAGTCGTCCCTGCACAGACCTGGCAGGTTTGGGGCAACCCGAACTGGAGAGCGATCGAGGGCTTTAAAGGGGCAATCACCCTCCCTGGCTCCCCTACCCTGGGTAGCAAGGGCAAAATACCCAATGGTTCCATCCAGTCTGGGTAGCACAGCCGTTTCACGTCGTAGCCCAGTTTCAAACTATTGTGATAGTCACTGACACCCAACTGACCGTGGAGCAGAAATCCCAGCCAGTCTGCTTGGTGCAACAAATAGGTTGCTTGGGAGAAGAACGATTGTCGTTTCCACCAGAGCAACTTGACCAGGCTGGAGGTGGCACTTAGTACGGTGTCTTGGCAAGGGGCAGTGGTATAGGCTTCCTGGGCAAAAAACTGGTGCAGTGTCTCTAGTTCGGATGCAGCAGCGGTATCGTTATAAAGCAAAGGAGGCGCGATCGGGTTTCCTGTTGCATCACACAGAAGCACTGTTGATGAAGTGCCATTGATGGCGATCGCCCCCACCTGTCGTCGCAACGCTGCTGGAACATTAGCCATGAGCGCAAACAAACCCTCTCGCCAGATTGATACCCAATCGATTGTTTTGCCGATGGGCATTTTGCCAAAAGGATATTTAGCCTCAGCCAGCAGGTGGGTGTCTGCATCAATAACCGCGATACGTGCCCCAGAAGTGCCAAAGTCAATTCCAATAAAAAAGCTCATTTTTAGCAGTCACTCCATCAAACTGCTTAACAGTTTTTTGCGAAGCCGAGCAATTTTCCAACTAATTCAATAAAATTCAATATTCAAAACTATCAATAGAAGCGAGTTTGGAGATTTCGCATGGCATATACATTTGAGATTTTGGGTGTGTCGCCAGTGCTACAGTTCTTCAATTATCAACAGGAAATTCTGCCACAAAAGCCGCAAACTGGCGTGGCATACCTGGGTTCTTACCAATGTACTTTAGATGCCTTGCTTGAAAACGTCGAAACAGTGGCCCCTGGGAAGGGATGGGAACTGGATCAGGTTTTGGAGACAGTTGTCCGCTTCTGGATGAACAACATTGATAGTATCTGCCACTGGAAGCAGCGGCTAGCAGATGCTGGCGACCAAAATCTTTTAGTTTCGCGGATGGCAGATTTACCCTCCCTTCAATCGGAGTTTGAGTGGTTGCTTAAGCAGTCGTTGTAGGAGAGCTTTACTCTAAAATTTCACCATTGCACTGTTGCACAATCTGCTTGGCTTGGGTCAACTCATGGGGTTGAAAATCTTTAGCAAACAGAACAAAATTTGGTATCAGCCCAGTTACTTCAGAGCCTTCTTTTCCCCTACGGACATTAACACCCGTCATTGCAGCGATTAAACCCATGCTGGCTGCCCCAATCAAACTGCCAGCAAGACACAATCCCACCAGATTGATCATAGGGTTTACTGCCGGAATTCCACCAGCCATAGTGGTTTTAAATAGGCTTAAGATTAAACCAGCAATTGCGCCGGTTAAAGCACCTGCGATCGCGCCCATTGCGCCACTTTTTCTTGCCTCTGTTGCTGGGACAGGGGGCGTTTTAGTCAGAAGTGCAATTCGCTCCGGTGAAAAGCCTGCTGCCTGAAGTGCTTTAAGAGCTTCTTCTGCCGCTTGCTGATCAGGAAACTCACCAATATACTTCTGGTTTGGTTCAATCGTCTGCGTCATAGAAATTACTTTATTAGTCATACTTACTTATCATTACTTGACTGTAAAGCTTCATCCTCCTTCATCGGGAGTAAATGTTAAGCGAATAAACGATAGCGCTTCTATCTGGCTGGGGTTCAAGAAAAAATTTTCCACAGTCGTATTTCTTAAAGCCTCTCGCTCTCACAACTGCTTCAGAGCCGTATTTAGCGTTTCCTTTCTGGGTGAGGTACATCTCATCTGTTTGACTCAAGGGTTCTATGACTATCCATGTACCTCACTGGATTCAAAAACGCTATATAGCGATTCTCAGACGAGTACGGTACAAACCAATGCCAAAAGCCTTACTGAATCAGCAATTTAACCGTATACACAAATGGGATCTGACATACAAAATTTACCTGGTAAAAATTGTAAAAGTTTCTTATGTAGCGGTGATTACCAAGGTTAATTGAAGCATCTATAACTCAAGAAAGATGCCTTGAGAAATATAAAAATATCACCATAGCTGCATTAGAGAGAAAAGCCTTTATGAAAAGGCTCAGATATTTCATAAGTAATGAAATCCTGCTCCCCAACGAAGCATAGATTTAACTTGGATTAACCCATCGTTTGAGCGTTACTTTAATCTGTTTCACTCTGACCTTAGCTAGATGATTAGTTCTTCACGGATGACTAATCTATGTATGAGCCTGTAAACATTTCAGGTTTAATTAGCTTTGAGCTTAAGCTAAGAAGTACGCACACAATGGAGAACTATTATGAACAATTTGGTTTTCAGCGCGATCGCTGGCATTACATCTTTTGTTAAATCGCTTCGATTTAAACAAGCAATCATTACAGTCCTGGCAGGTGTTTTTCTATTAACAAGTACGGCTTGTGGTGGTCCCTCCAATGCTACCAGCGCACGTTCCAACGACTACAATGCTGCTCCCAGTACAAATGGTGTCAACGAGGGGACCGCTAAAACTTCCAGCCCCTATGGCAAAGCCTCTGGAACGCAACGGGAGCTTTACAAACCCACCCAAAGCCCGAAAGGTGGAATGAATAACTACAATGATGATCCAGCCTACAATGGCAACAACGATGTCAACGCAAAAGCGCAAAGGCTGATTAATAAAGCTGAAAACCGTCTGCAAAACAGAGCTGAGAGTCCCCAAGAAGCTCTTGAAAATGCACGGGAAAGTAATCCCTTTGGTCAAGGGGCAAAGGATGTTTCACGTCGGCTTGAAAATTCAGCCGAGCAAGCCAGGGAAAATCTGACTGAAGGGACTCAGCAAGGTTTTCGTAACCTGAAGAGTAATGTCGATAAGGCTCGTCAGGAAACCCCCAATGTCGTTGAAAGAGCCAAACAAAATGCTCTGGAAGCAACTGAAGGTGTGCGCGAAGGCGCAGAAGACGTTTCTGAAAGCGCTCAAAGAGCCGTCGGACGTGCTGCCAATGAAGCTCAATACGGGACGCAAGATGCGGCACGTACAATTCGCGATCGCGGTTAATGATTTCTAGATCATTTAAAGACTTAACTTGCCGTTGAGTTTCGTAAATGAGTAGATAGGTACGTGAGTCGCTCATCTGCTCATTCATCATTGATTCTAGTTTCCGTAATTTCTTGGGAGCGAGTGTATCTTAAAATGCACTCGCTTTCACTGTTTACGGAATCCAGAGAGGCAGCTATGAACTACTTTTCAACGGTGATCTTTCTGCTGCGCGATCGCAAAGAGTTTCTAGAAGAGATCCATAACCGTGTGGGACTCAGAAGCAAAATCATTTCACTCCTGATCTCCAGTTGTTGCTTTTTTGCTTTCTATGGGGCGATCATTGGGGCGTTCCATAGTCCCATGCAGGTGGCAGCTTCAGCCATAAAGCTGCCTGCCCTTTACCTGATTACATTACTAATTTGTTTGCCTGCTCTTTACATCTTCAACGTCCTGTTTGGCTCAAAACAAACCCTGGGACAGCACTTTACCTATTTGCTGGCAACCGTTTCAGTGATTTCGATTTTGCTTTGTGGTCTTGCTCCGGTCACCCTGTTCTTCCTGATTACCGTAAATGACTACAACTTTTTCCTATTATTGAATGTCTTCATCTTCGGATTAACCGGAGTGCTAGGTGTGTCCTTCCTTTATCAGGTGATGAAGCCCATTGGAGACGGTGACAGCAGCCAGGGCATTCAAGTCCGCACAAATATTCTGCGCTTCTGGCTGGTGTTGTATGGCTTTGTCGGTAGCCAGCTTGGCTGGACGCTCCGACCTTTTTTTGGTTCACCCGGACAGTTTGAATGGTTTCGCCCCAGGGAAGGGAGCTTCTTTTCCGGCGTTTGGAACGCCCTCATCAATCTCTTGACCTGAAGTGTTCTAGATCTGCTGTTTACGTTCCGTAGGGCGTAGCAATGCAATGCCCCTACCAAACATCGACCACACCTTTGAAACACCACCTGCTAATCAGAGGTATGAATTTAAGCAGGATGAATCACAACTTTGTTCTAGTTCATCCTGCTATTCAGCTATCCTCTAATTGCTACAACAGCCCGATCGCGTGAAGTGGACCCCGTCCTAGCAGCATTTCCATCAAAACCGCAATAATTCCAATCATTGCCAGACGACCATTCCACACTTCCGCAGAAACGGTCATTCCCCACTCCCACTGCTCCGGTGGATACATTTTCACCTGCTTTTCTGGATGCATCACTTCCGACAGTCTCATGCTGGGAGCATTCATCGATTCCAGCACCATGTTTGCCAGATCGTCAATAAACACGGGATGGGTGTTGAGGGCAGGTACACGATGGAAGTTTTCGATCCCAGCTTCTTCGGCAATTTCTCGATATTCCATGTCAATCTCTTGCAATGTTTCAATGTGCTCTGAAACAAAGCTAATCGGCACGACGACCATATCCTTCACACCCTGCTCTGCCAGTTCTTTAAGGGCATCTTCGGTATAGGGCTGCAACCACTCAACTGGACCCACCCGGCTCTGATAAGCCAGGGTATGCGGATTTGGACGGTTGAGGGTGTACATAATTAGCGCGACACAATCCTCAATTTCTTTCTGATAGGGATCACCCGCTTCCTCAACATAGCTGATCGGAACGCCGTGGGCACTGAAGAAAACATGCACCTGAGTGGGATCAGAGAACTGATCAAGTTCCTGGGCAATCAGTTGTGCCATCGCTTCTAAGTAGCCCGGTCGGTCATACCAGGATTGCACCACGGTGTAGTCAACTTCCTGGAGAGCCGCATCTTCTTCCCAAATCTTTTCCAGCAGACGAAAGCTGGAGCCACTGGTACTGATGGAGAAATGAGGGTAGAGGGGAAGAATGACCAGTTGCTTGATGTGATCGCGCTTAATCCGGGCGATCGCCTCCTCGGTAAAGGGATGCCAGTAGCGCATCCCCACGTAGACGTGAGCTTCTTGCCCCTTTTGTTGCAGTCGGGTTTGTAATGCCTGAGCCTGCTCCTCCGTAATCCGCCTTAACGGAGAGCCACCGCCAATTAATTGATAGTTTTCCTGGGATTTTTTAACCCGCATGGTTGAAATAAACCACGCCAGGGGACGTTGCAACCAGGGAAAAGGCAACCGAATGATTTCTGGGTCTGCAAACAAGTTATATAGAAACGGACGAACATCCTCTATCCGGTCCGGTCCGCCCAGATTTAACAACAGAACCCCAACTTGACCCATGACGGCTACGACTTTCCCGCTTTCTAAGGTTTGTAACTGATTTTAACAATAAATCTATACTTGAAATAAAGATAGGGAATAAATACCTATCCAGGCTGGGTTTTGGCAATATTTTTGTCACATTGCCCCTTTATTATCAAGTTTTCGCTCAGTTATCTGTCGTCTGTTGCTTGTTGCCTATTGCCTGCTATATAAAGTTCAGGGTTATTACCTGTTGACTAATCAGCCCCATTTTATGGGTTCACAATAACTTTTCCTAGCATTCAATACATTTGATACCCGATAGGCTACCGATGAATCCAATCCCCCTAGATCATGACTCACATCAAAGACCATCCTGGGATGAATATTTTTTGATGCTTGCTAAACTGGCAGCGACCCGTTCAACCTGTTTAGCTTTCCCTGTAGGAGCCGTAATTGTAAAGCATAAACAGATTCTAGCAACGGGTTATAACGGACCGCCATCCGGTTCAGCCCACTGCATTACCCAGGGTTATTGCTATCCAGATCTGAGCAGTTGTGATGCCAGCAAAACCATGCCTTCGCGGGCAGTTCATGCGGAGGCAAATGCGATCGCCCAGGCTGCAAAGCATGGCATTTCAACCGATGGTGCAAGTATTTACGTGACCTTAGAACCCTGTCTTTTCTGTCTTAAACTTTTAATTTCAGCGGGAATCCGGGAAGTATTGTTTGAGACCAGTTTTATTAGTGGACCCAGTACCTTAATCAGGGATTCTTTTATCCAGGAAGGGCTTGTTAGTTTAAGGCAAATTGTACTATCTGACACAACAGCTAAAAAAGCATCTTTTTCCTTGTTGAATCCAACTTCGATCGCAAAAGCAAAAGATGGTATTGCTGAGTAGGAGCCACCCCTATCAATACCTGCAACTTATTTAATTCTCACTTCTAAAACGCTTCAAATAGTCCCATCCCCGTTGGGGATAAACTTCTCTCCCAATTTTTTCGGCAATCCAGCGGGCAACTTTAGGACCAGACCAGTTACCTCCTTCAGCCGGAGGTTGTTTTAGAGCCTCACGGAGTTCTTGCTGCTGTTCTGGGGTGAGGAGCGATCGCGGAGATGGTTGTCGTTTCTGACTGCGGCTTTTAATCGCGGCAGGACCTTCTCGATTGTATCGGCGGACAATTTCTTTAGCGTAGTCGTAGTTTAAACCAATGACATGGGCAGCTTGCTTAATCGTCCACTGTTCGGCAACAAGATGAAGCAGATGCCATCGACGGGCTTCTGTGGTGTCCTGCGCTTGTCGATAAAGACGCTTGAGTTCTTCAGCCGTCAGGTGGGGGGTCAAATGGGCTTTCGGTGGCATGCCCTCAGGGGTCAGAAAGGGGTAGGTAGGGTTAGGGGAGACGCGGGTAAGGGGGAGACACGCTTCATTTATCAGGAGTTTTGTGAATTCTCCGGATAAAAGCCGTGATTGATTTAGATTTTTTTAGTCTGAAATAGCAGGGGTTGGGTGTCAGATGTCAGGGTTTGCTACTCCCGTCTCCCCTCCTCCTACGGGCTAACTTCTCGCAGGTAGCTACCTGGATTCAGATCCGGGATATGGGAAACCGGCATCGTTACAGTGGATGATGGAGTTGAAGACAGGGAGGAGCGATCGATAAATAGATTGGGGTCATACGAGATCGCATCTGCCTCGACTGGTTGCAAGATTCCAGCTTGCTTCTGCTGCTGCAACCGGGCATACTCGTCCATTTTCTCGCGGGCTGTACCATAGGAAGGAGTGCCCAAGGGAACCTGTTTCAGTAATTCCATTGCGCTAGAGTATTCTTGCTTGGTTGCCCGCTCATTCGCTTTTAGCAGCAAATCATCTGACCAGACGGAGAGCCGGTCGGTATATTCCGCTGTTTTTTCTTGAACTTTGACATCCAGGGAGGAGCCAGTCGGAATTTTTTCTAAGGAAGTCAGGGCACTCAGATAGCTGCTGGCATTGGCTTGCCTTTCAGCGGTTTCTAACCAGGCTTTTAGCCGAATTTCTTGTTTTTTCGTGTATTCCGGGATCTTAGGTTTCGCCGTTCCATAGGCAGCCGTATCCGGGTGAATTTGCCTCAAGTAGATTAATGCACCTTCAAAATCGCGTTTAGCTGCTCGGTTGTAGGCTTTTTGCAATAGGGCAGTAGCTCTGATTTCCCGCTTCTGGGTGTACTCACGAATTTTTTCCTGTGCCTGAGCGTAAAGCGTTGTGCCGGTGGGAATCTGTTTGAGTGTGTCCAAAGCACTGGTGAAGTTCTTGGCGATCGCATCCCCATACGCCTTCACCATCAACTGGGTCGCCTTGTCTTCCGCAATTCGGTTTGCCTGCTGCACCAGGTCTGCACTGCGCTCTTTCCAATAAGCATTCTGGGGTAAAGCCTTCGCTTCCTGCAAGGCGGCTTGCCAGTTGGACTGCTTCAGTGATGATTGCATTTTCTGGTAAACAGAAGTTGCCTCGCGCCAGTCCTGTTGCCAGGAGTCGATCGCATCTCGGGCTGAGGTATAAGCCTGACTGGTAATCGGAATAGATTCTGCCAGACTAATTGCCTGCGGCAGTTTTCCTTGCTGATACTGATCTTTTGCCTGTTCTAAAACCTGCGGTCCGCGATCAGTCAGATCTGGCGGACTCATGAGAAAGGCATAGCCGACGCTGGTTGCCGTCACGACCGTGCCAATTCCCAACCCCACCATCAAAGTCATGCCATGCCGTTCCGCCGATGACAGGTTTCTGACCGGAGAATTGCTTTGGGCGACGGGATAGAGGACAGAACCCGGCTCTACAGTAACCGCTAAAGAAGCATCTCCAATCGGCTGCGGCGCAACTGTTTGCCCAAATTGCCGAACTGCCTCTAACGCCTCATTGGCAGAGGCATAGCGCTGGTTGCAGTCGGAATGCACCATCCGGTTGAGTAGCAAGACTAGTTCTTCTCTGGGGGAATCCCCATTTTGGAGAGACGACTGCCAGAAAAATTCTCCTTGTTTAGATCCGGTTTCAAACAGGGACGGATGGGTGCCGGTGAGTGCTTGAATGGCAATGACTCCAACGGCATAAACATCACTAGCCAGGCAGGGCATTCCCTGAAGCTGCTCTGGAGCCTGGTAGCCCTGGTTAATAATCTCTGGGGGCAAAACTGCCTGTCCGTGTAAGGACAACAAAGACTGGTGAAGTTGCCTGACACTATCAAACCCGACTAAGACAAACTTGCCATCCTGCATTCGCCGCACCAGATTTTCAGGGGTCATGTTCCCATGCCGAATACCCTGGCTATGGACAAATGCCAATGGCTCCAGACACTCCAGCAGCAGTTGCACAATTTCATGCTCATCCCAGGAGTGCTCTGCCTGAAGCTCCAGACTGAGGGGATAACCGCTGACAAACTCTTGAACCAGATAAAACCCCTCTTCGTCTTCAAAACAAGCTAATAGTTGGGGAATCTGATCATGGTCTGCCAGTTTTTCAAGGATGGCAGCCTCCCGGACAAACAGATGGCGGATGGCATCTTGATATTCGGGTTCAACCGCAATCGGCTTGACGTGCTGGATGATGCATTGGGGTTGGCTGGGACGGCGAGTGTCTTGTGCCAGATAGACCTGTCCCCCGTCCTCGGTACTCAACACCTGCACGACCCGGTACCGCCCATCTAACAGTGCTTCCAGTTCCAGGTAGGTTGTCCCCTCACGCGATAGCAAGTTTGACATGGGTTTTTCTTTCGGTATATGGCTTAACGGTTGATAGAGTGCTCATTAATCAACTCTTTCGCTGCCTGTTGCCAATCTCCGGATACCCCATACAAGTTGAATTATTTAGTTTTCAATGAAATTTTCGACTGATGGTGAAGAGGGGATGGGTGAATAAGTGGATGAGTGGATGAGTCGCCCCACTACCCGTCTATCCCACTCACGCAAAACGTCTGCCATAAAGCAACTAGAGGGGACTACGTGATCTATCAAGTTACGATAGAAATGGTTGTCGCCAGGTTAGGGTACGGCTCTGGTATGCGGTGGACAACCTGCAATTATTTGTACAGAGTGTAGACTGGGCGATCGCAGCCATCCGCATCCCCTTTTTCGCTCTTATAGATCATCGACAGGACGCGAATCCAGACTAATTTTTACAGCCAATCCCCCCATCTCCCATCTCCCATCCCCCATCCCCCATCCCCCGACACATCTCCACCATGCTACGCAAACCTAAAAAAGGCTGGACTCCCCAACATTGGGCAAGCTGGAAACCCTTTGGAATTGGCGAACAGTATCCCAATAACTACTGGGAAGTGTTTCGGGCAGTTTGGCAGAGCCGTGATCAGCTTCCCTACGCATGGCGGATTCTCAACCAGGGTGTTTGTGATGGTTGCGCTTTGGGCACCACCGGCATGAAAGATTGGACCCAGGATGGCATCCATGTCTGCAATGTGCGGTTGCGGTTGCTGCATCTAAATACGATGCCAGCGCTTGATTCCAGTCTATTAGAAGACATTTCGCTGCTTCAGTCCAAAAGTGGACAGGAACTCCGCGACCTGGGGCGTTTGCCCTATCCGATGGTTCGACAGAAAGGTGAAACAGGGTTTCGCCGTGTCCGTTGGGATGATGCCGTGAACCTGATTGCTAACCATATTCAGGAAACCACCCCAGACCGGCTTGGCTTTTACATTACCAGTCGGGGAACCGGGAATGAGACCTATTACGCTACCCAGAAAGCAGTACGGGCAATGGGCACGAATTCCATTGATAATGCTGCCCGTATCTGCCATTCACCCAGTACAGCGGCTTTGAAAACAACGATTGGTGCAGGCGCAACTACCTGTTCCTACAAAGACTGGATTGGGACTGATCTGCTGGTATTCATTGGCTCCAATGTGGCGAATAACCAGCCCGTTACGGTCAAATATCTCCACCTGGCAAAGAAAGCAGGGACTCGAATGGTCGTGATCAACAACTATCGGGAACCAGGAATGGAACGCTATTGGGTGCCCTCCGTGGTGGAGAGTGCGCTGTTTGGCACCAAGTTTGCCGAAGACTTTTTCCTGGTTAATGTGGGTGGTGATATTGCCTTTCTGAATGGTGTGCTGAAGTGGATGGTCGAGAAGGACTGGTGCGATCGCGATTTCATTCAGCGCCATACCACCCACTTCGACCAGCTAAAAACAGCCCTGGAATCCCAATCCTGGGAGGAACTGGAGCAGGTTTCGGGAGCTTCCCGGCAGGAAATGTTGACCTTCGCCCAGATGGTTGCAGCAGCCAAAACCGCTGTCTTCGTTTGGAGCATGGGCATTACCCAGCATGAGTGTGGAGAAGACAACGTCCGCGCCATTATTAACCTGGCTCTGAGCAAAGGGTTTGTCGGACGGGAAGGTTGTGGGCTGATGCCGATTCGCGGTCATTCTGGAGTCCAGGGTGGGGCAGAGATGGGCTGCTATGCCACCGCTTTTCCAGGGGGAAAGCCGATCACACCAGAGACGGCTAGCCAGTTAAGCCAGCAGTGGGGGTTTGAAGTGCCCTCTAACCCAGGTTTGACTGCTCCTGAAATGATAGATGCGGCTCATCGGGGTGAAATGGATGTGCTGTTTACCGTCGGCGGCAATTTTCTGGAAGTGCTTCCTGACCCGGATTATGTAGAAGCGGGCTTAAAGCGTGTGCCATTGAGAGTTCACATGGACATTGTTTGTTCTAAACAAATGCTGACTGACCCCAGCGAGACGGTCGTGATTCTGCCTGCAACCACCCGCTACGAAGTGCCCGGTGGGATCACCGAAACCAGTACCGAACGCCGGATTATTTTTAGCCCAGAAATTCCCGGTCCCCGTATTGGAGAAGCCCGCCCCGAATGGGAAGTGTTTATGGAACTGGCACAACGAGTTCGCCCAGACCTGAGCGAAACAGGCGACCGATCGCCGCTCGATTTCCCCAGCACAGCCGCCATCCGGGAAGAAATTGCCCAGGTTGTCCCCTTCTACGCCGGAATTCAACATTTAAAAGAAGCAGGAGACCAGTTCCAGTACGGCGGCTCCCATCTCTGCTTTGGCTGGCAGTTTGCCACCCCAGACGGCAAAGCCCACTTTACCCCCCTGGGGCTTCCCGATCGCACCATCCCCGCAGGCTACTTTTTACTCACCACCCGGCGGGGGAAACAATTCAACAGCATGGTGCAGGAGCGCAAGGACCAGATTACCGGTGCAGCGCGTGAGGCAGTTCTGATGAGCCAGGCAGATGCCAATCGCCTTTCTCTCAGCAACGGCGATCCCGTCTTACTGAAGAACGACCAGGGTGAGTATCGGGGACGGGTTTATCTGGCTCCCGTCAAGCCAGGAAATCTCCAGGTTCATTGGCCCGAAGCCAATCGTCTGTTAGACCGAACCCGGCGATCGCCGATTGGTGGTGTTCCTGACTACAACGCTCTGGTGCAGTTGGAGAAGTGTGAGGGGTGAGGAGGGAGAAAGGGGGTAGGGGGTGGATGGGTAAGGGAGTTGTTGGTTGTTAGTTGTTATACCAATTTCATTTAAGGATGAGCAGAACTAACCCTTGTCAGGCAAGGGGCTTAAGCCCCTTGTTCAGTGCAGCCTCATAAAGAAATGGTATTAGTTGTTGGTTGTTAGTTGTTAGATAAGAAGGAGGCGAGGAAAGCTGGTTATCAAGGGAGGCAAGGGAGGCATGGCAATGTTTCCAAAAGATACTCTCCAAATCCCACCCTTCCAATCCTCATCTCTCTATCCTCAACTCTCAACTCTTCATTCCCTTCCCCCTTGCTCCTCCGCCCCTCTGTCCCCCTCACCCCTCACTCCCTCACCCCCTCATGTCAAACCTTCTTCCAATTCAAGTCATCGGTGGTGGACTGGCTGGCACCGAAGCCGCGTGGCAAATTGCTCAGGCTGGGATTCCCGTTATCCTGTACGAGATGCGCCCGCAGCGGCTCAGTCCGGCACACCATAGCGAGCACCTGGCAGAGCTGGTGTGCAGCAACTCCTTTGGGGCGCAATCCAGCGATCGGGCGGCGGGGCTGCTGCATGAAGAACTGCGTCGTCTGGGTTCCATTATTATCAGCAAGGCGGACGAGCACCAGGTTCCTGCTGGCGGTGCCCTGGCGGTCGATCGCGCCATTTTTAGTCAAAACTTGACGGAAACCCTTGCCCAGCATCCCTTGATTGACCTGCGTCGGGAAGAAATTCACCAGATTCCCAGGCAAGGCTTGGTCGTTCTGACCACCGGACCTCTGACCAGTCCTGCTCTAGCAGAAGACCTGCACCGCTTCACCGGCATGGAATACATGAGCTTTTTTGATGCGGCTAGCCCCATTGTGATTGGCGAATCGATTAACTTTGAGATTGCCTTCCTTGCCTCCCGTTACGATCGCGGGGAAGCCGCCTACCTCAACTGTCCCCTCAGCAAAGAACAGTACCTCCATTTCTGGCAACAACTCTGCACCGCTGAACAGGCAGAGTTAAAGGATTTTGAGCAGGAAACCGCTAAATTTTTTGAGGGCTGTCTGCCAATTGAGGAGATGGCACGTCGGGGAGAAGACACCATGCGCTACGGTCCACTCAAACCAGTGGGCATTTTTGACCAGCGGTTGGGAGACTTTCGCGATCCCGACAACCGCCTCAAACGCCCCTATGCAGTAGTGCAACTACGTCAAGAAGATCGGGCAGGACAACTCTGGAATATGGTTGGCTTTCAGACCAATCTCCGCTGGGGCGAACAGAAGCGAGTCTTTCGCCTGATTCCCGGACTGGAAAATGCCGAATTTGTCAGGATGGGAGTTATGCATCGTAACACGTTCATCAACGCACCCGAATTACTCCATCCCACACTGCAATTCAAAACCCGCCATACCCTGTTAGCCGCTGGTCAACTGGTCGGCACTGAAGGGTATACGGCGGCAGCAGCAGGTGGCTGGCTGGCTGGCACCAACGCTGCCCGTCTTGCCCTGGGACAACCTCCCATCGCCCTGCCCCCAACTACCATGATGGGTGCCCTATTTGACTTCATCAGTTCCGCCTCACCCAAACACTTTCAGCCGATGCCACCCAACTTTGGCATCCTGCCAGAGCTACCCCAGCGCATTCGCAACAAGCAGGAACGCTATGGAGTCTACCGCGATCGCGCCTTGATAGAACTGGCGAACTGGATGGAAGAGGTCGGGACTGGGGGATTGGGGACTGGGTACCAGGGGGAGTTGAGAGTTGAGAGTTAAAAGTTTTGAGTTAAAAATACTCATCCTTCATCCTTTATCCTTCACCCTTGTGCCCCTCTTCCTTCATCGCGGTTATCGTCCATTGCTTATACCGCTTTGGGCTATAGCAGCCTCGGCTATAGCGGACTTCCTGCCGGTTGCTGGAGGTGAACTGGACGCACCACTGGCGCTGTAGGTGTTGCCAGTAGATAAAGGCGGAACCAGCCGCTAATAAGCCAATGCCTGTAGCGATCGCAATCAGTATTTTTTGCTGGCGTAGTATCTTCATAGACTCAATAATGCCCAATCTGTCTAGAAACCAATCGGGGGAAACTGTGGAAGGATGAAAGCTAAAGGATGCGGGATAAAGTTTAGAAGGCAGTAGCCCCTGGTCATTGGTCATTAGTCATTGGTCATTGGTATTTACAAAGGACGAATGACAAAGGACAACCCATTCCTCACTATCTGAAAACTCTCACCTCAAAACTCTCACCTCCCAACCCCCACCTCTTAAGACACAATGAATTAGAGAAATAGGAGGACGGCAGTAATGAGTGGTGGATTTCCCTGGTACTTTGTAATTAATGATCGCCCAGTCAAGGTAATCGCAACGCCGGATGGGGGAATGGATGTGCTGATCTTGAACCTGGAAACTGGCAAGTTAGAACGCAACATGGCATACCTTTCCCGCTGCTTTGAGCCTGGACAGGATGTGAACCGGCTTTCAGAGGAAGCGTTTAATCATCTGGTTGAAACCATCCGGCATTCTTTAAAAAAGTAGCCTTTATCAGAATAATGGTTGGAATGCTGTGTTTGGGCAATTGCTCATTAATATTCAACTTTATCGGGTTTAGCTGCCCATTCCTGAAAGACCGCGATCGCCTCTTCTGGTAATAACTGGTCCATGGGTAGTTTACGGGCTTGTATGGGAACATCCAGTTCATCATAAATGAACTGATCATCAAAACCGATAGCAGCCGCATCTACTTTAGTATTGCCATAGTAAATTCGGTCGGGTCTTGCCCAGTAAATTGCTCCCAAACACATGGGACAAGGCTCACAGCTTGTAAAGATTTCACAGCCAGTGAGTTGAAAGGTGTTTAGGGTGCGACAGGCATTCCGGATGGCAACCACCTCAGCATGGGCAGTGGGGTCGTTGGTGGAGGTGACCTGGTTGTTTCCCGTCGCAATCACTTTTCCATCTTTAACAATGACGGCACCGAAGGGTCCCCCCTGTCCCGAACGAATGCTGTGCCGGGAAAGGGCGATCGCCTCGCGCATGAACTGAGCGTTGGAATCAGTCATAGAAGAATTTTGAAGCATTGAATTTGTCATGAAATTTAGGTTTAGAACTTAATCATGGAATCGTTGAAGTCTAAACCCCAACACTTCAGTATTTTCGTATGGAAAACAACAAATTTGAATAGCTCCTATGGCAGTTGATAGGTAATCGGTGGCACGAGTGGTTAATTGTCGGTTGTTGAGTGGGCATAAACCGCCGCACCAGATGCGCCTTATTACCCAGCGTTGCTGATTTTGGGTATGAATTGGGAAGTTGTATGAATTGAAACGTCGTTCCAATTCATACGGCTATTCAGCACCACCTATTACCCTGATCTCAAACCGATAGGCTTAACTGGGAGCCGTTTTCGGTCTTGTATACTTCTACCCGCGACTGGAATGCCTCTTTAAAGTGAGGCACATGGGTAACGGTGAGGATGCAGGCGAAGTCAGGCGCGATCGCGTTGATGGCGGCAATTAAGCGATCGCAGCCCTCCGCATCTTGAGTGCCAAAACCTTCATCCACAATCAACATTTGCAAAGCCATGCCTGATCGGTGTGCTAGTAGCCTTGCCAGTGCCAACCGAATGGCAAAGTTAACCCGAAACGCTTCTCCACCAGAGTAAGTTTCGTAGGGACGGGTGCCGCGGGCATCGGCAATCAAAATATCCAGGGTATCAATCAGCTTGGCACCAGATTTGGTTGCAGATTTGCTACCTTTGCCTGCCCGCTGGGTGACAAACTGAACGTGTAACTGGTTAGCACTGAGGCGGCTCAAAATCTGGTTAGTTTCAGCTTCCAGTTGGGGTAGGGCATTTTCAATCATCAATGCCTGAATGCCATTCTTGCCAAATGCCTGGGACAACTCTTGATAAATCCGATACTGACGTTGGGCAGATTGCAGGTCGCCCTTGAGTTTTAAGCTTTGAGTTTTGAGTTGTTCTAACTGCTGTTGCTGTTGTTGTAGCCGACCCAGGTGGGCTAGTTTTTCGTCCAGGTGCGATCGCCGTTCCTGGATTTGTTGTTCTAATTGGCGAATCTGAGTTTGACCATCAGGTGTTTGCTCCAGTTGTTGAATCAGTGTTTCAAGGTTGAGTTGAACTGAGTGGAGGGCATGTTGACGTTCCTGAAGGGCGTGGGCTAGTTGTTCTAACCGTTGCTGCGCCTGGGGATAGTGTTGTCGCGCCTGGTAGAGTTCTTGATATCGCAGTTGCCAGGGTTGTGCTTCACGAATGTGCTGGCGCAATTCATTGTGTTGATCCAGGTTGTAGCCAACTTCTAAAATTTGGCGATCCAATCTATCTAATTGGTAAGTGGTTTCCTGATTCAACTGCTCTAGCTGGTTCTGTAACTCGGTCAGTTGAGCCTCTAGTTCGGGTTGTCGCTGGGCAATCTGGTGTTGTCGTCGCTGTGCCTGCTTAATTTCTGCCTGCCGAATTTCTGCCCACCGCCAGCGATCGACTTCGCCCCGTGCCAGGGCATGGTTTTTCTCGTCGTAGCCCAACGGGTGAATACTCTGATCTAACAGGAACAGCTCTTTCTGTAGCTCTGCGGCAAAATCTCCCGTTTGCAGCGATCGCTCCAGTTGACTCACTTCAGCCGTAATCTGTTGCAAATGGGTTTGCCCATCTGCCGTCATCTGAAGTTGTTCCTGAAGTTGACCACGGCGTTCTAGAACCGTGCCATACTGCCCTAACTCCTGCTCTAGTTCGCGGTATTCCTGCCGTAAAACCTGAATTTCTCGTTCCGAAACCGAGAGTTGCTCCCGAATCATCCAAATCTGCGCCAGAATTTCCTGCTGTTGAACCCGATGCTTTTCCAGCACCAGGTTCCAGTGGTGTTCATCCAGAGGGCGATCGCAAAGAGGGCAGGGGGGATAGGCAGAGGAAGCTGGCATGACTTCACCGCCAGCAAATCCATTCTCCAAAGGTGTATTTGAAGAGTCGGCGGGAGAGGAAGCCATTATCTCAGTTCGGTGCTGGGCGGGTTGGGTAATCTCGATGTCTCCCTCCTCTAAAGGGACTGAATCGGCTGTAATCGCCGTTCCCTCCCTCTCCCCTCTCCCCTCTCCCTGCATCAGCAGTTGAATCTTCTGCTCAACTTCCGCCAAGTGAGTTTCATAGTCGCGCTGATGAGCCTGGAGGCGTTCCATAAAACTGCGGCGCTCTAGTCCCTTCTCCCGCACACGCTGCTGGTAGGCGCGGCGTTCTTCCAGGGTCTCAATCCGGTCACTGACTTCCAGAACTGCCTGTTGCAGTTTGGGCTGGCGTGCCTGCTGGGTATGCAGTTGGTGGGCAGTGCTGCGGAGTTCTTCTAACCGTGCTGTCATAAGGGTTTGGGCACGGTCAAGCTGAGACTGAATCTGCTGGCGACGTTGCAACAGGGGGGCAACCTGTGCCTGTGCCTGGTCTAGTTGCACCAGATGGGCGCGTGCCTGCTGGAGTTGGACTAAAGCCGCCTCAATATCGGCAGACTTACTCAAGACATGCTGAATTTCACCTTCTTGCTGCCATAGCGCCTCCAGTTGTGCCTGAATCTGCTGCACCTTGCTTTGCAGTTGGGCTGTTGCCTCATTCTGTTGTTGCTGGTACTGCTGGCGTTGCTGCTGCATCACCTGGTAGCTCTTCAGCTTACCTGCCAACACTTCTTCCTGTGCCTGAAGGGATTGAAAATTGTGAAAACCAGCGGCGATCGCCCCCTCCTGCTGAAGCAAAGACTCCAACCCCTGGTGCTGGTGCTGGGCAGCGACTAGCTCCTGCTGCAACCGTTGACAGTCCTGGATTAAAATGCGCTGCTGTTGCTGCTGCCAGGTCAACTCCTGCTGCCAGGTTTGGCGCTGGTGCTGAATTGCCTGGAGGCTCTGCAACTGGTTGCTGGCTGCCGTTTGCTGCTGCTGCATTTCAGCCAGTATGGCATCCAATACTGCCTGTTCCTGGGCGATTGCCCCACTTTGCTGAAGCTGGTCTTGAATCGATTCCAGGTTTCGCTCCAGCAGTTCAATCTGTCCCTTCAACTGGCGTGCTTGATCCTTTGCTCGCTCTGCCAGAACATCGTATTGATCGAGCTTCAGCAAATCTGCCAGAATTTCCTTGCGCTCCCCAGGACGCTTCAACATAAACTCATCTGCCCGCCCCTGGCGCAGATAGGCGGAGTTGATAAACGTTTCATAGTCCAGCTTAAGATGCTCCAGGATAAGCTGTTGAGTCGCTCGAACTCCTTTTGCGGTTAGGGGGCGGAAGTTGGAAGGAAAGTGGGGAATAGGGAGTGGGGAGTGGGGAGTGGGGAATGGGGAAGCCGTTTCCAGTTGAGGATTGTTCGTTGTTGGTGATTCCGGTTGGCTCTCTGTATCCTCTTCCCTAACCCTCTGCTCCCCCGCTCCCTCTCTCCTACTCTGTTCCCCAATCTGAAATTCCAACACCGTTCCCTGTCCCCGGTAGCGGCTACGGATGATGCGGTAGGTCTGCTGATTGTTGGTAAAGATAAAATCAACCTGAGTTTCCTGGGTACCGATGTGGATGATGTCATCCTCAGACAGGGCACGGCTTTGACCCCAAACCACCCAGGCGATCGCCTCTAAGAGGGAAGACTTTCCCGCCCCATTGGGTCCACAAATACACGCAGTATGCAACCCTTCGAAGTTCAGGGTTGCCTCACGGTAGCTCAAAAAATTTTTCAGCGTCAGGCGTTGCGGAATCATAGCAGTCAAATGCCATAGCCTATAATTCCCAGATTAGCAGTACATCTGCATTAAAGTACATACGAACTTCAGTACAAATGAATTTAAGAGCCTAAAAACTTTACAGGTGGGATTATTAACGAAACGCCCTTCAAGCCCATTTTTAACAAAACTGCCGGAGTTTCAGATGCTTACGCTCCATCCTCTGTCCTTCAATTGACTAAAGTTCTCGTTGGTAAACCTCTTCCGCAACTTGCTTCAGTCGCCGTAATTGTGCTTGCATATCCGTTTGGGTCCAGGAGGATGCAATGGCATTGAAGCCAAGACGAACCAGAGGATTGGGAATTTCAAACTCAAATCGATTCAACAGGCGAGTCCCTTGCGCTTCTGGATTGCACTCCCAGCGATCGCGTCCCTTAAAAAAGCCCTTAAATTCCCAGACAACCAGACCCGGTTCTCGCTCGACCACCACACTTTTCAAGCTCGGTTGCACCAGCGGCACCTGAATGATGAAGCGGCTCTGGCTACCCAGATCGGTTGACCAGTCACCAATCGGTTCACACCGGAGGGCAGGGTTTAGCCAGCGATGCATCAGAGTACGGTCAGTAATACACCGCTCGACTACGGTGGCACTGGCGTTGATCTGGACAGCTTGCTCGAAAATTCTCTGGTCTGACATGGTTAGGGAAGTAGCGGGGAGGGGTTGTTAGTTGTTGGTTGTTAGTTGTTAGAGAGGAGCAGAGGAGTTGTTAGTCATTGGTGATTGGTCATTGGTAATTGGTCATTAGTCAGTAGGATTCATGATTGGTCATTAGTCATTGGTCATTGGTCTTTACAGATGACAGATGACAGATGACAAAGGACAAACAACCATTCCCCAACTTTCAACTTTTATCCTTCATCCTTTGCCAAAACTTTACCACCCTACAATTACCTTCCACATTAAAGAGCCGATCGCAACCATCGCCAGGTGTTGCGGCAGCAAATTCCAGAAGGACTGGCGGGCAATTTTTTGGGTCAGAAAGACGCTAAGCCAGAAGGCAAAAATCAGGGTCATGGCTTGCAGAAAGGCAATCACAGCAGGGTGGGCAATGGCAATTGGGAGATTGGCGGTGCCAAAGCCAAAGGTCGCAAAGGTGACGGGAATGATTTGCCCCATCTCGGTCAGTCCCAGCCGCAGGTAATGGGCCAGGTTTGCACCTAAAACCAGGGGCAGGTACCCATAGGCAAGTTCCCGAAAGGGACGGGTAGAGACATTTCGCCGTAATGTTTGGCTCAGTCGCAGTAGGGCATGGGCAACCAGGGCGATCGCAGTGGGCACTAGTAATGCCAACACCGACACTCCGGCATGAATCCCAAAATGGTCCAGATACAGATCCCAGCCAAGCTCACCTTCAACTTCTGGTAAGCGATGAAGAAACACTGCTCCAAACAGCAGAAACAGGAGGCAAACTTCAGAATAGGTAGGCTTGTGGGTTGTCCATAGCTCGATACCGGGTGGGCGTAAGTTAAACTCGACCGAACGGTGGGGGCAAGCTTTAAGGCAGGTCATACAGAGAACGCAATCCCGGTTGTCTTCCAGTTGTGCCGGATGGGAATAGAGGGGACAGCCACCCGTTTCCATGCCTTCGCCTTTCTGCGGTCCCCCTTTATAGCACTGGTAGGTGGTGCAGGTTGCGGAACAAATGCCCTGTTGTGCTCGCAGTTCCGTCACCGATAACTTAGCAAATAGCCCATTCATCCCCCCAATTGGACAGAGGTAACGGCACCAAAATCGGCGTTCAAATAGGAGGGAAAAAATAACGGCTCCTGCCGTAATCAAGAGCAACAAACACCCCGATAAATAGGCAGTATTTTCCAGGTCCCACAGTTCCTCCCACAGCAGAATCAGAGTGAACATGCCAAACAGGAACCAGCCCCCCCATTTTTCTGCTGCTTGCCGGTTCCAGGGCAACAGTTGACGCGGATATATCCAGAGAGACACTTTTTGTGCCAATTCGCCATAAATCATGAATGGGCAAAAAGCACACCAGATGCGTCCTAAAAATGGAAAGATTGCCAGAATTAAGAGCCACCACCATGCCCAGAAGAGGTTGAGCGCAACGTTGGCATTCCGGCTTTGGGGTCCCAGCATCAGGACGGCGACAACGACCGCGAACAAGCCTAAAGTGATGCCATAGTTGATGCGATCGGGATACCAGTCACTCCGCAGAAACTTACGCAAACTGGGATAAAGGTTCAGCAGATTAACCCGAAAGCGTCTACCTTTGGTATCCACTGACCAGAACACTTCTTCAGTTAGTTCGGCGGCTCCGTTTGCCTGTAACAGTGCCCGCTCTACCATACTTTCCAACTCAGTCAGGTTGCCAGGAAAGTCGTATCCCTGAAGCCGCCGAATTGCTTCAGGAGTCACCTTTGGTTTTTGAAACCCTCTGGCACGGCAGGTCAAACTCAGATAGTACTCAACCTGTCCAGCAATATCAGCTTTTCGCACTCGCAATGGGGGCACTTTGATGCTGTGACCGACCAGTCCTTTTCGCTTCAGGGCTGGTAAGACTTTCTCAGAAGTCATCATGATGCGCGCCTGACTTTGGCGGGGTGCGGGAGGGGGTTCGCCTTGCCGCTCCACTGGTGTGTATTCACCCGTTTCCAGCAGGTCCACTAGTTTTTCCTGAAGCTCCGTTGTCAGTTCTTGAACATTATTAAGCAGGAGGGTTCCTTCCCCCAGCCACTCAATCAGTCCCGGCTTGCCGCCTGCCCGCCCAAATAATTCTGCTCCACTGGCTTGAATGGTGTCACAGTTGATTTTGATCATTGGCTCATGGCGGTAGCTAGAGCCAAAGTGAATTAGCCCAGCCGCGTTATCTTTTCCCAAGCCCGGTTCACCAAAGATGAGGACGGATTTCCGATCTTGAGACGCTTTACGAATCTCCTGACGTAACCGCACGGCATAGCGACTGGTACCAATAATTCCCCGTTTGACTTTGGGCACCAGGTAGGGACGCAGGGCAGTCTGCCGCTCCCGTTCATAGGTCAGTTGGGCAGAAACCTGATCCAGTTCGGTGGCTAACTGGCGAGAGAAGATCTGACTAATTTCGGGGTATTGTTGGGCGATCGCCAAAAACTCAGCTTTCGGAAGCACCCACAAAACCCCATCACTTAAGGTAATTACCGTTTGTTCTGCCACCTGATCCAGCAGCAGTTCCTTTAAGTGCAAAATGCTCCCCGGTAGAAGGCTAACCGCTCTGGCAAGACTGGTTTTACTGGTCCGGTAACTCTCCAACCGTCCCGTTTTCAGAATATACAGTGCCTCCGGTGAGGTGTCCTCCAGCACAATGCGGCGGTTTTCCTGGAAGGGATCTTCCTGAATGGCAGCGGCGATCGCCCCCAATGCTTCTTCCGATAAAGATTCCAGATTGGTGTTTTGCCGCAACCATGCAATGCGTTCTGTCTGTTCCACCCGTTCACCTCCGGCAACCCAACTTCCTGGCAAGTCCTCTCTATTGTTAGAACAAAGGTCTGTAGCAGAGGAGTGGTGTTAACTAATCGCAATAGTTGAGGTGGCAGGTGCAGGGTACCTCATATAGCCGATGTGTTACAGCTATACCTATGAGCCTCAGAATTTCTTTTCAAAAGTGTTATGAATTTAGTAATGAAGTCGATAGGGATGTTCTTTTTGGCAGTGGTGGCGATCGCCCTCCCCGGTTGCCGTCCATCAATGCAGCAGTCTGAGCAGACGATCACTCTCCGGTTAAGCGGCTGGCAAAGTAACCCCAATGAAAAGCAGCTTTTAGAAAACCTGATTAGAAACTTTGAGAAAAAGCATCCTGACATTCAAGTGAAATACGAAACCATCAATAGCGAGTACATGGATGTAATCAAAACTCGCTTGATTGGGGATGTGGCTCCCGATGTGTTTTATCTGGATGTGTTTGAAGCCCCCCTGTTAATGAAATACAACGTGCTGGAGCCTTTAGATCTCTACATCACTCCAGGGTTTGATCTGGCTGACTTTGAACCTTCATTGCTGAATGCGTTCAAACACAATGGGCAGCTTTATGGATTGCCCAAGGACTTTTCCACCCTGGCACTGATTTATAACAAAAAAGCACTGGCTAATGCCGGAATTACCCAACTGCCCACAACCTGGGAAGCCTTGATGGCAGATGCGAAAAAGTTAACGATCGACCGCAATCGGGATGGAAAAATTGACCAGTATGGGTTGGGTCTTGCTCCGGAACTGGCTCGTCAGACATTCATGATCAAAGCGTTTGGGGGGCAGTTGATCGACCTGGATGGCTACGCTCAATTTGCGAAACCCAACAGCTTACAAGGGCTAGAGTTGGTGGTTGACCAATATCGCCACGATCGCACGGCTGCCCAACCCACCGATGTAGGCGCAACCTGGGGCAGTGAAATGCTGGGTCAGGGGAAAGCAGCAATGGTGATTGAAGGTCCCTGGTCAATTCCCTACTTTAAGGAAACCTTTCCCAAGCTGGATTTTGGCACTGCCGAAGTTCCAACCGTCAATGGTAAGCCTGGAACAATGGCATATACCGTTGCCTATGTCATGAACCGAAAAGCTAAACACAAAGACGCTGCCTGGAAATTAATTGCTTACCTGACTGAAAAGGAAGGGATGAAAGCCTGGGCGGATCAGGGGTTAGCCCTCCCTGCCCGTCGTTCGGTATTAGCTGAACTGGGCTACGACAAAAACCCTCTTTACGCGCCCTTTGCTAAGGGAGCCAGTTACGCGACCATCTGGCAGGCAGGGAAAAATTTGCCGATCATTCGGATGAATTTTAACAACCAGTTTGTTAGCGCCCTGCTGGGCGAACAGCCCTTAGCAGATGCCATGCAAAAAGCGCAGGATACGGCTAATCGGGAGATTTATTGGGCGAATTAAAGCAACGAGTAGGAGGTAAGGGATAGGAATTGGCAAGGATCCTCAACTTCTTCAGAGAAATCGGGCTTTTAGCCTGCATTGTTTATGGGCAACTGGGCAGAAGCGTGACAAAACACTTCTTCATGAATGCTCAATCAATTTGTTTAATCTTTGTGTGAAGCAAGGTAGGTGTTTTACACCCTTGCGATCGCCTAGTTAGACTGAACCAGAGAAATCGCTAGCTGAAATTTTCAAATTCAAAGTCATTAAGGGAAGGTGTGAACGTGTCATCAAGTAAGCAGACGGTTCTAGTCACCGGAGGCGCGGGCTATATTGGTTCCCATGCGGTACTGGCATTGAAACAAGCCGGGTACGAAGTCGTGATTCTGGATAATCTGGTCTACGGGCACCGGCAAATTGCCGAAGAGGTGTTGAAGGTTGAGCTAGTTGTGGGAGACACCTGCGATCGCGCCCTTCTGGATCAGTTGTTCGCCAGTCGTGAAATTGTCGCTGTGATGCACTTTGCCGCCTACGCTTACGTAGGAGAGTCTGTTACTGACCCAGCAAAGTACTATCACAACAACTTTGTCGGCACCCTGACCCTGCTGGAAGCTATGCTGGCAGCCTCGATCAAGACCTTCGTATTCTCCTCAACCTGTGCCACCTATGGCGTTCCCAACGAGGTACCCATTCCAGAAAACCATCCTCAAAATCCCATCAATCCCTATGGTGCAACGAAACTGATGGTTGAGCGGGTTCTGCAAGACTTCGACCAGGCTTATGGTTTCAAATCGGTCTGTTTCCGTTATTTCAACGCCGCTGGGGCTGACCCAGAAGGTCATTTAGGTGAGGATCATAACCCTGAAACCCACCTTATCCCACTGGTATTGCTAACGGCATTGAGTCAGCGCCAGTCCGTCTCTGTTTTTGGCACCGATTACCCCACCCCCGATGGTACGTGTATTCGAGATTACATCCATGTCACAGACCTGGCACAGGCCCATGTCTTAGGTCTGGACTACCTGCTTAAAGGTGGTGATACCACCGTGTTTAACCTGGGCAACGGCAACGGTTTTTCAGTCAAGGAAGTGATTGAAACGGCGCGTCAGGTGACTGAAAAGGAGATTCTGGCTGTCGAGTGCGATCGCCGTCCCGGTGATCCTCCTGCGCTGGTAGGCAGTAGCGATCGCGCCCGCACCATCCTGGGTTGGAACCCTCAATACGCGGATCTGAATGCTATCCTCACCCACGCCTGGAACTGGCATCAAAAGCGGCATGGGTAAAAAAAACTCACACTTTTCTCACCGTGTCTTTACAGGGAATTCACCCAATCTGCGATAGCAAAAGTTACCTTAGATTCAGTTGGGTTGGTAATGCCCACTCCATGAGAAAAACAGGACGGACAGCAGCGGGGGGCTTGTTGCTGTCCGTCTTGCTTTGGGGGGCTAACCATTACATCAGCACCACCAGGCAAAATTTCGGGAAATTTATCACTTGCCAGATTAATTTCAAATCCACTCTCCTCAGGCACGAAGGATTTCCCCCTGACTAAGTTTTGATCGCGAACCGTCTTTCTAGCCAGCCAATGCCGTAGTCAGCCAAAAGGGCGATCGCTGCTGCTGGAACGGCTCCTGCCAGAATTAACTGGTTGTTCACAACGGAAATGCCGCGAAAAATAAACACGCCTAATCCGCCTGCTCCGATGGCGGCGGCGATCGTGGCAATACCAATTGCAATCACGGCGGCGACTCTGACACCTGCCAGGATGACACTCATTGCCAGGGGAATTTCAACCTGGGACAACAGTTGCCTGTCGGTCATGCCCATGCCTCGTCCCGCCTCCTTCACCGCAGGGTCAATGCTGGTAATGCCCACGTAGGTGTTGCGAATGATGGGGAGAAAGGAGTAAACCGTCAGGGCAATGATGGCAGGCACAGGACCAATCCCGACCAGGGGAATCAGTAAACCAAACAGCGCCAGGCTGGGAATGGTTTGCAAAACGTTGGCAATTGCCAGGATTGGTTGTCGCAGTAGAGTATTTCGCGTAATCAGGATACCGAGCGGAATGCTGATCAAGATGGCGATCGCAATTGCAACGGTTACCAGTAACAAATGTTCTCCTGTGCGCTGCACAATCTCAGAACCGTAACGAATTAGAAAAAACTGGTTCATCTGAATTTTGGGGTTCCATCCACATGAGGATGTTCTACCTATACAGCACTTTCCCATCGCAGGAGCAAGTCTCTTCTAAGAGAGGCAAGGGATTGAGGGAAGCAGGTACTTCGCCGTTTTTTCGCCTGGGACTGGGGGAAGACAACGATAAGCCAGACCAATCTGTAGCATCAACAAATTTTTTCCGCAACATCTGTTGACATTTCGTAACAATTTGGTTTACATTTATTTACATAAGGAAACAGATGAAATTCTCAAGGAGAAACACCATGCGTACCGTTAACGAAGAAGGACTGTTGAACAACTACGCTACCGAGCCTGCTGTTTACTACGCTGAATATCCCTCTGTTGAAGAGCAGCGTCAGTATGTTTTCCAGGGCGCGATCGCAACCTTGTTTGTCATAGCCATGCTTCTGACTGCCTTTGTTGCCTAAACAGGAATTCAGCTATCAGCTTTCAAGCCAATCGAAAAAAACTGAAAGCCAGGTACAGATCGACTCCGAGCAGTTTTTAGGTTCTCGGTTCTTTCAATCCAGCCTGAAGCTATTCACTCTCTAAAGGCTGATAGCTGTACTCCTTTTACCTTCCACCTCCATTGTTTTTCGACTCCAATTAACCCTTTTCATTCATAGTCATTCACAGGAGACTTGAAATGTTTGCACCTATTGTTGTTGTCGTTCGTCGTTTGATGGGAGATGCTAAGTTTGTTCGTCTGCGGGGACAGGCGATCGCACTCCACTCAAAGGTCATCACCAATTTCTGTGAAAGAGTTGGGATTGATCGCAGCCAGCGCCAGAACATGATTCGGGTGGCGCGTGACAATGGCAAGCGTTTGGGATTACTGGCTTAGGCAGGAAATAGGTGATAGGTAGCAGGCAGTAGAGTGAACCGTTCTGGTTCTAGCCCCTTCGAGGCAAACTGTCGCCAGTATTGAAAGTTTTGCAGTTTCCGATTGAATGACTCCAAAACTCCAACGTTCTAGCGTTCCCAAGATGGTATTCCCCCACTTGACGAAGACGATTAAGAGCATTGAGCCGTTATGCTGATTCAAGCGTCTTTGTCGAAGTCATTGCAGGAACGGTTGGAGTAGGAACTGGTGAAAAGTTACGACTTAATTGTTTGTGGTGCGGGACCGGCAGGCGCAACCGCCGCCGCGATCGCAGCCAAAGCAGGGCTAAAAGTTGCGCTAGTCGAAAAGTGTTCCCTTCCCCGACACAAAACCTGCGGCGGCGGTATGCCAATGGTGATCCAGGATTTTCTTTACGATCTGGCACCTGAGGCATTCGTAGAATCTGATGTGCTCTTCATTCGCCATACCTGGAACTTTGACGACTCTTACCTGGCACCGATTAATCCCCAGGCTACGGATCGAAAGTTATCGATTTGGATGGTGCAGCGTCCCGTCTTTGATAATGCCCTGGCACAGGCTGCCGCCAAAGCAGGGGCTGATTTGCTGGATGGTTTAGCGGTACGTTCTGTTGCAGTTGAGGGCAATCAGGTCAAGGTTTGCACTCAGGCAACGGCTTCTGCGGCCAGGAGTAATGGATTTGAGCTCAACGCTTCTGCCCGTCATGTTATTGGTGCAGATGGTGCCAATGGCATGATTGCAAAGGCGGTTGGTTTACGCCAAAGTCGAGCGATCGCGCTTGGCATGGAAGTAGAATTTCCCTATGCCTGGAAGGAGCATCACCCTCATTTGCGTCCTGATGTGGTGCATCTAGAATATGGTGCCGTTCCCTCTGGGTATGCCTGGATATTTCCCAAAGCTGAACACTTAAATATAGGGGCAGGAGTCTTTCATACTAAGGGTGGGGATGTCCGGGGCGATCGCAGGGTTCGCGAACAGATTCGGCAGGCGATCGCCGGTTATCTGAATGCCTTTCAACTGGGTTATGACCTGGATGCCTTGCGATTTCATGCCCATCCTCTACCAGTTTGGAACGGGAAGGAAACACTCCATACTTCTGATGGGCGAATTCTATTAGCAGGCGATGCTGCCGGACTGATCAATCCTTTCTTTGGCGATGGCATTTTACATGCCGTCAAAAGTGGAATCCTTGCCGCAGAGTGTGTGATAGAAGGAAAGGTACTGGAATATAGCGATCGCATTCATACGGAATTTGCCAGCAGTTTTGATGCTGCCCGCCAGTTGGCACAGATTTTCTACCGCTTTCCCCATTTCTGTTACCGCTATGGGGTAAAAAACCCAAAAGCAACCCCTGCCGCGGCTCAACTGCTTGCCGGGGAACGACCTTTTAATGGGGTTGTCCGACGAGCCGTTCGCCATGTGGGGCAAACCATGGTGAGTTCCTTGAGCAATTGGTAGGTGTGGGGATTTCTTGGATCGAAGCTACTCACTCCCTGGACGGTTGGCGTTTGGAGCAGCCTGGTTCCAGAGCCAGGTTTTTAGACCCTAAATTCAAGGTGGTGCTGAATAGCAGTATGAATTGGAACGAAGTTTCAATTCATACAACTCTCAATTCATACCCAAAATCAGCAACGCTAAATTCAACGCTACCTGACCGCACGGCTAGGGAACTTCCCGGTAAAATGGGCAATGAGAGAAAGCCACAGGAGGGTTGTTGTGAAGGAAATTTTAGTCAGTTTTGGGGTGATGGTGGTTTGCGTTCTGGTGCTGCTGGTTTCTCAACTCAGCGGTAACCGGAGTCAGGCGATCGCCGCAAACCTACCCAAAGCCGAATCTCAAACTATGGCAGCCGCTGTCGAAAGTCAACTCACGATTGGCGAAACTTCAGCGCCTCTGGTAGCCGATAATAGTGCAGCGAATATTGCAACCGACACTGTTGCTGCCAATACCAAAGAAGGAGACGAAACGGTGATTACAACCCCTTCCGGTCTGAAATACGTGGATCTGGTCGAAGGAACAGGCACTTCCCCAAAAACAGGGCAAACCGTAGAAGTTCACTACACCGGCACCCTGGAAAACGGCAAGAAGTTTGATAGCTCCCGCGATCGGGGTGAACCTTTCAAGTTCAAGATTGGAGTTGGGCAGGTCATCAAAGGTTGGGATGAAGGGGTTGGCACTATGAAAGCTGGCGGTCGCCGTCAGTTGGTGATTCCACCGGAACTGGGCTATGGTGCCCGTGGCATTGGTCCGATTCCACCTAACTCTACCCTGGTGTTTGATGTTGAGTTGTTGGGTGTGAGTTAGTGGTTCAATGTTCAGTTATGAGCAGAAATCGCGAACCATTAACGAGTTTATTCCTCTATCACCTGTTTAAATGGTCAGTGGTAAGCCCGGTCCTGCATGTGTATTTGAAGGGTCGGGTTTACGGGGCAGACAATGTGCCAAAGGATGGTCCCCTGGTGGTCGTTAGTAATCACGCCAGTGATTTTGACCCACCAATTCTGTCCTCCTGTGTGCAGCGTCCGGTGGCATACATGGCGAAGGAAGAACTGTTTCGGATTCCCGTGTTGAAGCAGGCGATCGCCCTTTATGGGGCATACCCAGTCAAGCGGGGTTCTGCTGATCGCAGTGCGATTCGAGCCGCTTTGGGTTCCCTTAGCCAAGGATGGGCAGCAGGAGTGTTTATCACGGGTACCCGCACGCCCGACGGACGGGTGACTGACCCTAAGTTGGGCGCTGCCCTGATTGCTGCAAAGGCAAACGCGCCCCTGTTACCAGTGAGCCTCTGGGGAACTCATGCTATTTTTCAAAAAGGTTCCGCTGTCCCCCGCTCGGTTCCTGTCACAGTTAGAATTGGTAACCTGATCTCTCCGCCAGCGTCAACCGAACGGGAAGTCTTAGAAACAGTAACTCAGCAGTGCGCAGATGCGATCAACGCTTTACATGACTTAGGCAGGTGAATCGTTACACTTATGGCAGGCTCTATTAGTGGCAGGCTCTACTAGAAAGAGATACCTCTGCTACCGAATTCCCTTGTGATTGTCAAGAAAACTCGATAACGGGGCAGGTTCAATAGAGGAAGGCGATCGCGTATACAGTTTTTTGTCTAGAAATATAGAACGATAGTGCCTGTCCTAGAGTCAAATCACCATAACTAAACAGCCTCCTGCAAGGAGGCTTTTATTTTTTATAGCAATTCTCAAATCAGGGGGGGGGATAGCTGAGATTAAGCCATTTGGCAGGAGTCAGAAGTCATACTAAGGATTTCCAAGCAATCTCCGTATTTGTTGGGGCAAATGGTAGGTTTTTCCAAAATAAGGGGTTGGCATATCATTACTGATTATGCTGATCTCCGGGTAGCAAAAGGTCTATTTGATTTTTTTTTGAAGTAAGTGTCTAAAAGAACCTGACAAAGCGCCAAAAATGGGGTACATATAACAAGGAATTTTTTATTTTCTTAACCCCTATGCCACTGTGGTGTAAGCGTCAGTCTAAACGGGTTGCCAAACGTGGGTTTGGTAATCGTCTGCGGTTTCTGCTGGCAGGTAGTTTGACCGTTCTACTACCCATTAATGTTGGGGTACCCTCGCTGGAAGCATCGGTTGCGATCGCCCAGAGTCAGCCAGATCCCCCTACCATTCCTGCGATTGACTGTCCTCCTGTCCAAACCGTTGCCACGACAGGCATTACTCACCTCATGGGTAATCTGGCTCAAACGGCAACCTGGGCAGATCAACCGGCGATCGGGATTGGCTCCTTAATTGAGCAGGTGGGACCCCAACTCCTGGCATACCTGAATGCCAGCCCTTTTCCAGAGGTTAACCCGCAAGCAAGGCAGGCTAAGGTACCCGTGATGATGTATCACGACATCCTGCCGGAAAAGGAAGTGTTTTTTGACGTAACACCAGAGGAGTTTGAGGCGCATCTGAAACTGATTCAGGAGAAGGGATTGACTCCAATCAGCATGGATCAGTTGGTGACTCATCTGCGGACAGGACTACCGCTACCCGAAAAGCCGATCTTGTTGACCTTTGATGATGGCTACCTGGGGCACTACACTTATGTTTACCCCCTCTTAAAAAAATATAACTATCCCGCTCTGTTTTCCATCTACACCGACAAGATAGACAAGCGCTTAGGTCGTCCTGGTGTGACGTGGGAGCAGGTACGAGAGATGGCAGCAGACCCCTTGGTGACCATCGCCTCCCACAGTGTGACCCACCGCCTGATGCCCGATCTGTCCCCAGCGGACGTTCAAATGGAACTGCAAAAGTCCAGGCAAATCCTGGAGTCGGCGTTGGGGATCCCGATTCGTTACTTCACATATCCGGAGGGCAAGTACAACGCCAAGGTTGCTGAGGCTGTACAGACAGCAGGCTATACGGCAGCTCTGACGATGGATGATGCTGAGGATCGGTTGGCAGGGCAGTCAGAAAGCTTGATGGCGGTTGATCGGGTGGGTCAGTCTGGGATAGAGCAAATGGTGGATATTGCCTGGGGTGGGCCCAAACTGCAAGCCTGGAGTTTAGGGTTTGATTTTGCATCTCCCGTACAGAAAACAGAGACGGCAATTGACGATACCCCCTTCATTTTTATTTCAGGGGGTAAGCCAATTACCATCCATGCCGATAGTCGCTACCAGGTGCCAGAAATTCTGGCAAAGTCTGACACTGGGGCGATCGCGGCGGTTGATGGTGGCTTCTTTTCCCTCGAGTTTTTGGACTCCAATGAGATGCTGGGTCCTGTCCTAAGTCAAGTTCATGGTCGGTTCTTTCCAGGCAGAAAGGGCGAAATTCCCTTAATTAACAACCGCCCCCTGGTGCTGATCAGTGAAAATACGGTCAGGTTTGTTCCGTTTGATAGTCTTAAGCACAACACGCTGGAGGGCATCCAGGCTGAACTTCCCAATGTGACGGATGCTTTTGTGGGTGCTGGTTTTCTGGTAGAAAATGGGCAGCCTCAACCGCCTGAACGGTTTGGCAAGCTATTTGACTTCAATGAGCCTCGACATCGAGCGTTCTGGGGAATTAATCAGCAAGGTCAGCCAGTCGTCGGGGTATCTGTGGAGCCAATTGGTTCCGTCGATTTAGGTAAGGCATTGGCAAAAGCGGGTTTCCGGGATGCTGTGATGCTGGATTCGGGTGCCAGTACATCCCTGGCATACCAGGGTCACTCCCTGGTTGGCTATGTCCCACGTCCCGTCCCCCATGTGGTCGCGCTCGTCCCGCCTGCGGTGCAACTCAGTGCATCCTGTGCGTTGGTGTCCTCTCGCTAATTGGTGGATGGCTAGGCAGGAACGGCAAACTTGAACTTAGGGTTATCGCAATTTCATCCCCCCACTACCTACCTACCTACCATCCACTCACTACTGGACAGTTGTTTCTGCTGGTCTAGACTAGTAGAGCGCCCAACATTTTTAACGGTCAGATGTTGCAAAATTAATTACTCACTCCACTAAGGAGTCCTGTAGAAATAACTTAAGCGGCAAGGGGCTTATGGAAGTTGAATAATAAAGCGGGTAACAAGTAGGAGGCATCGTTGAGCGCCGTGCTGAAAATTGCAGCGGGAGCAAGTGGGTTGCAAGTGGCAAAGAGCGGATTGCTGAAGCGACGCAAAGCCGATAGGTATACGAGTGGGTGCATCGCTACGACAAAGATGGGATTCGAGGTCTGATGCTACGGGACGGACGTGGGCGCAAGCCTGCTTTTTTCCCCTCAGCACGAGAGCGCTCAAGCGGCTAAGCAATCGGTGCTCAATGGCACCCAGAAAGAATCTGCCAAGGATGGCATTCGTGCCAAGCGTCTCAGGGCAGGCTGGGATGACCACTATCTACTCAAGGTGTTGTCTCAGTCCTTCAGCCCTGTTTCTAAAACATGAAGAAACGCGTGCGTTTGCCCTAGGGACGTAGCTCCTGTCATCCCCAAAGTGGAATCAATCACTTCTCCTCGTTAGAAATAGCACAACCCCTCTATAAACTGCCTTAAAGGACTGCTCCAGGCTTCAGTAAAGGTACGGGTTCTCAACTTTCACCCCGCGTCAGACGGTCGATCGCGACAATAACCACAGTGATATTGTCACGCCCACCTCGATCCTTCGCGGCATTGATCAGGGCAGTGGCGGCTTTCTCACAGGCGCGGATGGATTTGAGATGGGAGGCAATAAGCTGGTCAGACAGTTCCTCGGTTAAGCCATCACTACAGAGCAGGAGGCGATCGCCCGGTTGCACCTGAAACGGTTGAATCGAAATCTCTTGCAGGTCTTCCCGTCCCAGGCATTGTGCCAGCACATGTCTGAGTGGATGAACCCGTGCCTGGTCAGGGGTAATTTCCCCGTACTTCATTAACCGGGCAACCAGCGTATGGTCTTCGGTAATTTGCTCCAGCTTGGAGCCGCGCAGTCGGTAGAGGCGCGAATCGCCCACATGGGCACACCAGGGCTGCTCCTCTCGGAAAATTGCCACCACGGCGGTCGTTCCCATATCAGACCGCTCCGGGTGATAGTACTGGTCTTGCAGAATTGCCTGGTTAGCAGCGATGAATGCCGCTTCTAAAAGTTGTTCAGAGGGTTCAACAGAATACCAATGGTTCTGCAAATAGGTTTGAATTGCCTGAGTAGCGATCCGACTGGCTTCTTGCCCACCCGCATGACCACCCATTCCATCTGCCACGATGAAGAAGCGTCCTTCTGGGTCAATAAAATAGGCATCCTGGTTCACAGAACGCAAAAGCCCTACATCAGTTTGTCCCGTAAAAAAAAGCTTCATCGGTGGCTGCCCTTCGTTTGGCATGTGAGCCAGGCTACCATTAGTTTACTGTGAGATGCCTGTGGGATTACGGAGTTCGTTCTGAACGTTCAAGACGGATCAGGAGGCGAATCAGTACGATGGCAAAGATAATCGCGGCGATCGCCGGTATCAGAGCCAACCAACCATGCCCGGTTGCCAGAATGATAGTTGCCGATAGGGTAAACGTACAAACTAGCAGGGTGTAGTTAGTCCCCATATTAACGCCATTCATGCGGCGTAATATCCGGTCGGTCTCCATTGAGCGCACTCGCACCCGCAGATCACCCCGCTCCAGTTTGTCGAGGGTTTCCTCAATTCGGCGCGGTAGCCCCAGGGCAGTACTGCTTACCTGGGCTGCCTGACGGCTCAGTTCACCTAGAATATTACCTGCATCTGATGAAGGATTTCCATTCGTCATAAGCCGCATTGCAAAAGGCTTTGCAACCTCCATAAAGTTAAATTCGGGGTCCAACCCCTTGCCTACCCCTTCCAGGGTAGAAAAAGCGCGCATCACAAACGTAAAGGTTGCCGGAAATCGAAAAGGCTGACCATAGGCAATCTCGTAGAGATCATCGCTAATTTCGCTCACCGATTGAGACTCAAACGGCTTATCCATAAAATTATCCAGCATAAACTGGACGGAGCGGCGCACAGGTCCCATATCATCTGCGGCGGCAAGTGCTCCCAATTCAATCAAAGCCGCTACCACGCGATCGCCATCCTTCTGGGCAATGCCAAAGAACAAATCCATTAACTTAGAACGGGTCACTGGTTTGACCTGCCCCATCATGCCAAAGTCGTAGAAGATTAACGATCCATCTGGGCTGGCAGCAATGTTGCCGGGATGGGGATCAGCATGGAAAAACCCATCATTGAGGAGTTGGTGCAGGTATGCCCTGGCACCCATCTGGGCAAGGGCTTTGCGGTCAAGACCTGCCGCTTCGAGCGCTTCGTAATGGCTAATCTTAATACCTGGAAGATACTCTAGAGTCAGGACTCTGGGTGAGGCATAGCGCCAGTAAACCCTGGGCACGTTGACCCAGTCTTCGTTACGGAAATTACGACGGAAGGTGTCGGCGTTGCGTCCTTCGTTGAGGTAGTCCACCTCTTCATACAGAATGCGACAGCACTCGTCATAGATACCTAACCAGTCTCGCCCTCTGCCCCAGTCAGGATGGTTCTGAAAATAGCGAGCAATGCCTTTCAAAATTGCCAGGTCAATCGCAAACAGCTTCAACAAACCCGGACGCTGAACCTTGACCACAACCTCTTCGCCCGAATGAAGTTGCGCCCGGTGTACCTGCCCCAGGCTGGCAGCCGCGATAGGAATTGGGTCAAAGTTGCGATAAAGCTCCTGGATGGGTTTGCCCATCTCCTCTTCGACAATCTCTTTAACCTGCTCGTAGCCAAAGGCAGGCACCTTATCCTGGAGTTTTGAGAGTTCCTCTACGTATTCCGTTGGAAACAGGTCTGCACGGGTCGAGAATAGTTGCCCCACTTTGATAAAGGTAGGACCCAGATCAAGGAAGGTTTCACGCATCCAAACCGCGATCGCCCTGCGCCGTTTTTCCTGTTTTGCTTCCGTTATCCCACCGGGATAGCTCCAGGGCTTTTGATAGAGCCAGAGAGCAAACAAAAATGACCAGACAAACCCCCAAATGTCTAGAAAGCGTCGTTGACGAGAGTAATTGCTGCGGTTCCAGCGATAAGCCTTGTCTCCATAAGCTTTTGGCTTGGAACGGTACTCTAAGCCAGCAGATTCCCCTAACGCCGACCAGCGTTTCGATTGCAAAGACTGTTCATAACGATGAGACACAGCTTCTTCCGAAAAGTACCGCTGACGAGAGGCTTCCTGTCCTAAGTCCTCCCGTTCATCCAAAGGAGAGCAACTGTCTGGAGTCTCAGACATCGAAGCTAAAAAATCACTCTCCCCACCTTTGGGTCTGTGGTTGTTCAACCCGTTCATGCCAATGTCAATATCTAAACCATCGAGATGCACATTCGTGCCCTCCAATGGCTCTGCTGGTTGGCTAGGGGGGTCAGAGTCGCGAGAAAAAACAGACACTCGATTTCCTGAACTGGTGATTCAACAAGGGAACGGTCTTGCCTGGCACTTAGGCAGTTTGGCTACTGCGGTAACGCTTTAGCTCGGAGCGCAACTGAGCAATCTCTGCCCGTAAGTCATCAATCATAGCTTGCAAATCAGCCGATTCCTGGTCACCCGGTGCCGTTGTGCCTGTACTACGCCCCCGCATAGCTTCGGCTTCTGCCCGGTTGGCGCGATCCACGACTTCTGCCGTAAATTGGTGCAGACTTTCTCGCAACTCTGCATCAAGTTTACCAAGATCACTAAGCGTATTCGTTAACGCTTTTTCTGCCTGCTCATACAGCGCTTCCGATAGCGCTCTGCCCACAAAGAAGGCATGAACCAGAGGATTAGTCATGAAACATTGCTACACACTTCGCCCAAATTATAACGCGCCTGAGTAGAAGAAGGGGGGCGGATTTGGCGAAGCAGATGAAGGGAGAGATAACAAGTGAGGAAGGGGAAGTGAAGAGTTAGACGTGGAAAAGTTAGGAGTGAAGAATTTAGGAGCCAAAAATTAAAGATTTCACAAGGTATGTCCTAGAAAGAAGAGGCTTATGGAAGTTGAATAATAAAGCGGGTAATAATTAGGAGGCATCGTTGAGCGTTAAGTGAGTCCCAATGATGAGCCGCCGTCCGATTCAACTGCAACTGAGCGCTGAGCAATAGCAAGCCTTGGAAAATGTTCGTGATTGCGCCCCGCAAGCGTACTGGCGTGGGCGCAAGCCTGCTTTTTTCCCCTCAGCACGAGAGCGCTCAAGCGGCTAAGCAATCGGTGCTCAATGGGCTGCGACATGCGCCGCAAACCTTTGGACATGAGCAAGCACACTGGCGGTTGCAAGACTTGTTGGAGCCGTGCCCGAGTTTAGGTCTCAAGAGCAGATCAGGATTGAGCAAATTGTTGTCCCGGTTCGACATTGGCTACAAACGAGGGCGACCGTATGTTCACAGTCCTGACCCTGACTAGGTGGGCAAATGCGACCAGATTGAACTGGCGTGTTTACGTGCCAAGTACGCGCCAGACAAGTACGTTGTGGTTTTCCTCGATGAAGTCACCTTCTACCGACAACTCACGGTAGCGCAAGATTGGGAGGAGCAAGTGTGGCGCTACCCACCCAAACTGCCGCAAAGTTGGCAACCCGTGAGTGCCACACCGGGCGACCCAAACGGACGGCCGATGGTGCTACTGAACTTGCCCACCTATGCCTCTTGGCTCAATCCGATTGAGAAACTCTGGCGTTGGCTTAAGCAGGATCTGCTGCACATGCATCGTCTCAGCAGCCGGTCGGATAACCTCAAGCAGAAAGTCGATCAGTTTCTAGATCGCTTTGATGCTCGCTCTATCCCCCTGCTGCGGTACGTTGGTTCATTACCCGATTAAATCGTCAACTTCCATCAGTCCGCTGTCCTACTGTGTACACACATCTCGACTCGCATACCAAAACTCTGCAAGATCCCGCTCAATCCCCCTTAAAAAGGGGGACTTCCAATCCGGTTCCCTCCTTTTTAAGGAGGGTTAGGGAGGATTAAGCCCAGCATTGGCTAGACTCAGATAACTTGTGTGTACACGGTAGGACCCTTGTCTTGTGAAGGCTAATTCTGCTCATCCTCAAATGAAATTGGTATTACTCATCTAAAAATCGCTGATTAAGTTACGAGTGGGTTGGACCCAGATATTTGGTGAGATAGGGAGAGAATACTTCATAAATTAGGGTCAGGGGTTGACCGTGGTGCCAGAAGAGATAATGGCGACCCCAGAAGGGACCCTGCTGTTCAAAAGCCTGTCCCAACGCAACAGAGTTGCCGTAGTAAATGCCCTGTACATCCCGGTAAAGTTCGGTTCGCAAGCGGGCAAGGCTTGCCCAGATGGGGAGCGATCGGTTTTGCAGGTACTCATCCACATGACTGGCTTCCCACCATGAAGTTGCATAGGCGAGTCGCTGACCCGTGGACGTTCTCAGCCACACCTGCCGTCGCAGTCGCGGTCCCGGCACAACCTGGATTTGACGGGGGGCGTTGTCAGTGTCCATGCCAACAGGTGACATATCAATCACATCCACTTCCGTCGGTTCCCCAGTCAACAACTGTAAATGCCGGGTCGGTGAACCATCGCCCAGTAGCAGAATTTGCCATGCGGGTGCGAGTTGATGGTGGGGTAAACCTTGTTGAACTATTGGCTCATCTCCTTGCCAGATAGGGTCAAGGGCGTGCCAGGTGGCTGGCAGAGTGAAGCTATCTGGAGATTTAAACGTTGCTGTCAATTTTCTTCACACAACTTAACCTCACATTTATCATAGCGTTACCCTGGGGCTTTATAGCAGGTGTCAGGCGGAACAGGACGGTGGGACAGCGTTTTGCGCGATCTCTTACAGCCATTTTCAGTTGTGTATGCCACACCTAGCCACTGTTTTGCATGAATCTAAAGGCATCACCTGGGTGGCACTCGTCTGAAAACCGCTGTAATTACATCAAATAACTCGATCGCTCCTGCCATGCTCGCATTTTGCCTGGGTTCAATAGCCCGTAGGGATCAACCATTTCCTTAAATTTGAGTTGGGTGACATCGACGGTTTTTCTGCCACCATCCTCCAGAATGCAAGTATGGGGGTCAAAAATCATGGCTCCCTGTTCTTCGTGGTAGTCCATAATTGCCTGGAGCCGTTCAGGGGTGGTGTAGCGGACAATTTGCAGAGCAGCGGGAATTGCCTGTCCGTTAAACCTCAGATATTCCAGGTGCATCATCACCTCGTCCCCAAAGTAGTGATACATGTGCTCAACCAGTTTCAGGCTTTTGTCTGCTGGGAACAGGGTTTGCAGGTAGGTGAGGGTAGGGTCTACACTGCGGGCATGCAGGGTGGTGTGGTTCCAGGAATATTCAATCAGGGTTGCCCCCTTACTGGCTTCCTGGGCTGTTTTTTGATAGGTGACGCTGCCACCAAATTCCTTTACCAGTTCCGCAAAGGGTTCCAGACAACACTCGGCTACCAGAACCAGGGCACAGTGGCTTCCCTCTGGCATGTAGCTTTTGAGGGCGGCGAAATAGCCGGGAATAGGAGCCGCGAGAATGCAGACCAGCTTTTTGATCATGCCGTCACTGTCGCTAAATACCTGTCCAAAACGGGCGGCGGTCATAAAGTCGGTAAAGGTGACGATCGCCTCAGCCCAGGCATAGGCGGGTCCCAGAGGAATTTCCAGTTCCGTGATAATGCCGTTGGTGCCCCAGGCATGGGCAACTTTGTAGACATCATCGCCACGCAACTCAATCACGCGGGGTTCATCTTCCATTGTCACAACCCGCAGTGCCAACAGGTTGCCGCGATCGCGCAGTTGCCCGTAGGTCACCGAACCGACTCCTCCGCTGCCGCCGCCAATGAAGCCACCAATCGTGGCTTTGCGATAGGTAGAAGGAGCCATCCGCATCTCCCACCCCGTTTCCCGTGACTGCTTATCTAAGGCTGCCAGCTTTACCCCCGGTTCCACGCAGGCAATTCCTGGCTTAATCCACTTAATTTTTTGCATATTGGACAGATCCAGAATCAGCCCCCCCTGGAGCGGCACACACTGCCCATAATTGCCGGTGCCTGCCCCGCGTACCGTTAACGGAATCTGGTGTTTAACGCATACTTTGGCAATGTGCAGCACTTCAGCTTCTGTCGTGGGACGAACAACCAGATCCCCTCGCTTATCACCCAGGATTCCTTGCAGGATAGGGCTATAGGTGTAGTAGTCCTGGGAAAGCTTGGATACCTGGGATGGGTCGGTAATGATTTCTATCCCAGGTAAGTCCGCAGTGATCGCCTTAAGGTCAACAGATTGAGTATCAGCAGATGTCATTAGAGTGAACTCCAAGCCTGAGAAAAAACCACAATTGAACTCTATTGAACTCCTGTTCTAGCCAGCCTGAGTTCCGCAATAGAATTTTTAAACATCACAGCCCATTGCGGCGTGTTGTTTGATGCAAAACTCTAGGGAATGAACAAAACCCCTGTTTCACTTTACCGAATGGGAAACGCTAATTCTCCCAGAGTGGATAACATACGCTCTCAGGACGTGAGTACGTATAAAGAAGCTGGCGAAGTTTGGGTTATAGCCAGGTCAGGCGGTATCTCTACCTTTTTCAGGGTATGGGAAAGAATTGGTGGAAGCTAGAGGCGGGAATTGAAATTCCAAAGGAGCTAGAGCTAGTGAACGTTCATGGTAATCATTGGTCATGGGAACCTAAGTACAATATGCGCATGGACGACTACAAAGCAGCACTAAGCGTTGTAGGTCGTTTCTTTTGTAAGGTGAGTTAGTGGAGGATTGGCTATGGAACTGTCTCCCAAAGCAATTCGGTTTATTATCGAGGCGCTGGAATATCGGATGAAAACCTATCAAGAGCTACTGTTAACAGATGGATTGGACGAGAATCAAATTTCAGATATTACTAATGACACCATGTATCTGGATTCCTTGTGCCAAGAGTTAAGGAAAACCCGCGCGATTTCTGCTTCACCCCTTTCGTAAGGAAGTTACAGCCAGTAAATTGAAGTAGTTGCCATCATTTCTTAAATCGATAAAAAATCGCTGGAAATTAATTCTCTGGTTGTTTCTTCAGTTGTAAGTCATCCAATTCAGCGTAGTCTGGCAGGGTGGTATCAATCACCTTACCCTCTCGCAGGACAATGCGATCGCGCTGTGAGCGGGATAACAATTCGCCATAGTTGCGTGCTCGAAATAGCACCAGATCTGCCGGTAAACCGACACCAATTCGCCCCACGGTGGGCAACCCCATCAGGTCAGCAGGGATAGTGGTGATAGAGCGACACCAGTTGCCGTAGGGTCTGTCTAGATGAGCGATTTTGACCGACATGGAAAACACTTCCAGGGCATCATGGTCGCCAAAGGCGTGGAATGGGTCGCGGCAGTTGTCGCTGGAGAGTGCCACGGGAACACCTGCCTGCTGAAGTTCATGGATTAAAGTCACCCCACGCCAGCGGGGAGTGCGTCCGGGTTGCCGATCTTGCAAATACAGGTTGCACATGGGTAGGCTGACTACCCCAATACCCGCTTTTCTAACCCGGGCGATTGTGGCTTTGGCTGGCGCGGACTCCTGGACTGACAGGCTACAACAGTGTCCACACACCACTTTTCCCTGGTAATGGTGACGGATGGTTGCCTCGGCTATATATCGTAGGGTAATGGAGCCAGGATCATCTGTTTCATCGGCATGAAAATCCAGGTTGAGTTTTCGTTCTTTTGCCAGGACAAAGGCGCGATCGACCTGTGCTTCAATATCGGGATTCATATAAGCCACTCCGCCTAAAATCCCCCCCAGTTCAGCGATCTGATCTGCCAGCTTTTCTCCTGCTGGTGTCAAAAGGTAGTCCAACGCGACCAGGCAGGCAGGTTGCAGAATGAGCCGATCCTGCCATTCCTGTTGCAGGGTTTTGAAAACTGTTAGGCTCAGGTTTGCCAGGTTCCCCCCAGAGTCGATATGAGTGCGGATCGCTTTTGTCCCGTGGGCATAACTGCACTTCAGCCCAAACTGCATGCGGCGGTAGACATCCTCCGGATCCCAGTAATGGTCAGAATCCCTTTGAATTTGGTTAAGGGCACTGGCAAAGCTGCCGTCGGGATTGGAGGTCCGCTCCCAGATGTGTCCCTTATCTAGATGGGTGTGAATGTCTACAAAGCAGGGAAATGCCATCCCACTGCGCAAATCGACTGAAGGAGCGGTGTAACTGGTCAGGGTTCCGGCTGTGGCAATGCTGGCAATGGATCCCTTAATAATTTCCAGATCGACGGGGAGCAGTTCTGGGGAGGGATTGGGAGATGGGGAAGATGGGGTCAACCAATTTCTGCTTTTACCCTGACCACTGCGCACCATCAAAGGAGGTGGAATGTGAACGTTGGTTAACCAGTAGTGATTCGAGTGGGGAATCATTTGGGGGGAAGGGGAGAGAGGGAGAGAAGGAGGGAGGGGGAGCTGATATTTGCCGAAGTTTGGGGGCGATCGCTGACCAGACAGGTAGATAAAGTACCCAAATGGAGGGCGATCTGGTAGGGATCTCATTATTTCGGAAGAACTGAGACAACCACAATCCGCTAGATGAGTGAAATTCATGACATCCAAGACCTCGGAGGTTTTCAAAACCTCCGAGGTCTAAGCCTGACGATATTTCCCACTGCTTTTGCTCCTGATCCCTGGCACCTGCTATATCTCACAAGCGAATCTTAGACAGCAATTCTCAGTATGGAACGAGGCTACTGGGTTCCAGCGATTTGTCGGCTTGTAAATAATCGTAAAAGCCTCTTTGTTTAAGGGCTTCAACGACCCCACTCTTTTAAAGTAAGAATTGCTGCACCGTAGGAGGCAAAATAGCTTTTGGTAGTAACCCATGTACCCCTTTTTGAGGGTTGTTCACCACCTGGGTAATGTGAAAGTTAGCCGTCAGGCTGCACAGAACGTATGCCTCTTCAGCGGAGATGCCCGTGTAGTGGACTAAAAAATCAATCATGCGCTGGAGGGCAACCTCAAAAGCTTCATCCAGGGTTTGCCCAAATCCCATTGAAATATAGTCAGTGGAAGTTTCAGCAAAGGGCGCGGTGAACTTCAAGTCTTTCCGCAGGATGAGTTGGATCGTTCCGTTCATTGAGGTTTCGATCGCCGTTACATTCACCTCTCCATCCCCTTGAGCCGCGTGCCCATCCCCAATGGAAAACAGGGCACCAGGTAGAAAGACCGGCAGAAAGACTCGCGAACCTGCTTGTAACTGGCGATTGTCAATATTGCCCCCATACAGTCCAGGTGGGACAGAGGTACGGTGGGTTTCCTGCGTTGCGACACCCAAAATCCCAAAGAACGGATGGAGGGGAAACTTGATGCCGCTTCCGGGGGGGAACTCAGCCGTTTGATGGATCAGATCCAGGGGAATAAAGCGCAGGGCAGGCTGGGTAAAGACCTCTGGCAACGCGCCCCAACCGGAACGGATCGCGTTAAACCCAATCGGCAAGCTGGGCGTAATTTCCTCTAACCTCACTTCCAGAACATCGCCAGGTTCTGCACCATTCACCACAATGGGACCTGTAAGCAGATGGGGACCAGGTCCAACTCGGCGATCGCTCGGTAGGTGTTCACAAATCTCACGCAAGGCTGCTGGCACAAACTCAGCGGGGGCTTTCTGGTACACATTCATGCCAGAGAAGGTTTCAATGTGGATGCGCTCGCCCGATTCCACGCACAAAGCAGGTTTTAGTTCAGATGAAAACCCTCCAAAATGAACAGTTTCACAGGTCGCCTTCAGAATATGTTCAGCCATTAATCATCAATAGAAAAAGTACGTTAGACTCAAAATTCTCCCACGGAGGTTGCTCAATGTATGTACTGATTGGTGGAGCAGGACTGGTTGGGCTGGAGTTGGCGCAGCAGTTGGTCAACCTGGGACATGTGGTGGCGATCATTGATGTGGATCCGGTTGCCTGTCGCTATGCCCGTGAACGGCTTGGGGTGATGGCATTTGAAGGTAGCGCTGTTAGTACCGAAGTGTTGCTGGAAGCCGGAATTCGCAAGGCAGATGCTCTGGCAGCGGTATTACGAGATGATGCGCTCAATCTGGCAATGGTGACTTTGGGAAAACACTTTGGGGTGCATCACATTTTGGTCAGAATGCGCCACCGGGACTTTATGGAACCTTACCGGATTGCCGGAGCAACTCGGATTATTAATGCGATCGACCTGGCGGTTTCGACGATGGCAAATGCGATCGAATATCCCCAGGTGGAATCAATCATGCATTTTGAGCAAGGTCAAATTGAGGTGTTGAAACTGTCTATTCCTGGAAACTGCAACGTGACTGGGCGTAGTGTCGCAGAAATCGCCCAAGATCCTCAGTTTCCTTCAGGTTCACTGATCATCGGCTACCAGTCTCATCCCCATGCTGCCTTAGCCATTCCCAATGGCAACACCGTTCTAGAATCCGGTTCAACCGTGCTGATTGTGACCAAACCCGGGTCGATGCACGCGATGATTGACTTTATTCAAGGATGTGGGATCTGAGGCAACGCCCGATCAGCATCCCGCTTACCTCGGAATGTTCAATCAACGCTAAACTCAATGATCAGTGCGACCATATCAGCACAACCAAATTCCACTTCACTTCTGTTTCATCCATGAATCGACGCATTATCGACCTTCTCCGCAATGGTCAACCCAATGAAACTGTCACTATTCAGGGCTGGGTGCGTACCAAGCGGGAGCAGAAAGAATTTAGCTTTGTCGAGGTGAATGACGGCTCCTCAATGGCGGGACTGCAAGTGGTGGTGAATCAGGATGTGCCAGGATATGCGGAAGCGATTAAGCGGGTGAATACGGGTGCGTCGGTAGAAATTACGGGTACGTTGGTGGAGTCGCCTGCCAAAGGTCAGCGAATTGAGCTAAAGGCAGCCTCGATCGCGGTCTACGGAGATGCCGATCCAGAAACCTACCCGCTTCAGAAAAAGCGCCACTCGTTTGAGTTTTTGCGCGAAATTGCCCATTTGCGATCGCGCACCAATACCCTGGGGGCGGTGTTCCGGGTGCGGAATGCCGCGTCTGCGGCAATTCATCAATTCTTCCAGGAACGGGGCTTTATGTGGGTGCATACTCCCGTCATCAGCGCCAGTGATTGCGAAGGGGCAGGGGAAATGTTTGCCGTTACCAACCTTGACCTGAAGCATGTGCCCTTGACTGAAGACAACACCGTAGACTTTGGCAAAGACTTTTTCGGTAAACAGTCCTACCTGACGGTCAGCGGACAACTGGAAGCCGAGATCATGGCAATGGCATTCAGCAATGTTTATACCTTTGGTCCCACCTTCCGGGCAGAAAACTCTAACACCTCTCGCCACCTGGCAGAGTTTTGGATGGTAGAGCCGGAAATGGCTTTCTGTGATCTGGAAGGCGACATGGATCTGGCAGAAGCGTTTCTGAAGTACATCTTCAAAACAGTGTTAGAGCAGTGCCCAGAGGATATGGAGTTTTTCAATCAGCGAATTGACAAAACGGTTTTGGCAACCGCTGACAATATCATTCATAACGAGTTTGCGCGGGTCACCTATACAGAAGCCATATCCGTCCTGGAGAAATCAGGTAAAACCTTTGAATATCCGGTTGAATGGGGTTTAGATATGCAGTCTGAACACGAACGCTATTTGGCGGAGGAGCACTTTAAGAAGCCTGTGATCGTGACCAACTACCCCGCTAAAATCAAAGCCTTTTATATGCGTCTTGACGAAGATGAGAAGACTGTCGCAGCGATGGATATTCTGGCTCCTAAGATTGGCGAAATTATTGGCGGCTCCCAACGGGAGGAACGACTGGACGTGCTGGAACGGCGAATTCAGGCTGTGGGGCTTGATCCCAAACCCTACTGGTGGTACCTCGACCTGCGCCGCTATGGGACGGTTCCCCATGCGGGGTTTGGGCTGGGTTTCGAGCGGTTGGTGCAGTTCATGACGGGAATGGGCAATATTCGAGATGTGATCCCATTTCCCCGCGCTCCCCAGGAAATAGAGTTTTAGAGTGTACTGGTCTTAGCAATGGAATGGTTGAACATTTCTGAATGAATAGCTGCGAAAGGTTCTGGCTATCCGGGCGATCTCGAGTCAAAGTCAGGAAAACCTCATCCAGAGCCGCAAATTATTTAGAAATCTGATGAATGCCTGGAAGCAGGAAAGTTATTATCAACAAATAACGATCGCTCTTTTTAGGGCTGGTGCAAAAAATAGCTCATGGATAATCGGCAAAAGGTAATCCCTTTACTATGCTTTGTGGTCGATTAGCTTTGACCAAATCCCTAATCTTTTTTGCGTCTGTTCTTTTCACTTGATTTACTCTTTGTCGCCTTAGGGCATCTCGTGAACTTACCCATACCATCTTTGTTTCTTACTGTTGTCGGTCCGCGTCCACTGTTCGGAGATATTGCGATCGATATAGCAGTGTTAATCCTGATGCTGGCACTGTCAGCATTTTTCTCCGGATCAGAGACCGCTATTACCGCCCTGGACAACCTGAAACTCCGAGCCTTGATCAACGAGCGGGGCGACCCAAGTCGGATTTTCACCCTCGTATTGAGTAATCGACGACGGTTTATCACCACCTTACTCGTCGGCAACACGTTGGTTAACAACTTTTCCAGCATTTTGACTGGTAACCTGTTTGCATTTTGGTTGGGGGGGAACCAGGCGATCGGGATTGCCACCTTTGTCATCACCTTTCTAACGCTGACTTTCGGCGAAATTATTCCTAAATCGCTGGCGATCAACAGTGCAATGCCTTTGTTCAAAGTGGTTGTACGTCCAATTTACTTGCTGTCCCAGATTCTGTCGTTTTTGGGCATTATCTGGCTCTTTGAGAAAATTACCCAAGCAGCCATCCGTGCTTTTCAAAGGAATCTAGTGCAGCAGGGTGAGTCCGTACAAGACTTACAGTTATTAATCGAAATTTTGGGTGGTAAGGGGCATCTCGACCTGGATAAACATCAGTTATTGAATAAGGCACTGATGCTGGACAAGCTGAGCGCCAGGGAGGTGGTTAAGCCCCGGATTGATATGAGGACGATTTCTCGAGAGGCAACCCTGCAAGAATTGATTGACCTGTGCCTGGAAACAGGCTACTCCCGCATTCCTGTCCAGGAGGAGTCCAAGGATGAAATTGTGGGAATTGTCTATTTAAAGCGGGCACTTCAGCAATTAAACCTGTTAAAGCGGGAAGGTAAAACTAACGCCTCTGTGACGGAGGCAATGGATCCGCCAGTGTATGTACCCGATACTAAACGGGTAGCCGATTTGCTCAAGGAGATGCTTCAGAGCCGCATTCACATTGCGATCGTTGTAGATGAGTATGGTGGAACGGTGGGGCTGGTCACCTTAGAAGATATTTTGGAAGAATTAGTTGGAGAAATTTACGACGAAAGCGATTTTCCCAGCCGTGGAATCGCTGCCAGACATGCAACTACACTGAACCGGGAGCGAGCCAGTCGGGGATTACGATAGGACTAAGCAAGCAGTCGCCTTAGCGAGACTATTCGCGGAAGCGTTCCCAGGGTAGACAAGCTATACAGACACTAGCGAAGCGGAGCGGAGCCATACCCCCAGGGTTATAGCCTACTTCCGCAGGCTAAGTAAATCTCTCCTTTGCCTGAGTTCGCACAGGCGGACTTTATTGGTCTAGTCGCGGTTTTAACCCCCGGATACTTTTCAAACACTCCCTAACCTAAAAAACGGGTCTGGCAACCTGGACAGGGCACCGATAGGGAATTCGATCGACAAAGTAAATCAGCCACGTGTCCATTTCATCCATCTTCACACTCCGAATCTGGACTCGCTTGTGGCTGCCTTTATGGGGCACAATCACAATTTGTCCAGGACAAAACCCAATCTTTTCACTGGTATCAATTGTTTGCATGATTAGCTGGAATAGGAATTACATATGAGGATAAAGTGATGAGCACAGCCTGCTGCGATAAGCTCATGCTGCAACAGTAGAATAACCCTGTATTTATACTGAACTTGTCACCCACGCTACTGGAAACTTGTTTTTAGGATCATCTTTCTTGAGTAAGATCACTGCCTAAAGTGGAATAATATTGTCCTAATGGATGCGGTAAGAGCCACGCATTATCCAGGCAAAACCTGATAAATTGGTGTCGATCACGCTCAATATGAGTAGGCTCAGATCCGTATGTGTATGTTGCGATAGGACAAGCAGCCTTTGCGTAAACTGTTTAAGCAGGTCAAGGCATCTTTTAGTGATGACAACTTTCTCCATTCTGTGCATCAGGTAGAGAGCATTGTTTCTAAGCTCTTATCGATCGCAATGGTTATCGTTATCCTGGTTGCAGTCTATGAACTGGGGATCTACCTGGTTGTGGAGCTGTTCACGCATCCAATTGCAAGGTTTGGTACCACTCTGCTCAATGTTTTTGGGCTATTTTTGAATGTTCTGATTGCCCTAGAAATTTTAGAGAACATCACTGCCTATCTCAAGAAACATGTGGTTCAGGTTGAACTCGTGATCAGCACTTCACTAATTGCGATCGCCCGTAAAATTATTATTCTCGACCTGGGAAAGACTTCTGGACTCGATTTATTAGCTCTGGCATCCACCATCCTGGCGATTTCAATTGGCTACTGGTTAATCAAGCGGGTTAACCGGAAGTCGGGTGAGCAGTAAGCAGGAGAGTACAATTTTAGGAAGCTTCCGACTCCTCTCTCCCATGTCCCAATTCTTTCAATTTGAATCTGATTTTGTCGAATCCCTGCGCTGCATCCCCATGCAGGTCAGGTTTAAGCTAGATACCTGTGGAGTCAAACTGAAACTGTCTCAGTGGAACCACTTCTACCAGGTAGATCGGCAGAACCTGGTTGAGTTGCCCTGTGAAACAGAGGATGAAGTTCATGAATACCGGGAGTTTCTCCATCAACTCATTCAGAAACGCACCCATGCCCAGGCAACCGATCTACCAGTTGATCCCGATCCACCGTGGCTAAGCCCCACAACTATTCCAGACAGTGTTTTAGAAAAAGCCAATGAAGTGGGGGTGGCGATCGCGCCTAATCAATGGGCATCCCTCACATCCTTACAACGCTTTGCCCTGATCAAACTCAGTCGTTCTGGGCATGAGAACAGTAACTTTCTCCCTGCCCTGCAAGAATTTCATCTAACTTGAAGAATGAGCTAGGATAAGTCAAAATACCTAAAAAAATACAGGCGATCGTTTTAATTTCCATGCCTAAAGGGGCAAAAGCTGTTGCCAACTTTTGCCCCCATTTATGAGAAACACCCTAACAAAAGTGCAAATTTTATTAAGGAATGTAAATCCTTCTCATTTGAAATTTTAGCCCCTTTTGAGCAGAACGCCCTGGCATCATTCCAGGAATCTAGAACGAAGAGATCATCCAGACAACCCCAACACTAGCCAGAGCAGCCATAATCGCCATCGAAACTGATTGTCCTAAATGTCTTTTTGAACTATCCATAATTGGATTACCACGTCTAGAGAATTGTATTGAAAATAACAGTTTTGATTAAGGTAAGGTTATCGGTCTCATCAAACTTAAACTTACTTAAACTTACTTAAGAAAAGGCTTATTTTTTAAGAGCAGAGATCTAACATTCCGCAGGTCGCACACCACAGAAAAAGTAATTTATTTGTACTACAACACGGAAAGCGTAAAGTTCAATGAGCTAGAACAACGTTCAACTCAAAACTCTCAACCTTAATATCCCCCCCCCTCCTACCACTGGGGATCGGTTTCAAGCAGAGCTTCTGCCTGGGTTGCGGTTAGCGGTTTTGAGAAGAAGAAACCCTGACCAAATTCACACTGGAGCGATCGCAGTTGAGCCAGTTGTTCAGCGGTTTCTACTCCTTCTGCCACAATATCCATGCCCAGGTTGTGTCCCAGCATAATAATGGTCTGGACGATTTGAGCATCTTCGCTGCCGTCACCCATCCGGCTGACAAAGGAGCGATCGACTTTAATTGTGTTTGTGGGAAAACGATGCAGATAGCTGAGCGAAGAGTAACCTGTGCCAAAGTCATCAATACTGAGTTGCAAATTAAGGGATTTCAGTCGTTGCAACAGGGCAATGGTAGACTCCACATCCGTCATTGCCGTACTTTCAGTAATTTCTAGTTTGAGGGTGCGCCCATCAATGTCCGTATCCTGAAGCATCTGCTCAATCTGTTCTACCAGATCGAGCTGGGAAAACTGCCTGCCGGAAAAGTTCACACTCACCAGTAAGGGAGGATCTTTAGGAAACTGTTTCTGCCAGAGTTTGAGTTGACTACAGGCTTCCCGAATGATCCATTGGCTGAGGGGAAGAATAAGATCGGTTTCTTCTGCGATCGGAATGAACTCAATGGGAGAAACCAGTCCCCGCTGGGGGTGATGCCAGCGAACGAGCGCTTCAAACCCGGCCACTTTACCCGTTTCCAATGAAACAATCGGCTGATAGTGTAGTTGAAACTCCTGCCGCTCAATGGCACGGCGCAAATCAGTTTCAAGCTGCAAACGGGTCATCACCTGAACCCGCATTCCAGTAACAAACACCTCATGGCGAGCCTTACCTGACTCCTTTGCCCGGTGCATGGCGGTATGGGCATCCCGCAAAATGTCTTCCGGCTCGTAGTCAGAATTTGCCTGTCCCAAAACGATCCCCACGCTGGCAGTCGTAAAGACCTCCTGTCCATTGAGTTTGTACGGCTGCGTGACTTGTTGCTGGAGCTGGTCTGCCAGATAGGTCACCTCTTCCGTTGTTTTAATTTCTTGTCGGAGAATGGCAAACTCATCCCCACCCACCCTGGCAAGCCTATCCATTGGTTGCAAACAGTTTTTTAACCGTTGAGTCGTTGCAACGAGTAGATGATCTCCGAGACGATGCCCAAAGCTGTCGTTGATTGTTTTAAATCCATCTAATCCCAGAAACAAAACGGCAACCGTTGGAGATCCTGAAGCAGATGCCAAATGGCTCGTGTGTTTGTGGGACTCGATCACCGATCGCAGTTGCTTCATAAACAGGGCACGGTTCGGTAAGCCCGTTAAAGCATCGTGGAACGTGTCATACAGCATCCGGTAAACTACAACCCCCGTCCCGGTGCTGACCAAAGTGATGATAGCAGGTACAAAGGGCACCCATCCCGCGCCCATAAAGGCACCCAAGCAAATCACGAACAAACCTACCCCCGTGGTGGTTATTCCTGCCCCCAGGACAAGAGGATGGCGAAACCGCCAGCCCAAAACTCCACCGACTAGAGACCAACTCCAGATCCACAGCATCTCGAAGGGTTCTGCCCAGTACCAGAAAAGTGATCGCCCATCCAGCACCGTTCCCAAAATCTGACTTACCATCTGGGCATGGACCACAACCCCAGAGGTTTTGGGACTGTCAGCCCCTGTCAGATTAAAAGGGGTGAGAAATATATCCTTGGCGCTGGGAGCCGTCGTGCCAATCATCACCAGTTTGTCTTTGACCCAGTCAGGATCAATCGCTCCATTCAGAACCTGGGTTAGGGTTACCTGTCGAGCGATATCATTAGGAGTTCGATAGTTCAACGAAACCTGATAGCCCAGATCATCCAATCCCTGATAGCCGCCAGCGTTATGGTTCAAAGGGGAAAAACGAGTGGTGCCAATTTGCAGATAGGTGGGCATTACCTGCACAGGCAAGTTGTGGTTTTTCAGGTAGGCGAGGCTCAACCGGAGGGAAAAAGAGTAGAGCTTCTCGGTCTCTGATTCGGCATAGAGTAAATTTCGCCGCACTACGGCATCCGAGTCCAGCAGAATATCGCTAAACCCGACTCGATGTTCTGGGATGCCAGGGGGGGGAGGAACCCCAATGCTATCGTCATCGCCTAAAAGCCTGACGGTCACCAGGTTAGGAGCCTGAAGCTGCTTTTGTAGCGCCCCCGCACCGGGCAATTGGGGTAAATCTCGATAGATATCCAGCCCTATCACTCTGGGTTGGTGCTGCTGGAGTTTTTCCAGTAATTCAGCCACTACTTGATCGGAAATGGGCCAGCGCTTTTGAGTCCGGATATCCTCTTCAGTGATGGCGACAATCAACAGCCGCTGGTCGCGCCCAGCATCTGGGCGCTGTCGCATTAACTGGTCAAACGCCATCAGTTCTAACGCTTGCAATCCACCTGTTTGCCGCACAGCAAGCGTTAAGCCTGTGACCAGAATACTGGTTAGAAAAACAGGATGTTTCAGGATCTGGGTCACCAGTTGGCGACTCGTCCTCACTATCCCTAATAGGGTAAATCGGGATTCCGTCATGTAAGCTTCAAACGCGGGATCAAGCGGAGGCTAAGCAGGGATTAATATTCTCCGACAAAACGTGAGCGATCGCCCAATGGTAGATGACCCCACCCCTCAACTCGTTTCCATCCTAATTGAATATACCCAGTGCAGAGAAGAAATGCACAATGACCGTAAACCCCATAGGCTTCTACAGAGGTAGGACTCCCACTCTAAAAACTGTCACTAAACGTAATTGCATGGATTTCTGCTTAATGATTTGATTATAGATAAGGAATCAAAAACACTTTTGCGTCAAATACACCCTTCACGAACCACTCTGGAGAACCGAACGTCTCTATGTAATCTGTCAAAAGATATGTTGATTCACCCGTTCAGGTGAGTCGGATGGACGAGGTAGAGATTATTGAAATATCGTATGTTGTTACTGTTCCGGAATTAGACATGAAGAGCCTGTAGCTAACTGGAAGTTCATTTCTGATAGTTCAGTTCCGGTCTGGTTCAGACCCGATGATGTAGTTCAGATCTGTTGCTTATAAAGTTGATTTCTTCCCCGTGAAGCGTCCTTTTGCCAGAAGGTTTTCCTTAGCTGTGGCTTTGCAATAAAAAGCTTATCAGCTTGTTGTTAGAAAGAAACTTAATTATCTGTAATCGATTTTCAATCTTCTACTCCTTAACCTTTGTAAGTTCGCTCTTTTCTGAATTTATTCAAACCTTGATTTCAATTAATTTATTTCCCTCAACAATCATGATGCGAAACCAACGATTGAACCACAATTTCCCCCAGCGTTCTTTGCTGAGCCGTTCTGTCAGCTTCTTGATCAGTACGTTGGCAGTTGGTGTCGCAGCAGTTAACCTCCCGGCGATCGCAGAATCTCCTGCTAAACCGTCTGTTCAGGTTTCTGCGGTTACTGCACCTGTTGCCAATCTGCCTAATGGGGTTTATCTTTATGGGCAATCTGCCCAACCTGAACAAATTGGGCAGGGCTATTTCGTATTTGAAGTGAATCAGGGCAAGGTGGTGGGTGCGCTATATATGCCCCGCTCTTCATTTGACTGTGCCGCTGGCTCGTTCAAGCAAGATCAATTGGCTCTCACCGTTACGAACAGCTACGATCGCAGCACCAATCCATTTGATATCGCTCTAGAAACAAGCTCTACCGTTGCCTCAACAGGCGGCAGTGCTGAAAAAATTAGCTTACAGGGGTTTCATCGCATCTCTGAAATTAGCGAGAACGATTATCGAATCTTAAACACCTGCAAGACCAATTTGCAGAATTAGCGCCAGGTTTAGGGCTTGAGAAGTTTAGGTGCGTCTCCCAGGGTGTATTTTCAAGGATGCGGGAGTTAGAAGCCAGGAGTCAACCACAGGTTGATTTCTGGCTTCTGTTGTTTAAAGTGAAGCCTTGAGAGTGGCTTCAGTTCCGATGTCCTCCTACCTCTTGATCGGGGGAAATCCCAGAAACAAGGTAAGGAGATGAAATGGCTTCTGCTTTGCCTGCGTTGACCAGGGCTTGATAGACAAAGGCGGCGACTTCCGCTCGGCTGGCATTGCGGTTAGGAGTTAGCTGGCTCAAGCTGGGATAGTTGACCACAATTTTACGTTGGGTCGCAGCCGCGATCGCTCCGGTTGCCCAGGATGGAATTTGCCCCACATCCTGGTAGCGCGACAGAATATCAGGACTTCCTGCACTAAAACCAAGCCCAGCCACCAGGGAAACTAATGCCTGGACTTTGGGGATCGGCTGCTCTGGTTGAAACACACCTTCTGGATAACCCTTCATAAAACCGCCTTGCACAGTTGATTGGATAGCCTGGTAGCCCCAGAAGGTGGTGGAAACATCCCTAAACTCGATGCGCGGTTGTTTAGGTGCCGGAGCAAAGGCTTTGGTGACAATGGCAGCAAACTGCGCCCGTGTTACCGGATCACTCGGACGAAATGTACCATCCGGGAAGCCGCTGATGATGGTTTGTTTTGCCAACGCATCAATATAAGCTTGTGCCCAGTGTCCCTGCACATCCCGAAAGGCGCTTTGTCCTGCTGAAGTCTCCGGAGCCATGAACTGAATATTTCCACTCACCCGTCCGGGATTCAAAACATTACCCACCGAGTAAAGGATGCCTCCAGTGACGTTATTCAAATCGTGCTGGCGGTTGCCTTGAATGGTGTTGTTCCCTGCACTTTCTGCATTACCCAGGTCGGGTTGCGCCCTTGTGGTGGCAACCACTCCATCACGCCGATTGTTTTCAATCAGATTTTTCCGCAGAATAGGACGGGCAGAGTCATTGACATAGATTCCATCTACGTTTTCAATGATCCGGTTGCCAGACACCAAGGGAGCAGAGTTGCCGCCGATCGCTAATCCAAACCCGGTATTCTGAAACACATTGTCATGAATTTCGCCTCTGGCATTACTGGCAGTTGAGATGCCATTACCACCATTTTGAGTAAACACATTTTTTTCGATATTGGGGGTCCCTGTCCCAGTCACAAATATGCCTTCACGGTGGTTGTTTGAAAAGGTACAGTTTTTGATTTTAGGATTGGTGGACTCTACCCAAATTCCGGTTCCTCGTACATTCGGATTGGTGACTGAGATACCCCGAATTTCCGAGTCTTTCCCCGCCAGAATGGTGACGTTTTGACGGGCAAAGGTAGGACTGATGAGGATACCGCCGCCAATCAGCGCAACCGTCTGTCCTTTGATTGGTTCTTCGCCAACCAGCGTCACACCGGGAGGAACGGTCAGGGGAAAGACCTCACCCGTTTGTTGGGTGTAGCTACCTCGCTCTAGCTGCACCACCATTCCAGCTTGTGCCTGTTGCAGGGCATAGCTAACAGTGCGGAAGGGGATAGCTTGACTACCGGCATTGGGAGCATCTTGACCAGCAGCGGGATTGACATAGATGACCCTGGCACCCAGGGGAAGTTGAGCCACTTCAATCGGGGAAACGGCTTTAGCCAAATTTGGGCTATTTACCAGGGAATCAGTTGCCCCAGTGCACCAGAGGAGGGTGATCAGACCAAGCGGCAGATATTTAATCGAGAATAGATATCTGTCTGAAGAGCGAAACCGTTTAAGTGGAATCGTTGGGGAACTCTGGGTAGCCATAACGCCTCTGCTGAGAATAGTGCTGCAATTGGTTTACCCCAGAGTCCAATAAATCAAACACAAAAAATGGGTTTTGTAATATCTCTGTCACTGCTTTTTATTCCTGCCGTCAGATGGGGCAACTATAGTAAACAAATAACGTCTGAATAATTGTGGTTCTTACCCTGGAGATGGCTATGGGTTTTGTTGGTCGATCTCGCTTTTTGCTGGCATGTCTGGTAGCTACTGCTGGCACAATTCTCTACTCTACTAGCAGTCTGGCGGCTGAAAAAGTTGTTTTGAAGTATGGAATTTTTCGCCAGTCGGTTCCTGTAGCAGACCTGACCGAGTTTGCAGAAACGGGCGATCCCTCTTTATTGAAAGGCTACCGAATTTCGGAAAGTGATGCCCAGCAAGTTCGTACAGCCCTGACTCAGCCAGTGCCAATCGATGTCCGCTGGTTAGACCGAGGGTTGAATAACCCATTGGGATCCGCTCTGCTGGATGAAGTCGGTCAAACGATTCATGCACCGGCAAAGGGTGCCAGCCGCGAGGCGCTACGGTCCGCCCTGGTTCTTTCTGCCGCCGATGATGGGCAGCTATCGCTCCTGGAAGTAATCCAGAAATACCCGACGCAGGAAGTGTATGTGGATGCCAAACGCCTTGCCACTACCTACAACCAAATTGCTCAGTTTGAGGGGCAGATCCGCCAGGTGCTGGGTGTGTTCGATTGGTTAAAGTAAGTGGACAATCCAGTATCTAAGCCCGCTATAGAAATAGCCGTGCCACTTCGCACCTAAATCCAGGCAGTAAGGGAGATGGGATTATATCTCCCACCAACCAGGTGACAAATCGAGCTAGCTGAGCCTGCTCCCGACGGTATACCTCAATCCGTTGAGTAATCCGATCGACAATCCAGTACTCCTCGACCCCTTGAATCGAATACAACTTCAGCTTGGCCAGACGATCGCGATCTTCATTGGCTTTCCCTGGCGATAGCACTTCTACTACAAGTTCAGGTGCCCCATGAAAATGCCCTGCTTCAACCTGAATGTGAGCCAACCGTTCATGACTGACCCACACCACATCAGGAGCCACATTATCAGAGTCTGAAAAAATCAGACCCGGCATAATCGATGATTCTCCCAAGCCACTGTGCAACGACCAGCTATCTAGCATTGAAAAAATTCGCCCTGTCACTTGCTGATGCTTGTGATGGGGCGCTCTTGTTACAAATAATTCTCCACCAATAATTTCGTAGCGAATCCATTCATTATCAGGAAATGCGTCTACAGCCTGAATGGTCCAACGAATACCAGTGGAAGCCTCACTCATTGCCTGTATTAGTGTTTAAACTTATCCTGACGAGCTACTAGTAAGCCAGGGTTTCCAAGGTTTCGCGGAGGTAGCTGCGAACCAGGGTATCCAGGCTTAAGCTATTGAATTTCCCATCCACACTATGTTCTAACTGCCAGCGCTTAAACCCGGAACTGGTGGCGATCGCCTGCTTCAAGTTGTGCCAGATATCAGAGTTGTCAGGTAACTGACAAAGAAGCTCCTTTGAAATTCCTTCAAGATTAGGGATATTCTCGAATGAAGGGGAGGATTGAGAATCAGTCATAGGATGCCTGTGTGGGGGAGTCACTTGAAAACAGCAGAACACTCAAATATTACAGTGGAAACAACTATGCAGCTTGTTATCAGGATAACGCACTCCTCAAACCGGGAGTGTACTTGCTGTGACAATTTGGCTGTCAACTGTTAAAGTTAAAAGCTGTCAGAGATTGGGTGAGTCGGTGCTATCAACGACGGGCTATAGTCTACTAGACTGTGCCCATACTACTAAACTCCTCTCGCTTTTCCATGCTAAGTGTTGCCCAAGCCGAAGCCACTATCCTGGGACTGGTTCAGCCCTTCAAGTTAGAGTCGGATAGTGAAATTCTGAATTTGCTAGAGGCATCAGGGCGAGTTTTAGCAGAACCTGTGACTAGTGCCCTGGATTTTCCCCATTGGGACAATTCAGCGATGGATGGCTACGCAGTCCGCTTTGAAGATGTTCAGTTCTGCTCTGGGGAGCAGCCTATCACGCTAGAGGTGGTGGAAGAAATTCCGGCGGGGTATCAACCGCAGCGGCTCGTAGAAACGGGGCAAGCTGCCCGCATTTTGACGGGTTCGGTCATGCCTGTGGGAGCAGACACGGTCGTCATGCAGGAAGATACGCAGCGAGAGGGGAAATGGGTCACTATTCAAATAGCTCCCAAACCGGGTGTGTTTATCCGACGGCAGGGAGAGTTTTACACAGCCGGTAAGCCTCTGTTGCCAGCGGGACTAATGCTTCAGGCTCCAGAGATGGCAGTCCTGGCAGCCGCTCAGTGTGCCCAGGTCAGAGTTTACCGCCGACCACGGGTGGCGATTCTTTCAACGGGTAGTGAGTTAGTGGACATTGACCAACCCCTCCAGCCCGGTCAAATTGTGGATTCTAACCAGTATGCTCTGGCAACCCTGGTGGCGCAAACCGGCGCAATTCCTCACCTGCTGGGGCAAGTACCCGATCAGCCAGAGAGTCTAAAGCAAGCAATAGCACAGGCGATCGCCGCTGCTGATGTGGTGCTTTCCTCTGGTGGGGTCTCAGTTGGGGACTATGACTATGTGGAAGAAATTTTGGCATCCCTGGGTGGCGAACTTCACATCCAGGCAGTTGCAATTAAGCCAGGAAAACCGTTGACAGTTGCAACCTTCAACCGTCGCCAGGAAGCAAAAGAAACGATTCCACCCAGCCAGCCGAAATTATCCCCTCTCCCTCTCTCCTCATCTCCCCCTCTGCCCTCCTCCAACTCCACTCTCTACTTCGGTCTTCCTGGTAATCCTGTCTCTGCCCTGGTCACCTATTGGCGATTTGTGCAGCCTGCGTTACGAAAGCTTGCTGGGTTGCCTCAATCGGGATGGGGACCCGCGTTTGTGATGGCAAAACCTCGCACTGGGTTAGGTTCAGACGGTAAACGGGAAGCGTATCTCTGGGGTTGTCTTTCTCTGATCGATGGACAGTTTGAATTTGAACTCGCCAGGGGTAGTCACAGTTCGGGTAATCTGATTAATCTGGCGGGGACGAACGGATTAGCCGTTTTGCCGGTGGGTCAAAAGCGGGTTGAGCCAGGGGAACTTGTTCAGGTAATGCTGGTGGGTTCACCTTTCATCGGAACCTTGCCCTAAAGTCTTTCACTAAAAAAGTCAGAGGCAGAGCTGGTTAAGCGATATTCCCAGGTAAAGCCTGAAACCAGAGTTAAAGTCCATAGTTCACAGTCTACGGTTTACAGCTAAGGTCTATAGTCTACAGTTCAAGTCTACTGGCGCTGAGGTGTCAAGCCATGATTCACTCGTTTTCGGTCATTGTTCCAGTTCTGAATAAGGAAAACGAGATTATTCACACGTTAGAAAGTATAGAAGCCAGCATTGCCTACTTTTTTGAACACCATACTGCCTATCCGGTTGCAGCGGAGGTGGTGGTGGTGAATGAGGGATCAAGCGATCGCACCCCGGAACTGGTAAGCCAGTTTATCGAGGACAAACCCCATTACAAACTGATCCACCACTCGGCACGGGTGAGCGCAGGTGCCGCCAGAAATACAGGGGCGAAGATTTCCAGGGGCGATATATTATTCTTCTGTGATGGAGATGATCTGTACTTTAAGCAGCACATTTATCTGTGTTTTCAGGTACTCAACCATGACCCGCTGAAACACCCCAATGCATCCTTTGTTTTGGCAACGGATCAGGGTTCAAAAACTATCCATTTACCCAATCAGTTTGTGGGCGTTGTCCGAACGGGGGTTTATATGAAAGACCCAATTCACCCCTATTGGAAAGTGGCAATTGAAAACACCTTGCCCCAGAATTTGTGTATCCGGCGGGACTGCCATGAATTTATTGAAGGTTATCCTGAATCCAGAATTCCTTATAACCAAATTACCTGTGAAGATATTAGCTATGACCTCTGGATTGCCAAGTTCTTCAAACTAGTCAAGATCGGCATAGAAACCGTCGAATATATTCGCTACCCCGGCAATATGTTTGATAAGCAGCTTAAGAAGTTTCAAACACCGCCAGAGCAATATCAAGATGATACACCGCCAGAAACAAGGGAACTGCACATCATTCGGCAACAAATTGAGCAGGAAAGAATCACCTATTTAATCGAAAAGTTTAGGCGAATTGAGAAGACACCGGAGTTCCTTTCAGTTCTAAATTGGCAGCCGTTGGGAACTGACTATTTAGCCAAGAATTGCTATCAAGAGGCGATCTTGCTATTTCAACAGGGGCTAATTACAGAACCGGGTAATCAAACTGCCAGAAATCTTTTAGCGGCTGCCTATAATAATTTCGGCTCCTTTCTACGGGGAAAAGGTGAACTTGACCAGGCAATTGATGCCTTTAAACAAGCAATTGAGACGAACCCGACGCTGTCTCAATCCGATCTAGCTAAGGTTCACTTTAATCTGGCAAGTAGCTTGAGGGACCAAAAACACTACGCTCAAGCCATGGAGTATTTACAGAAGGCATTAGATCTGGAACCCGATTTACCAGAGGCAAGGGCTGAACTGCCCAAGTTGAAATACCAGGCACAGGTTCACGAAAGGGAGTTTACCTTTTCCCAGGATTGGTTCAGTATCAACCTGCCAGTTTGGGAACACTTTTTAACCCGGTTTGTCGATGTACCCGATCTGCGAGTTCTGGAGATTGGCAGTTGGGAAGGTCGCTCAACCTGCTGGTTAATTGAACATATTTTGACCCACCCTTCTGCCCGGATCACCTGTGTTGATCCGTTTGAAGGAAGTGTTGAACATAAGGTAATGTGTGCCGAAGCCGATATTCAAACCATTGAGCAGCGATTTGATTTTAATATTGCCAAAACGGGTGCTCCAGAGAAGGTGAGAAAGGTTGTGGGAACGTCACAATCGGTGTTGCGATCGCTGATTCCAGACTCATTTCACCTGGCTTATATTGACGGGTCCCATATTGCCAGTGACGTGTTGGAAGATGCCATTTTAACCTGGCGTTTGGTTAAGGTGGGTGGCATGATCATTTTCGATGATTACGGCTTCATGTTCCCCCAGGGAATTGCAGAAGCTCCACCCAGGGTAGCCATTGATGCTTTTCTGAAAGTCTTTGAAAGGAAGGTGAAATTAATCCACCAGGGGTATCAAGTCTTAATCGAAAAAGTAGCTGAATAACCCGGTTAAGCAAAATCTGAATATATTTGATCCAGCTTCACTAACGTTTGTAACAACACGGTTGCGCCCTGCTGGCACTCTTCCAAAGAGGTGTATTCCTCCTCTGAGTGGCTGATTCCAGCCCGACTGGGGACAAAAATCATACCCATGTCAGTGAAGCGCCCAATTTCCTGGGCATCGTGCCCAGCCCGGCTCGGTAACTGAAAATAGCTCAAACCTTGTTCGACGCACACGTCCTCAAGTGTGTTCATAATTGCGGGGGTTGCCAGGGTTGGTAGAACGTGGAAGGTTTCCTTCATTCTAATTTCGGTTTGAGTGGCTACCGCGATCGCCTCCAGTTCCTGACTAATTTGTTCCCTTAAAAACTCCAGATGGCTCTGGGAAAGGTCACGTAAATCAATTCTAAAGTCTACCTGGGCTGGCACCGTATTAGTCGCATTGGGAGACACCTTCAGGTAGCCCACGGTACCCACCTGATCTCCGGGGGTTTCAAGGGAAATCCGATTCACGGCTAAAACACCCTGAGCCGCCGCTACCAGCGCATCCTTCCGCATGGTCATTGGCGTAGTACCCGCATGGTTAGAACGTCCGCTAACCTGCACAGCAAATCGGTATTGCCCTACCACGCCAGTGACAATCCCGATCTGTTTCTGGGCATGTTCCAGTACGCCTCCCTGTTCAACGTGGAGTTCTACAAAGGCAGCTATTTCCGAGCGAGTCCGTTTTGCAGTGGCGATCGCCGACCAGTCCCCGCCAATCGCTTTTAAGCACGCCTCAATTGGGGTGCCATCCTTGCGTCGATAGTAGTCTGGCTCTTGCTTAATTTCACCCGCCATTGCCTTAGCCCCTAACACGCTGGACTCTTCATCCGTGAACACAATCACTTCAATCGGATGGTTGAGGCGGAGGCGATTTTCGTTCAACACACGCACCACCTCAATCCCAGCCAGCACCCCCAGACAGCCATCGTACCGACCCGCCACCGGCACGGTATCAATGTGAGAGCCGGTTGCCAGGGCAGGTGCTGTTTCATTGCGTCCGGCGTATCTGCCAATGATATTTCCAGCCGCATCAATCCGGGTGGTCATTCCGGCTTCCTGCATCCAGGACTGAATTAGTTGGCGTGCCAGTTGATCTTCAATGGTGAAGGCAACCCGACTAACGCCGCCGTTGGGCAGTTTGCCAATTTCAGCCAGTTGAAAAAGACTACGGTTGAGGCGATCGCCATTCACATTTAGGGTTGAGAGCACCGTTGAGGAAAGCAGAGTCGAGCAATGAGTTACTTGCATCATTAAATTCAATGGGATTGAGTGTGCTAGAACCGTAACTAGAGAAATTTGGGTTGAGCAATTCGGGTTCAAAGGGCAAACCTGCATACATAAATGTATACTTACTTTGTATACAATTTAAGGGTAGACGTAAATCATCATCCGAACGGTATACGCTCCTACAGCTTGCAATCATTGAATTCAGAAAAGCGATGAGCCAAACCCAATCCACCAAACGCATCTTTATCTGTGGTTCCGCCCTACGTGGTCAACCCGATCACGGCAATTTGGGAGCCGCCCAATTCATTCGAGCCGCTAAAACTCGCCCAATTTATCGGTTGCATGCCGCCCATGACGGTTGGCATCCCGCGATTTATGAGGTGGTTGAAGGGGGAGTTTCCATTCCTGGGGAAGTCTATGAACTAACCCTGGACGAATTTAATTACCTGGCGGCTAACGAACCCCCCCATATGTACCCCAGCGATGTCGTGATGGATGATGGTGAGGTGCTGACCGCGTTCCTCTATCCCCAGGAACTGGTTGAGAAGTATGGCTGGCTTGACATTTCCCACCTCGGCGGGTGGGCAGCATATAAGTCAACTCTAGCCGTTAAACCCGCATGAAATGCCCTAGCTGTGGCTCAGAGCAAATTCAGAAAAACGGACATCGCCAGAGCAAGCAGAATTACCGCTGCAAGAATTGCGATCGCCAGTTCATCACGTTCTACTTCCAGCGAGGCTACTCTGACGATGTCAGACAAATTTGCTTGAGGATGCACCAGAATGGTGTTCGATTTCGTGAAATTGAGCGCCTGACTGGGGTCAGTCACAACACTGTGATTAATTGGGTACGGCAGATAAGGGACGGGGAGTAAGATTTAACAGCTTTACAGCGGTAAATACCAGACTTGACTCTCAAATTCATCTGGTTTTCCTCAGTTTTGTAACCAATTCTAGCTCAATGACACAAGTTCCCACTGTAACCTTGCTTTGGCGAGCAAAAATAACACCTGGAAAAGATTCTCCTGCCTGCTGGCGACACTTTGCTTCAGCAAGAAAGTCTTGATCCATTGAAAATACAATACGCTTCAGTTGGACAGCACGGTCAAATACGATTGAATCACTGCAACTAGTTAAACCATCTTCCTGCACAGTGAGAACATCGACCCTACGAGATCGCAACCCTTCTGTGATAGCAAGGGAGACATTTTCATCCATATAGAGCGCCAGTATCACAGAAGTACGCCTTGGGCACGCAATCGAGCTGCAAATGGTGATTCACCTGCGGTTGTCTCCAGTTCTTCAGCATGATGCTCCCGTTGAGAAATCTCAGCATCAATCTCGCTTTGATGATCCCAGTAATAAGCAAGAGCAGAGTGAATTTTACTTAAGGTCAAATGAGGGTAGTTTTCTAGCAGTTGTGCTGGAGTCCAACCATAGACCTTTGCTGAGGTGATTAGCTCCACCACTTTCATCGACGTACCTTCAATAAAAGAAACCTGGAGATCATCCAGTTGAATGTATCGATAACCTGTGGCGATGGTAGACATGGTTAGCACTAACCCTTAGCAAACCTGCCCCTTCATTATGACAGGTCAATTCTTGCAGTTCGCCTAAACGTTGACATCAGGCTGTTATGCCTGAACATCTCAACCCTAGAGATATACTTACCCTTACCAAGACTGGTAAGGGCAAAACATTCCACACAATAACTCCAAAAAGTATCCTTGCGGTTCCTACTCCCACTCAATGGTTCCAGGCGGTTTAGAGGTGATATCGTAGACCACCCGGTTCACGCCCCGAACTTCGTTCACAATCCGAGTTGAGATCAGCTCTAGCAGGTCGTAGGGAACCCGTGCCCAGTCTGCCGTCATCCCATCTTCACTGGTGATCAGGCGCAGCACAATCGGGTAGGCATAGGTGCGTTGATCGCCCATAACGCCCACACTACGGATCGGTAACAGCACCGCAAACGCTTGCCATAGTTCGCTGTACATGCCACAACGATTGATCTCCTGGCGCACGACAAAATCGGCATCCCGCAGAATATTCAAGCGTTCCTCAGTGACTTCACCCAGAATCCGAATTGCTAGACCGGGACCAGGAAATGGATGGCGCTTAACAATTTCTTCTGGTAAACCAATAGATTGCCCAACTTTACGTACCTCATCTTTGAAGAGTTTCCGCAAAGGCTCTACCAGCTTAAACCGCAAGTCTTTAGGCAAACCGCCAACATTATGATGGCTTTTGATCTTGACGGCAACCCGTTCACCCGTTTTGGGATCCACATTGGTATCCGCTGATTCAATCACATCGGGGTAGAGGGTGCCCTGTGCCAGATAGTCAAAGGGACCAAGGCGGCGAGACTCTTCCTCAAACACACGGATGAATTCGTGCCCAATTCGCTTACGTTTTTCTTCTGGATCAGTGATGCCATCGATCGCCGCCAGAAAACGCTCGCGGGCATTCACATACTCTACAGGAATGTGAAACTGCTCCTGAAATAGCTTGAGCAACCTTTCTGGCTCAAGCTTGCGCATAAAGCCCTGGTCAATGAACATACAAGTGAGTTTATCTCCAATTGCCTTGTACATCAAAAACGCCAGAGTAGAGGAGTCAACCCCACCTGAAAGTGCCAGTAGCACCCGTTTGTCTCCCACCTTCGCCCGAATTTCGCGGATGGACTCTTCAACAAAGGCTGCTGTTGTCCACAGGGGTTCGCAGTTACAAATGTGATAAACAAAATTGCGGATGAGCGCCTGTCCGCCAATGGAGTGAACGACCTCCGGGTGGAACTGCACCCCGTATAGTTTTTTCTCCGGGTGGGCGATCGCAGCACAGGGCGTATTATCCGTATGGGCAAGCAGCCCAAACCCATCGGGCAGATTGCTAACTGAGTCACCGTGGCTCATCCACATGGTGGTGCCTTCTTCCACATTCGTTAGCAGGTCAGTGGGATCGTCAATGAATAGGGATGCCTTTCCGTACTCTCCCCGGTCAGAGCGCTCAACTTGACCACCAAGCTGTTGCACCATTAGCTGCATGCCATAGCAAACCCCCAGAACTGGAATACCCAGATTCCAAATATCTGGATCGCAGTGGGGCGCACCTGGGTCATAAACAGAACTGGGACCACCCGATAAAATAATGCCTGCGGGATTAAGTTGCCGCAGTTGCTCGGCAGTCGTTCGGTAAGAAAGTACCTCGGAGTACACCTGAGTTTCCCGAATTCGGCGAGCGATAAGTTCAGAGTATTGAGAGCCAAAGTCTAGAATGGCAATCATTTGACGATTGATCTGATTCCTGGATGCAACCTGAGGCTGCGGTTCTGTCTGTAGAGTCACCGAACTGTCCTGATGTATACTGCGAGGGTGAACTATCGAAGCTTTGAAGTTGCCAATTATCAACAAACTTTAGCAATCGAGTCCGCAGATCGTAGCTTGTGGTTCGTTGACAAAACCGATTTAAATAACAGATTTCAAAGGAGCATTCATAAATCTAGGTATTCTATCTAGCCTAACAGCACTTGCTCAAGTAGGGAGGCGTTCCATTTTGCTCGTTGCAATCACCTGGTAGCCGGGATCAAACAGCACGGATCCAACAGTAAAGGGATGCTTACTACGGTGGGTAAGCATATCCTTCTGTACCCGCTCAATAGGATGGGCGACCGTAGATAGACTGGGGGGTTGTCTTTTTTCCCAGATAAAGCCCTATGGGGTTATGTTAAAAAACTTTATATTTTCTCGACAATATTAGCCAGAGTTTTATTAGTGAACAGGCTACAGTGAGCGAAGGATTTCATATTCCAGGAACCTGTCAATGAATACCTCTAAACGGCTGACGTTGTTCTCAGTTGCCATTGCAGTCAGTGTTCTCGCAACCGCTTGTGGTGAAAGTAAAGTTTCGCAGTGTAATCGGATCAGTGCTGTAGTGAATAAGGCTGCGGGAGAAGCGCAGGCAGCCAGTAAGAGCAGTAATCCCGATAAGGTTGGCGAACTGGAAAAAGCCGCTACCACCATTGATCAGTACGCGAAAGAATTGGAAGCGGTTCAAGTCAAGGATGAAACTCTTCAGGGGTTACAGTCTCGCTTTATTAAAATGTACCAGGCAACCAGCCAAGCGGGTCGCAACCTGGTCCAAGCGGCACGGAATAAAAACAATGCAGGGGTTACGTCTTCGCTCAAATCTTTGACCCAAGCAACCCAACAGGAAAGCTCTTTAGTAAATGAGTTTAATCAGTACTGTCGTGGCAAGTAGGGTGGGATGAGCCGGTAAAATCCTGGGTTAAATTGAAAGAGCGGGCTGATTTCAGCCCGCTCTTTTTTGAGTTTTGGTCTTTAAAGGAGTTAAGCAGGGAACGTGGTTCGGGAAGGTGTTCGCACCGGAGTGCCATACTTTCATGCATTGATCCTCCTCAAGGAGCATTAAGGAAACTCGGTCTATAGCCGTTTTCACTAGGCTGCCTGTTCCAACCAGTCATAGATTTGATCAAGCTGTTCAAGCGTGATCAGACCATACTGCCACAGGATCATCGGCATTGGACCAGGGTCTTGCTCAATATGGCGGAGGACGATCGCAATGGAAGACGCTGAAAGTGCCAGATCTTCTTGTAAGAACCGGATTAACCGGGTGTAAGTCGTCGGTGCCATCAATGTTTCACCTCCTTTTTTAGGGACACCATTTCTTAGGACACTATTTTGAGAGATTAGCGGATAGGGGAAGATCGGGCAGTGCCAATCTTTTATCTGTCTGTTAAAAGCCTGTCCGAAAACCTTGCTGGGTCTAGTACGCAGTCTAGTAATTTACGGCTTTTAAAGTGGCTTTAAATGCAGTCAGATTAACAACAACCCCAAATCACCTGGTTCCGCACTGCTGAATTTACTGCCTTAATTAAGCACCCTCAGCAGGGCATTGCATCTGCAAATCTACAGATCAGGGAACTTCAACTATCAATGGCTTCAGTTTTTCTACTTAAACCATTTAAACAGCTTTAAGGTCTACAGGTTTAACAACTTCCAAGCAGGCAAGCAAGTTTAGGCTGACCTGCTGCAAGCGATCGGCTAAACGCCTCTGCATCAGACCTTGACAAAACCAGATAAAACCCTCAAACACCATTTCTTTCAGAAATAGGCTTGCGGAAAAGCTCTGATTGATTTTCCTTCGCCTCACACCGCCATCGACTCGCTTATCGCTTTCAAGTTTCCCTTCAGCGAAGCAGTTCTAGCCAAAGAACTTAGAGGTTAAGGATAGAAGAGTTCTAAAGCCCTAAACTCTACCTCCCGAAAGATTACCGCATCTCTGCACGAAAAAGTTACAGTGCAATGTAAAACGATGTAAATTTTAGAACAATTATTATAAAGGGCTACTGGCTCTGCACTTCCAGGCGATCGCCGACCTTCACTCCCAGTTCTGCTGCCCGTCCACCCCGTAGCTCAATCACCTGGTCAACCAGGACATTGGGTCCATAGGTCGGGCAGGGATCTTCCTGACAGGGAGGGACATTACTGGAAATGAATTGCACTTTGCCGTCTCGCAGGAACACCATATCCAGGCTAATCAGGCAGTTCTTCATCCAAAAGCTGGCGCGGCGGGGAAACTCAAAGGGAAACAGCATGCCCCGGTCATCTGCTAATTCAGTTCGGTACATTAGCCCGATCGCCTGCTGTTCAACCGTTTTAGCCACCTCAAGCTGAATGAGTTGATCGCCAATCTTGACGGTTGCCCCAATAGGCAACTGCTGTCCCATCGCAATCTCCCCCTGATTGGACGACTGTCTTGCCGGAGTTGACGGTTTCGTGGGAGATAGGGCAGGAACCGGAGTTGTGCAGCCAATCAGAAGAAATTCCAAAACCAACACCCCGACTACAGCAGTTTTTAGACGAGTGCCACACAATAAATGCTTTTGTATTAAGGCACAGCCAACGTTCTGTGTGGCATACACAAATGAAAATTGCTGTAAGTATTTTTGCCAAGACCCTCTTAAATTCGTCCTGTGTTCATTTCGAGACTGCTGCATAGATGTATCCAGGGAAACGGGGAATAGGATGGGGAGAGTGGGGAGTTTTTGACGCGATAGCTACGTCTTCACTCTCACTCTTCACCCCTCCACTCTAAATTACTCACAACCTACTCCCTACCCCTCCAGTATTTGCCCCCCGATCTATGGCTGAATAACTTGCATCTCTGAGATCTTCCAACGATCGCCCATCTTTTCCATCACATAGCGGATACGTTGTTGTCCTCTCTCCTGGCTGGAGTTTTCCCTGCCATTGATGTAAAGGATCATGTGTTCTACCTGGTTTGCTTCACAAACCATCTGATTGCCATTCACACGAGTAATCACAAAATTATCGATCCTCGCTTCCTTGAATTTATAGGAGGCATTGTTGACCTTCAGCCATTCGCCTATCAGCATTGTCCGTTTTAGAGCAGGTCCTGTGGTTAAACTCTCAAGCCGTTGGCTGTTAAAGGGAGGGGCAAAAAATTCCTGTTTTGCCTGCATCCACTCTGTCATCAGGTTTCTTGCGATCGTTTCGAGTTTCACCTTTCTAGCACTGGAAATGGCTTCAAGCTGCTTCATCTCTGCTAGCAGTGAACTGGCTGATCGTCCGGCTTTCGCTGCCTGACTGATTTTGGTGCTCAGAAAACTGACCTGATCCTCCAGAATCATCTGGTATTGGCTGGGCAGATTTACCAATTGGCTATTTTTTTCCACCAGCACCCGATTTTGGATCGAGAGTCTGTCAGCTACCTGCCATTGGTTGAAGGCGGCGATCGCGGCTACCACTGAAAGCAGAGAAAATAGGCTGATCCCAGCCGTAAATAGCCGTTGCCGCCTGATTTCGGCTTTCTGGTGAGCAGTTTCGAGCTTGCGACTGGTAGCAATGTACTCTTGCTGAAGTTGGGTGGGTTGGGGGTCTTTACCAGTACTCTGACTCAGCCAGTCTTCTGCCTCTTCCAGATCTGTGCCCCGTAGTAAAAAGCTCTGATTACAAGCTTTTTTGTCCCATTCGATCGCCCTGACCAGCAGACGAGTGTGGGCACGCACATACTCCAGGTCGGTGTCTAATGCCTTGATCAGCAGTTGAAATGCTTTGCCAAAGTCGTCCCCTGCTCGAAAGAACAACCAGTTGTGGCGACTTAGAGACGGATGAACTTCCTGGGGATCAAAGCCTTCCCGATGCACGATGGGTAATAGCCTTTTATTGTGCTTAACCGCGTGTTCTACTTCTTGCTGACAAACCTGGGAGGCGATCGAATCTGGACTGAGTACAAAGACAAACGTATCAGCCGCCTCAATTCCAATTTCAATTGCCTGCCACCAATCTTCGGAAGGTTGAATGTCGTTCCAATCAACCCAGGGATTCCGGTTCAGGCGTCGGAAGGCAGCATCCAGTTGTTGAACAAATTCCTTATCTCGGCGGGAGTAGGAGATAAAAACATCATTAGGACGGACATCGACTGACGAGGTATCTCGGGAAACCACCGTTGTCTTCATGGACAGTCCTCTTAATTAGATGCAACTTTTCACAAAGGTAAAAGATTTTTTGCACCACGTCAAAAAATTCTCGCTAGAGCGGCTTTTACTGTGGTGAGGTTCACCCCCCTCTTGTTTGCATAACGTCCCCTGCTGCTGGAGATAGATCGATATAGATCATCCACTTGCCCCTTTGAGGTAATCTATGCTATCTGCCCTCAATGCGACTTCGCCAACCCTGATTGATACGGCGAGTTTTACTCGGCTGACGCTGCCTTACCAGTCTTTGCAGGGAGAATCGTTTTTGTCGTTGGCTCCCGATTGTCAGGGAGGCTTAATATTACAAAAATCCTTTTACGCTGATTTTGTTGCTCCGGGTGCTGCCGTTGGGGGGAGCTTTGATGCAAACTGTACGAGAATTTATGCGATCGGGAAGATTCACTTTTGCCCCCTTAGCAGTCATGGAGAACGCCAACAGGCGTTGCAGCGACGAATGAGATGTATTGAACAGCTTTATCACGTCACCAGTGCAGCCTCTCCGCTTCAACGGGCTTCCCTGATGCTAAGTCAGTTGTGTGACTGGGTAGGAATCCATGAAGCCAGCGAAATTCCAGCGGAATGGGTTGGCAAACTGGCAGGGGTAAATGCCAAAACAGTCCGGTTAGCGTGGGAAAAGTACTGGCAGGACTGCCAGCTCTTTGTGACCGTTGAATAGCCATGCTGGAACAGCAGCATCCCCACCTCTTCCTGGGCAACCTTTACTCTGATTGGAGAAGCAGAATAATTTGAGAACAGGTTGTTTTTATGCCCTGAGTTCTATACTTGAATTCATCATCAAAAATTCATTAGCCAATGACTAGCGCCCGTGATCAGCAAAGGTGCGTGTTTCAAGACCTGATTTGGATGTTTTAAGATTCCTACGCACGAAAATATGGGCGAAGTCGTAATTTCTCTCACCAACATTTCTAAGTGCTTCAAGCGCTATTCCCACCCAATTCAACGGTTGAAGGAAGCTTTACAGCCCGAAAAGCACCAGGATAAAGCATTTTGGGCGCTCCACAGAATTGACCTGGAGATCATCAAAGGCGAGACCTTAGGCATCATTGGGCGAAATGGTTCCGGTAAAAGCACCCTACTGCAAATTATTGCAGGCACCCTGACTCCCACAACCGGGCAGGTAAATGTGAATGGGCGGGTGGCTGCGCTTTTAGAGTTGGGCAGTGGGTTTAATCCAGAGTTTACAGGGCGGCAAAATGTTTTCTTTAACGGGCGGCTTCTGGGACTTAGTAAAGCAGAGATTGAAGCCAACTTCGATCGCATTGCTGCCTTTGCCGATATTGGCGATTTTCTCGATCAGCCGGTCAAAACCTATAGCTCTGGGATGTTAGTGCGTCTGGCATTTGCAGTTCAGGCCCATCTGTCCCCGGATATCCTCATCGTTGATGAGGCACTAAGTGTGGGAGACATCTTTTTTCAGCAAAAATGTGCTCGACGGCTAAACGAACTGCGCGAAAGAGGCACAACGTTACTGTTTGTGTCCCATGATATGGCAACGGTACGAAATCTTTGTTCCCGGGCAATTTACTTGAAGCACGGGACTATGGTTGCCCAGGGTGACACCAAGACGGTAATTCGCGAATATTTGAAAGAAGACTTGAGTATGGGGCTTGTTTCTGCGGAGGAAGAAACGGTTCAACCACAGCAAGCTCACCTGGAACTGAGTGAAGCAGAGTATTCTGAGTTGCTTCACTACAGTATTGTTGCTCCAGGGGCGGTAGAGAATGAGTTAGCAAAAGTGTTGACAGTTAATGTAATGACACCTGAAGGTGAACATGGTTTGAAATACCGAATTGGCGATCGCGTCATTTTTCAACTGTGTTTCCAGGCAAAACAACTTCTGACGGATGTGCATTACACGGTTCTGCTCCACAATCGCTTCGATCAGTTAGTCTTTTGTGGTGGTTCTTATACCAGTGGCGGCCAGCCCATTCAATGCCACACTGGGCAGAAAATCATTGCTAAACTGGAAGTCCTGCTCAATATTGAACCCGGTGTTTATACTTTTGAATTATCCGTGGGCAAGGTCTGGAGTAGCCGTCGCAACGTAGGGACAGCGCTGATTGAAACTGGTAGGCTAGGTCCCTTCGAGATGACCTGGGACTATGAGAATGAAGTTGCCCCATTTTTTGGATTATTTGGGCTGGAACATCAATCGTTTTTGTTCCAGGGGTAGCTTCTTTCCATTGGGTTGCTTCATTTATGGCGAGGAGAGCACGGTCACTGTGAGCCTTGAAAATTCAGTATCCAACTTACAGTCTGAGGAAATTCAACTTCATCAACTGATGGCGGCTTCGCTTGCAGCAGGCGTGATGGTTGATGTAGGAGCACATCATGGCGAAATGATGCTTCCTTTTTTGGAGGCAGGATGGAAAGCTTATGCCTTTGAGCCGATCGCCGTAAACCGGGAAATCCTGACACGTAAAGTGGGCCATCGCCCCAATCTCGTCATTCGTCCGGAAGCCGTTAGCAGTCACTCTGGTGTTAAAGATTTGCACCTGGCGCTCAACCTGGATCAGACATTGCATGAGTACTATCACAGTCTGGAAAAGATTGGCTTAGACCCCTATCACCAGAAAGGTGAAACCGTACCAATTCAAACGATTAGCCTGGATGATCTGGTCGCCCAAGGAGAACTGCCGCGTCACATTGACTACCTTAAAATTGATACAGAAGGGCACGATTTAGAAGTGATACGAGGGGCAACCCAGTTAGAATGTGCAGTCATCAGCGTTGAGTTTTGGTGTAACCACCATAACCTGGGACCCAGCCCTTCACCTCCTGAGGCGATCGTGGAACTGCTAAAGGAAAGAGGGTTTGAGCAATTTATCGTTATAAGCCGAGAAGATAATCAATCACCGACCTACCTGTTCTCCTCTCTGGCTGGGCTAGGAAGCCGTAGTTGGGGCAATATTTTCTTCTATGGACCTTGCCAAACTAGATTGTTCTCCGCATCTGTCCAGTTGTGTCAATCTCTAGCAAGCGGACCATTGGTGCGTAAAACTAGCTCTTTAATCCAGCTACTCAGCACAATCTTTGCCCGTGATGACTTGTTTGTGATTGACGTGGGGGCATTTAGAGGTGACTTTACGGCGACAATTCTGGCCGATTTTTCACGGACAAAAGCCCTTCTCTTTGAGCCAACTCCTCTCAACAATGAACTCCTCAAGCAACGCTTTAGAAATAACCCGGAGATCCAGGTTGTAGATAGTGCCTTAAGCAACCAACAGCAACAGCTTGATTTTTATTTAATGGATGATGCTGCCACTAATAGCTTATTGGTGCCAAATCAGCCATTCACAAATAAAACCAGGGTTCTCACTCAAACGCTTGATACCTATATCCAGCAGTCAAAAATTTCTGATAGAATTGATCTGGTTAAAATTGATACTCAGGGTAATGACCTGAAGGTGTTACAGGGTGCGGTAAAAACCATCCAGCAATACGCCCCAATCTTGCTGGTCGAGTTCATTTTTGTGCCTCTATACAAAGCTCAGGATTCCTATTATGAAATCCTGAGCTTTATGGATTCTCATGACTACTATTGGAGTGGAATCTACAACGTTCATTACACTCAGTCTGGTCAAATTGCGTTTTGTGACTCATTGTTTATTCCCCTGTCTAGCTATCAAACGCTGACTACAGGCGATCGCTTTATTTGCCAGGATCTAGAGTATTTAACTAATCAAAACCAAATGCTTCAAGCCGCTTGTGAGGAGCGCTTAGAGTTGATTCATACCCTGAACCAGACCGCAGAAGAACGCCTCCAGGTGATTCATGTTTTGGATTCAGAGGTAAAGCAGTTGCAGGCAGAAATTCAACGTCTTTCGGCAAAAGGTTGATGTATGGGCGCGGTCACGTTTTCGATTGATTTGCAGTTAGTAAAAACCCTGAAGCAAATCCTTCCTCTCCACTATTTCGTGGAAACAGGCACGTTTGAAGGTGCCACCGTGGAGCAAGTGAAGCCACTGTTTGAGGTGATTCACAGCATTGAATTGGCAGAAGAATATTATGCAAAAGCGGTGGAGCGGTTTCAGGCAACTCCCCATGTTCAGATCTATTTAGGGCGCTCTGAAGATGAGTTGCGATCGCTCCAACCATCCCTTGCCGATCAATCTGTTCTCTACTGGCTAGATGCTCACTGGTGTTTGGCTAAACACACAGCGGGACAAATGTCTCAATGCCCGATTCTGCAAGAATTAGATGCCATTCAACATCTGAACTCTGATAGCGTGATTTTGATTGATGATGCCCGCCTGTTTCTCTGTCCGCCCCCCTACCCCCATGAAATCAGCCAGTGGCCCAACTTCGATGCCATTCTTAGAAAGCTTTACTTGTTGAGTTCTGTCCATGAAGTGATGGTATTGAATGATGTGGTTCTCTTTTATCCCTCTACGATTCAAGCAACAGTGCAACATTATGCCCATCAAACATCCGTCGATTGGTTATCGATCTTTGACAAGTCCAGGGATTACGATATATTGCTGATTCAGCTTCAGGAAAAAGACCGGCATCTTCAGGAAAAAGAGGCACAAATTCAGCTACTGGCAGGTATTACTCAAGAGCGAGAAGAGCAGATCAATCTGAGAGAAGACAAAATCAACCAGCTAATAGAAGAAGTTAGTCGTCTAAAAGCACAGCTAGAGCAGCTTCAAGAAAAAGAGGTTCAAATCGAGTTACTAGCCAGGGTTGCCCAGGAGCGAGAAATTGAAATTGTGGAAAAGCAGGCGGTGATTCAACAATTGATGGGAGAGTTAGGTCGGCTGCGGTCCACTTAACCTTTACTTTGTAAACCCAACTGACTTTAGCTTGGCTGCCACAGGTCTATTATCTGAATTAGGTAAATGCTGAAAGTTAGAGAATCGTAAATCAACTCGCCTTCTGGTTCGCTCCTGTGGTGTATCTAATTGAATATCAAACTCTCCTGGTTGTAGGGTTTGCCTGCTGACTTCCTTCCCATCAACCAAAATGGCTAGCTCAGAGGTAAATGTTTTTCCCTCAAGCTGCGGCACTACGCCCTTAACAGTTAACTTTGAACTAGAGGGCGGTTGTTTCAGGTTCACAAAGGCAGCTTCAGAAACCCACCCATCCTCATAAATGCCAGAGTATTCCAGATCCGGGTTAGCCAGATCAGAAGGAAACGTGTTGAGTTGTTCCGGTGCGTCTAGATTGGCATATTCTTCCTCTGAAATCAGAGAAATTTCTCGCCCGAAGCCAACCAGTTTACGCCCATCAAGCATGACATCTTTGCCGTAAAGATTCATCAATCCAGTTCGGCTCTTACTGAAGAAATTTCCATCAACTCTCATATCAATACCCAAGTAGGAATCACCGGAGATCACCTGTGGGGAGAGTGGAGCAGAAAAAACACGGGCTGAACCTCGACCAATCAGTCCGAAACTTTTCCGTTCATTGCCAATCGCTTCAGCAGGGGGAAGTTTATTTTCGCGATCGCCCTTCAAACTGGTAGTCATGCTAAGGACAAGCCGCACATTGGGAGTCGGATTAAGCGCTTGCAGCAAGAAGTAACGCCCAACCCCTGCCATTGTTTCTTGAGGAAAGAACCAATCGCGTTCAAGCTGGTATAAGGAAATCCTGCTATTCTCACCTAAGTAATAGTGCTGACCAAGTTGAGAATGTTTGAAGATAATATGGTTCCGAACCTGTTCTAAAGGCTTAGTTTCAAAAAGGTTAGATCTAGAAGATACAACGGAGTATTTTCGGTTGAATATATCCTGCTTACCTCCTGCTGTAACCAGATGCCCAGTTTGTTTGCCTGGGGTTGAATTAACCCAAACTGGAGAGGGATTAACAAAATCGTTCTTCAGTAAGCCAGACTGCTCATGCATATCAAACTTTTCTTTAAGAGTAAATTTATCCAAATCCTTTAAGAGAGCCAGAGAATGAGCCGAGATCATTCTAGAGTGACCTGGGTATTTTGTATAACCAAGAGAGGCAATCTGGCTGAAGAAATCCCTGCTCAAAAAAGCTGTTGGAATAGGCTTTGTGTACAAAGCTTGAAACTTTGCTAAAACAATATTAGAAGTATCAATTATCAAGTTGTTGGTCGAAAAACCACTAACCAGTTTTTGAAAGGTAGTATTGATGCGTAAAGCTGATCCATTAGAGACTTCGACCAGCCCTCCAGCTGACATACCTCGACTTGCCTCTGTGTAACTCAGTTGTTGAGTTGGTAAATTCATCAAACCAATCAACAGAAGCGGGCTAATTCGTAAAACAGGCTGTTTGACCGTACCTAGCCACCAAACGACTAGACTGCCCATCATGAATGGCTGGATAAACATAGATAGTTTGAATAAGCCAAAATCGCTCTGTCGAACAAACAGAAGTGCTCCTAAAATCAGCATCACACTTGTCATCAAAGTTGCAGGGTGAGCCAGACGAACTAGCAAAATGCTGGCAGCTACAACAACAATAAGCAAAAAAGTTCCCAACAAGATACTAATTGATAGCCAGGGTTCACCTGATGGAGCTATGATGCTTTGCATCCCCCATAAATTTGCTAAACCACTAGGAACTAGGTAGTATGGAAACACGAAAAAAGAACGTTCCTGTGCCGTATTATTGAACCCTCCGCTTGTTTGGTCGAAAAGAAAGGATACTGAATTAAAAAGATAAAATCTGAGAAAGATAATCTGTAATAGCGCTACCAGTCCAAGCACAATCAGACATTTTTTCCAGGCTAACTGACCTTGAATCAGATAAACCAGAAAACAACATAATGCAGTCAGAAATAGGAAAGGAGAAACTTCCGGATAAAAGACTAGTGTTCCGGCAAGAATCATACTAAACAGAAGACACTGCAAAATCAACTGGTTTTCCGCTATCTCAATTTCTGCTTTTTTAAGCAGGCAAGGCAGCAAAGCTACACACCCTATCAAAAGGCTCAACCCGCTTACTTGAGCGATTAATTGATAGAGTGTACCAAGACTGTTTAAAGCAGACAGGGAAAGCAACAGACAGGTGAGAATTGTTGCCGAATAGAATGCTCTAGATTGATAAATTAGTGCTCCTGCTGTACTTATTAAAGTCAGATGAAAAGCGAGAATGGTGGGCATGAAAATCTGATGCGCAGTCAAACCCGTTAAACTACATACCCAGGCTAATATCAATTCACTACCAGGACGCACTCCACCTGGCGCGTGCATAAACCAGTAGAACAGGGAGTAGTCTTTCCCCTTGAGCAAATTATCTGAATTGGGAAGATCAAAGAATCCGTGGTTGAGAAAGCGATCGGCTCCAAGACAGTAATTGGCCATATCATCGTTAGCGTAGCTTACCCAGTCAAACCCAAACTCCAGCATTGGGCGACCTGTCAGCACTAGAGCCAACAAAAAAATACCAGTAAAGGGAAGATAGTCGCGCCAGGGAATCTTGGGACGAAACTTCCAAATTAAGGCAATGCCAGCTAACAGAAGGACTAATGCCAACAATTTGCCAAAACTCATGACTGGAATACCCAGTCGATTGAGCCAGAATACAGGCAGAATAGTAACAGCTAGTCCAACTACTGGGGAAAGCAGAATGCTTTGTAATGGGCTGCTTTGCTTATGCAATGCTGTAACAACAGCGTAACCAATTACAATCCAGAAAGTGAATAAGAGAATTGACAGTCCAAAAGCTAGCAACCCAGATTCTCCTTGCGACATAGTTACCTTAAAGGATAGCTACAGACGAGCTTCTTCTTTCTCTCTCTTTACGACCCTGGGCTTAGTATCTGGGGCAGGGAGCGAATATTTTTGGTGCGCTTTAAATCTCTCTAGAAAAAGCCGAAATCGAATGACTGCTAAATCTTTCAGAAGCCGCCATGATCCAGTCAGGGGGTTGAATCGGCTATCGGCATCATTACTCCAGAGTACCGGAAACTCCAGAACTTGATAACCGTTCATCAGCGCCCTCAAAATGACTTCGATATCAAACATAAAGCCATCAGTGAAGGTAGACGCATAAAGGTGACGTGCTACGTCACCTTTATAAAGCTTGAAGCCACATTGGGTGTCTGAAATGTATAGAGGCAGACCCATAAGGGTGTGGATCAAAACACTGTAAAACTTAGAGCCGATACGACGATAGAGGGGCTGTTTTCTGCGGATACTCCCTCTCATGCGACGTGAGCCGATCGCAACATCGCACATTTCCAAATCCAGCATAGTTAAGCCAATAGCCGCTATTTCGTAAGGAACGCATAGTCCTGCGTCAGCAAACATAACATTCCTACCTCGCGATTGGGCAATCCCGTATCGCAGAGCATATCCTTTGCCCCGGTTTTGTTTGTAACCCAAGACTTTAAGGTACGGAAACTCGGACTCCATTGCTTTAGCCACTTCAAAGGTGTCATCAGGTGAACCATCGTCCACCACTAAAATTTCCCCCGAAATTCCTTTTGAAAATAAAAAATCAGAAGCTGCCTGGATATCCTGCATTATTTTGCGGGTTTCCTTATAGGCTGGAATAATAATGCTCAAGCTTAACTCTGAGTTTACAGTCATCGACATCTTACTCCCTTAACCACACACCACTAGCCATATTTTGAACCGAGAGCTTGCTCCTCAATGATCGCCAAGATTGCTCTCAGGAGACTTTAATCCATGCTTTAAACACGAAATAATAGTGTTATAGTAGCTCAATTTGAATTTTGGAAGCCCTGAAGAATCACCTTCGTCTTAGATAACAGCACCCCCACTCTTTCATTAAGCAGCCAGATTTCCAGATGAATTATAGTTCTCACCAATAAATTCAACGAAAATAGCAACCAAAGTCAAAAATTTTAGTCCATCTTTTAGCGAGAAGTTTAATGTAGCTAACAGCAGCTTTAATAGTAGCTACTATAATTAGCCAGCATAAAGACTACCACAAGTGGGTAAGTAATTCTCATTTCAATGCATTTGTACCAATAAAAGCTTTTGCAAGATGGCTTAGCGAGCCTACTTCTAGATTGTGAGAAAGAATTGATTTGAGGGCTGCTGTAGAATTTAGGATTTAACGACTCCGCAAGCTGTACGGGCGGGTTTAACGCAACTATCCACCATGATTTAGGTTGGTTTAGCTCAAAATTGCTAGACATTGAGAACCAATCCTGGTAGCTTGCTGAGTATCCAGACTGAATGACAAAGAAGTTGCATGTTTAAAGTTAAGCTCTTTGCTGATGGTGCCAACCTGGATGATATGTTAGCTGCCTACCAAGGCGGGATTGTCCAAGGATTTACCACAAACCCAACACTGATGCGAAGGGCGGGGGTGATTGACTATGAGTCCTTTGCGAGGGAAGTGCTGGAGCTGATTCCCGATCGCCCGATCTCCTTCGAGGTTTTTGCTGATGACTTTGAAACCATGTATCGGCAAGCACTTCGGATTAATACTTGGGGCGAAAATGTCTATGTCAAAATCCCTATCACTAATACTAAGGGTGAGTCCTCTATTCCTTTGATCAAGGGCCTAGTGGGCGAGGGTATTAAGCTTAACGTCACTGCAATCCTGACGCTAGAGCAGGTGCAAACCGTGAACCGGGTTCTTAGTCCCATGATTCCAGCAGTTGTCTCTGTGTTTGCTGGAAGAATTGCTGATACTGGCATAGACCCAGTACCGCTGATGACAGCCGCTGCCCAAATGCTCAAGATCGAATCCAAGGCGGAGTTGCTCTGGGCAAGCCCTAGAGAAGTGCTCAACGTTTATCAGGCTGAAGCGTGTGGCTGCGATATTATAACTGCAACCAACGATGTGTTAAAAAAGCTAGCGCTTAATGGGAAAAATTTAGACCATCTTTCTCGTGAAACCGTGCAAATGTTCTATGACGATGCCTGTAAAGCAGGATTCCAGATTGAGCTTTGAACCATGACAAAACGGACTGTTCTGATTACGGGCGTGGCTGGATTTATCGGCAGTAATTTAGCTGATCGCTTACTGACTGAAGGATTTCGGGTGATTGGGATTGATAATCTTGCTTATGGGGTGATTGAGCAAGTTCCAGAAGGGGTTGAATTTCACCAACTAGATATTCGATCGCCGGAAATTTATCCACTATTTAAGCAAGTCGATGGCGTTTATCATCTGGCGGCTAAGAATTGTATTGCAGATTGCCAAAATGACCCATTAGAAACCAGTGACATCAATGTCACGGGTACCGTTAATGTGTTTGAGGCAGCCCGTCGAGGAGATGTAGGGAAAGTCATTTATGCCGAATCCTCTGCCCTATATGAAGGGTCAGACAAAATGCCAACTCCTGAGAGTGAGGTATATCCTCAAAGCTTCTATGCAGTCAGTAAGCTGGCAGGAATGGCGTTTGCTGAAGCATACCAGCGATTCTACGGGTTACGCACCACGGCCCTGCGCTACTTCTGCGTCTATGGTCCTCGGCAGGACTACCGACGCACGATTCCTCCCGTGATGAGTGCTTTTATCATCAACCTGTTGCAGGGTAAGCAGCCAACCATCTATGGGACGGGAGAAAAACGACGAGACTTTATTTATGTAGATGATGTTAACGATTTTCATCTGCAATGCTTAGATGATTCTAGAACTGATGGCAACGTCTACAACCTGGGGAGCGGTGAAAGTTACTCTGTGCGGGAAATCCTTGAAGTGACATCTAGACTACTTCAAACTAGTATTGAACCTATTTATAAACCTGATCTTCCAGGTGAAGCTGATATTACCCTAGCCGATATTACAGCGGCAAAAGCATTAGGTTGGCGACCCAAAGTGTCTCTAGAAGAAGGATTGCAACACTCGATCGCTTTCATTCAAGAGCATGTTTTAACCACTTCGCCGATTTGAATTGGCGTTGCTTTGAATCGTTATGACTGTCATCTCCATCGATTACTTCCAATAACCTCATCAAAATTCTTCAGCTAATGAACCAGGTAGCAACTAAATTTCCCAAAACCTTGCCGCATCTCACTGAAGAGCAGCGGCATATTCGCGAGGATTTTGTAAACTACTGGCATCAAGTTTTACCCAAGCGATATGGCGCTGTTGAAAAGTTTAATCATGGCTACCCCTTGCGATCTCATACGCCGGAGAAAATCCTCAAAACCCTAGAAATAGGAGCGGGACGGGGAGAGCATGCTTACTATGAAAACCTGGCTACGCAGGAGTATGTTGCTCTGGAATTAAGGTCAGAAATGGCAGAGGCAATTCAGGCAGCTCATCCTGCAATCAAAGTGATTGTGGGAGATTGTCAAAAAAAAAGTGATATCTCCGATGGCTACTTTGATCGTGTTCTGGCGATTCATGTGCTTGAACATTTGCCCGACCTCCCACGGGCACTCGATGAGATTCAGCGAGTTTTGAAACCGGGTGGATTGCTATCTGTTGTGATTCCATGTGAAGGAGGGCTTGCTTATACGCTTGCCCGCCGAATTTCTGCTCAACGGATTTTTGAGAAGCGCTACAAGCAACCCTATGATTGGTTTATTGCCTGTGAACACATCAATCTACCCCACGAAATCCTTTCAGAATTAAGCAGTCGATTTTCTATTGTTCATCGCCAATTTTTCCCACTTATGATACCAATCGTAAGCTTGAATCTATGCCTTGGCTTGACGCTGGTAAATGATAAGTGAGTCGCAAATACCTGAGTACACATTAAAAGATTCAGAAGTCGAAACTATTCCAGTATGATTGAAGCCCAAGAAAATAAGGATTATAAGCACGCGGACTACTTGGTGCGTTCAAGTGACCAATATGCTTTAGCAAAATATAGGATTGTGATGGACTGGCTGCCCCAGCGTAACAACCTAAGGGTTTTGAATGCTGGCTGTGGTTCTGGAGAGATGAATATTTTGCTGGCGCATAACCCTACCTGGCAAGTAGATGCAATTGATGTGGACGACGAAGCAGTTCAGATTTCTAACCAATTAAAGCTAGAAAATCAGATTCACAATCTAAGCGTTTCTAAGAGCAGTATCCAAAGCTTTTCGGCTCCTAAAGGCTATTACGATGTTATTGTCTCTAACGATGTTTTAGAACATATTGACGATGATTTAGCTGCCATGGGAAAGCTGGCAGAGTTGTTGAAGCCAGATGGAATTATTTGCGTTTCGGTGCCAGCGCTCCAATGGCTATTTGGCTATCACGATGAGCAGCTAGGTCATTACCGACGGTACAATCAACGCAATTTAACCCATAGGCTACGCCAATTCTTTGATGTTAAGAAATGTCGTTACTTTGCAGCTATTCTGATTCCCATTGCCCTGGTATACAGTTGCTGGTTGCGAAAACCTTATCCCGTTGGAGAATCTGGTAAAAACTCTTTGGTCGGTAGGGTGCTCAAGTTATTGTTGTCTATTGAAGCAGGAATTCCCTTACCTGTGGGAACCTCCTTAATTGTGATGGCAACAGCTAGAAATCGGTAAGGTTTAGGATTGTGATTTCAGTGCGTGAGGGAGTGGGCGTTTTAGTTTTAGCGGCAGGCAAAAGTACCCGCATCCAATTGGTGTCTGGAGGGTTGCCCAAGCCGCTATTGTCGGTTCAGAATCGCAGTATTCTAGAGCGCAACTTAAGTTGGCTAGCCAGTGCCGGAGTGGAAAAGGTGTGGATTAATCTTCACTACCGCCCGGAGGATATCCAAAGGGCGATCGCGACTGGGGCAGGGGTTGGTTTACAGGTGTCCTATTCCCTAGAACCAGAAATCCTGGGTACGGCTGGGGCGTATAAGAATTTGGAGCAACACTGGACTGGAAAGGCGTTGGTGGTATACGGCGACAGCTTGGTACGGTTTGATTTGACCAAAATGCTGGCAGATCACCGCAACTCTGGCGCGATCGCCACGATCGCGCTCTTTGATCAGAATACTCACCCCCATACAGCGATCGCGGGTGGTCGGGTCGTGATGAATGAGCGGAATCGAATTACAGATTTCGTAGAAACGGGAGCCGGAGAAACTCCCGTCTCTAGTTTGATCAACGCGGCTGTTTACCTCTTGGAGCCTGAAGTCTTGCCCTTGATTCCAGCCCAGACGTTCTATGACTTTGCCCGCGATCTATTCCCCAAACTGCTGGCTGAAGGGTATTATCTGCAAGGTCATCTGATTGATGGCTATTGTTTGGGTTTAGATACCCCTGAGAGCTACGCCAAAGCAATGTCCATCATTGAGTCGGAGCAAGTGAAACTGGCATGATCATCACACGTACACCATTTAGAGTCACGTTGGGCGGCGGTGGAACTGACCTGCCTTCCTACTACGAAAAGCATGGTGGGTTTATCTTTGCGATGGGCATCAACAAGTTCATGTATGTGATGATTAACCCACCCACAATCGACACCATGATTCGGCTGCATTATACCCAGAGCGAAACGGTATTTCATGTGTCTGAATTGCAGCATGAGCTGGCAAGGGAAGCTCTACGCTATCACGGGATTGAGGAAAAAATGGAAATTTCCTCAATGGCAGATTTGCCCGCTGGTACCGGGGTGGGTTCGTCTAGCTGCTATCTCATCGGTTTACTGACCGCCCTTCACCACTATCGACGAGACTATATTTCCTTGCAAGATCTAGCAGAAGAGGCGTGCCATATTGAGCTAGATATCTTGAAAAAGGGAATTGGCAAGCAAGATCAGTACATGGCAGCATTTGGTGGGCTAACAGTACTGGAAATTGATTCCGGTGGCTCTGTTAAAGTCAAGCCCGTCAGAATGGGCAGCAGTTCGATCGCCGAACTGGTTGCCAACACCCATATCTACTACACGGGTTTTCGCAGGGATGCGGTAGAGGTCTTATCGGAGCAGAACACAGCCATGCAATCTACCGAGGTGCCAAAGCACGATGTGGTTTCTAATAGCCTGCATCAAATCAAAGACTTGGGCTATCGGATTTTAAGAGCGATCGAGTCGGAAGACTTTGATGCCTGGGGTCGGATGCTGGATGAGCACTGGCGCTTCAAGAAACAAATGTCTTCCCGGATCAGCCTGACCAAAGTTGACCATATTTACGACGAAGCCCGTCAGAACTACAACGTGCTGGGTGGAAAGATTATTGGTGCCGGTGGGGGTGGCTTTTTGATGCTGTACTGCAACAAAGACCACAAGCGTCTGGAGCATTTTATGGAGTCCCAAAAGATGCCTCGCCTGCACTACACGATTGAACCGGAAGGTTCAAAAGTCGTGGCAGATGTGGCAAGTAATGATGCGCTCATGTTCCACTCCAGGGATTTAGTTACGAGATGAGCGAAAAGCAGTCATACTAACCGTGATTACTTTGGATTGAGTTGCAATGTCCTGAGGTTATATCATGTCTGCAAGCGAGAAAATTGGCATCGTTGGGCTATGGCATCTGGGATGTGTTATCTCAGCCGCATGGTCAAAGCTGGGGCGAACGGTACAGGGGATCGATTTTGATGAAACGCTGATTGCCAATTTGGCAAATAGTCAACCTCCTATTTATGAGCCAGATTTGCAGGAAACCATTCAGGCGGGGTTAGAGCAGGGAACGCTGGCTTATTCTACTGATCCAGCCATGCTCTCAAGCTGCCGCTATGTATTTCTGGCATACGATACGCCTGTGCGGGAAGATGACACGTCGGATTTGACGGTGCTGGAGCAGGCGATCGCCAAAATTGGTCCCCACCTCTCAAGCGGCACAATCCTGGTGATTAGTGCCCAACTTCCAGCGGGGAGTGCCAGACAGTTTCGCTTGCGACTGAAGGAATTTGATCCGTCTTTGGAACTAGTCTATTCGCCTGAAAACCTCCGGTTGGGAGAAGCCATCAACTGCTATTTGAATCCAGGGCACATTGTCATTGGGGCAGATGATACAAAAGCAGGTGAGGCGATCTCCAAGCTATTTACCCCTATGCAGGCAGAATGCCTATTTATGAACCTGCCTAGTGCCGAAATGACCAAACACGGCATCAACTCTTTTCTGGCAGCATCCATTACCCTGTCTAATCAATGGGCTGACCTCTGCGCGGCTGTAGGTGCAGACTTTACCCAGGTCGCAACCGCGATGAAGTATGACCCCCGGATTGGTAAGCGGGCTTACCTCAGCCCCGGCATTGGGTTTTCAGGAGGCACACTGGGGCGTGATCTGCAAGTCCTGGAAAGCATTAATCAGCATAGTGGCAATCCGGCTCCCATCTTTGGTAGCATCTGGCGTTACAACAAAGAGCGGGTCAAAATTGTTAGCACTGTAGCAGAAGCTGCCCTGGGCAACTTGCAAGGAAAAACGGTGACACTGTTGGGCATGACCTACAAACCAGGCACCAGTACTCTGCGGCGCAGTTTACCCCTGGAAGTCGCCGGGGACTTGATTGCTAAAGGGGTTTCCATTCAGGCATATGACCCCAAAGCCGATTGGAGCGAAGTGCAAATTCCTGATCAGCTTCAGGTCTTTGAAACTGCCAACGAGGCAGTGAAAAACGCAGATTTGGTTGTATTGCTGACGGAATGGACTGAATTTAAGACCCTTGACTTCAGTGAAATACGGACCCAAATGGCAGGTAACACCTTCTTTGATACGAAAAACTTTCTATTCGATCGGTTTGAAGAAATTAGATCCTTAGGCTTCAGGGTCTTGAGCATCGGACGCAGTAACGAGAACGGATAGACGGGTTCGCTTTTATAAGGTAGGCTGTGCTTGCCTTGCAAAATTTGATGATTGGGTTGAAGGCGCATGGGAGGTTAGCGTGTCTGAGCTTGCGATCGATTTGTCAAACAAAAATATCCTGGTTACGGGTGGCAGCATGGGCATTGGCTACGCGGCTGCCGAAGCCTGTCTCCAGGCAAATGGACGAGTCGTTATCTGCGCCCGTAATCAGGATGATATCAATCACGCTGTAGAGCAATTAAAGGCACAGGGGCAGGGGCAGGTAATTGGCATCTCCGCCGATGTGACTCAACTAGACGCGGTAGAGTCTGTTTTAGACAAGGTGGAATCTCACTTTGGGCCATTGAATGCGGTAATTCACTCGGCTGGCATTTACGGCCCCATTGGCAACATCACCGATGTTGACCCCGACGCATGGTTTGATGCCATTCGGATCAATCTGTTTGGCTCCTTTCTAGTCACCCGTCAAAGCTGCCTTCGCCTGAAAAAAAATGGTGGTGGTCGAATTGCCCTGTTTTCGGGTGGTGGGGCTGCAACTCCCTTTCCCAATTACACAGCTTACGCCTGTGGCAAGATAGGCGTCGTCCGGTTTACTGAAACCGTCGCGCAGGAAATGGCACCCTTTAATATTGGAATTAACTGCATTGCTCCAGGATTTGTGATCACTCGCCTGCACCAGCAAACCCTGGAGGCAGGGGCTAATCTTGCAGGCGAAAAGTTTTTGGAAAACACAAAGACACAGATTGAAAAAGGAGGAGTTCCTGCCTCAGTTGGTGGCACGGCAGCTGCCTTCCTAATCTCAGACCAAACCCAAGGGATTACCGGAAAATTTGTCGCTGCTCCCTACGATGGCTGGAAGGAGTGGACAAACCACTTGGAAGAACTGAAAAGTACCGATATCTTTACCCTCCGCCGTATTTTGCCGAAGGAACGAGGGATGGATTGGCAGTAGGTAGATAAGGATAAAGGTGCAGGGATACGAGCAGCGGAACAGGAACAGACCTTAGAGGACCAAAAATGTTCTGATCTAGAATCTGAAATCCAAAATCGAGGGGATGTGGGAAATGAAAGTTGCGGTCATTGGGTGCGGATTGATTGGCAGACGACGGGCACAATTTGCTGCTGAACATCCCAGTTCGGAACTGACGATCGCAGTTGATGTAAATGCCACAGCGGCAGAAGAACTGGCGAAGGCATATAACGGTCAAGCAGCAACCGATTGGCGGGTTGCGATCGCCAACCCTGAAATCGATGCCGTTGTGGTTGCTACGCACAATGGACTGCTGGCAGAAATCGCGATCGCCGCTCTTCAGGCTGGCAAACACGTTCTGATTGAAAAACCAATGGGGCGTAACCTATTTGAAGCTTTAAAAATGGCGGAAGCGGCTAAGGTTGCCCAAAAAATCCTCAAAATTGGGTTCAACCATCGTTACCATCCAGCAATTGCTAAAGCCTTCCAACTTTACCAGACAGGCACCATTGGCGACCTGATTAACATTCGTGCTCGCTACGGTCATGGCGGCAGACCGGGCTATGAAAAGGAGTGGCGAGGCAACCCAGAATTGGCAGGTGGTGGTGAGTTGACCGATCAAGGGGTTCACATTGCAGATCTAATTCATTGGTTTGCAGGCTTACCCACCGAATCCTTTGCCTACTTGCAAACAGCAGTCTGGCCCATTCAGCCTTTAGAAGACAATGGTTTTGGGCTGTTCCGCTTTGCTAATGGCGCGATCGCCAGCTTTCACACCAGTTGGACACAATGGAAAAACCTGTTCTCCTTAGAGCTATACGGTCAGAAAGGTTCCCTTACCATTGAGGGATTGGGAAAAAGCTACGGGTTAGAACGGCTAATCATTGCCCAACGTAAGCCAGAGGGAGGAGTGCCCGACATGGAAGAATTAGTCTTCGACCAACCAGATCAATCCTGGGAACTGGAATGGAAAGACTTTATTTCTGCTGTGCAAACCAACGCTCCCTACCTGGGTACCCCAGAAGACGGAGTAGCAGCCATGCGGATGTTAAACGCCCTCTACCAGTCTGCCAAATCGGGAGCCATTGCCCATGTCTAACGCCAGTCCTGCTGTCTTTCTAGACCGAGACGGCGTTGTGAATGAAGTCGTCTTTCGCCAGGGACAACCTGCTTCTCCCCGCGCCCTGGAAGAATTTGTCTGGACGGATGGAATTCTGGAGGCAGTCAAACGGCTAAAGGATGCTTCTTTTCTGGTCTTCATCGTCACCAATCAGCCAGATATTGCCAGGGGCAAACTTGACCCTCTGGTGCTTGAGCAAATTGCCCACACCATCTATTACACCCTTCCGATTGATGGCATGCGGGTTTGTCCCCATGACAACAGTGACCACTGCACCTGTCGCAAACCAAAGCAAGGTATGCTGGTTTCGCTGGCAGCCCAGTGGAAGGTAGACTTAAATTGCTCTTTCATGGTGGGCGATTCCTGGAAGGACATGGCAGCAGGCAAACGGGCAGAGTGTCAGACCATTCTGCTCGATCGCACCTACAACGCGGGCACCGAGTCAGATTACCTTGTAAAAGATATCAAAGAAGCGGTTGATCTGATTTTGAGGATGAGCAGGTTGTCTTCAGCCGATAATCAGCCCGAAACAGTGAAGATAATGCTGCCAAGCGATTGAATGATTTGTAAAGGAGGATTTTGTGATGGGTTACACGGCTGAATTTCTGGTAGACGCTAAAACAATTATTGATGCGGTTGATGTTTCTATTATTGAGAAAATGGTGGATGAGATTGCGTCCATTCGGGAAGGCGGTGGACGGCTCTTCTTTATTGGTGTAGGTGGCGGTGCTGGACATGCCAGCCATGCGGTCAACGACTTTCGCAAAATTGCTGGCATTGAGTCCTACACTCCTACCGACAACGTCTCTGAACTAACCGCTCGGATTAATGATGATGGTTGGGAAACTGCATTTGTAAACTGGCTTAAAGGTAGCCATCTAAACCAAAAAGATGGGATTTTTGTATTTTCGGTAGGAGGCGGCAACGCCGAAAAAAATGTCAGCGTTAATATCGTTTCCTCTCTAAAATATGCAAAAGAGGTAGGGGCAAAAGTGTTTGGTGTCGTCGGTCGGGATGGTGGCTACACGGCTCAGGTCGCAGATGCCTGTGTGATTATTCCCCCACTCCGTAGTGAAACCGTCACCCCGCAAACCGAGGCATTTCAGGCGGTCATCTGGCATCTAGTCGTTTCCCATCCCAAACTACAAAAGTTTGAAATGAAGTGGGAGTCTGTCCGCTAGAAATTTGTATTCTTGGGTGAATTGGCTTCTGAGAATCAATCCTATGAACAAAATGTTCTACCGACTTTCAGGGTACCTTTACCACTTCAGAAAAAACGATCGCTTCCTTCGTTGCAGTACCGCCTGTCAACAGCTTAATAATGAAAAAAATTAGAGGCATCTTCAAACGGATTTATCTGCTACTAGTTTGGCCCCTTTATCGCCAACTTCAGCATGAAATGTACATAGAAATTCAACGCATCCTTCAATGTCAGGTAGACACCCACGATCGCCTGGTGCAGCAGTTCTCCGATCAATTTATTCAAATGCACAGTTTAATGGATCAACTGCGGAAAGACCGTACCGATGAAAAACTTGATCTTGTGGTGTCTGAGCTAACCAAGATGCGTGAAAGCGTCGATCGCCTGAAGCTTGAGAAGAATGGAAAGCAATCCTAATCTCCCGAAGGTCAGTATCATTACTCCGTCATACAACCAGGGGGAGTTTATTGAAAGAACCATCCTGAGCGTTCTGGGGCAGGACTATCCTCATCTGGAATATATGGTGTTTGATGGGGCTTCCAGGGATGACACTCAACAAATTTTACAACGTTATCATTCCTACATCGATACAATTGTTAGCGAAAAAGATGATGGGCAGGCAGATGCCCTCAATCGGGGATTTCAACACTGTACTGGTGAGATTCTCGCTTATATTAATTCCGACGATTGCTATGCCACTAAAACGGTTGTCTCCAAAGCTGTGCAATATTTTCAGTCCCATCCAGAAGTGGATGTGATCTGCGGACAGCGCTATTTTATTGATGAGAAAGGTTACTTTCACTTCTGTTATCCTACCCGTCCTTTTTCAAAATCAGATCTTTACCTAAGCTGCTATATTTTTCAAGAATGTGTCTTTTGGCGCAGCAGTATTTATGAAAAAGCTGGAGGCTACATTGACGACAGCTTTAGATTTGCAATGGACTACGAACTCTGGCTCAGATTTTTAAAGGCTGGAGCCAATTTTACGATTGTTGATGATGTATTCGGCTTATTTAGAAGTTACGACAATCAGAAATCGATCGCCCAATGGCAACAATGCGGTTTGCCGGAAATTGAACGGGTCTACAAGCAGTATTGCGATCGCTGCATCCCTGAAGAAGAAATGATCAATGCTTATTTAGAGCACTTTTATCAGGTCAATCCGGCTAAGAACTTTGAATATTATCGTATTGCCTTTGATCTCTGGAATACCCTGGTTCTATATAAGAAAAATATTCTGACCTTACCCATTGATACCTGGGGTTTGGATGCGGACATCAGGCATCGCAAAAAAGCGGCAATATTGCACAAACAACGTACCTGAACCCCGGCTGAAATAGCCTCTTTTGATAGAGAAACCTTGCTAATGTTGACTATTTTTGCCACTCCTAAGCGCTTTCAGGGACTGATCGACACGCTTCAGCGCAATGCCATTCAAAGCTGGCTGATGCTGCGTCCCCAACCGGAAGTGATTTTGCTGGGAGATGACGCAGGGACGGCTGACGTTGCCAGGGAGTTTAACCTGATCCACATTCCACAGGTGCAACGGAATCAATACGGTACCCCGCTGGTCAGATCTCTGTTTGAAATTGCCCAGCAGGTCGGCAAAGGTCCCCTGTTCACTTATGTCAACTCAGACATTATTTTGATGAGCGACTTTATCCAGGCAGTGCAGCAGATACGGTTTAAGCGGTTTATGCTGACGGGGCAACGGTTGAACCTGGATGTGACTGAGCAGATTGCATTTACCGAAGGATGGGAGAACCCTTTGCGCGATCGCGCTGCCCAATTTGGTGAGCTTGCCGGTCCCCATGCCATGGATTACTTTGTGTTTACCCGTGACACCTACACCGATATTCCCCCATTTGGGATTGGTCGTCCCTGCTGGGACAACTGGATGATTTATAAAGCGCTGAATCTGGGCATTCCACTGATTGATGCCACTGGCGAGGTTGTGGCGATTCATCAGAACCATGACTATAACCACCATCCCCAGGGAAAGGAAGGAGTTTACGAAGGTCCTGAGGCACAGTACAGCCTGCAACTGATTGGTGGCAGGCACTATGCCTACTTCATGCTGGATCTGGCAACCTGGCAGTTAACGGCTCAGGGACTCAGACGACCGAAGTGGACTCGCGAACGCCGCGATCGCTACCTCGACATGATGCCCCTGGCACGCCCCCAGATGAAAGTCTGGGCAACCCCTTTGCTTAACCTGATCCGAGGGGGTAATCCTCTTCCCAGAGTTGCCTTAAAGATCAAGAAAATTCCCACCAAAATCGTCAATATCCTTCCCAGAAAATGATCGGCGAACCAATCAACCCTGTGAACCTACAAGCAATCTTGTCAAAGCGACCGTAGAGAATAATGGGTTCTGATGACATCCGCTATCTCAGGTTGTATACTTAGCCGGATGGTGCGGTGGAGGAGAAATGAAGCTGTCTATTGTGATTCCTGCTCACAATGAGCAGGGCTGTCTGCATGACACGGTTGCTCAGTTAGTCAGCGTTTTGGAGCGTGAGCGGATTCGTCATGAGGTGTTGATTGTTGATGACAACAGTACGGATGACACGCTGCTGATCTGTCAGCGGTTGACAGTTGCGTTTCCAACAGTGCGCTACATTCAAAATGCCCCACCCAATGGGTTCGGTTTTGCCGTGCGCTGTGGGCTGGAGAACTTTGAAGGGGATGCGGTTGCGATCGTCATGGCAGACGCTTCTGATGACCCGGAAGACCTGGCAAAAGGGTATTACAAATTGTTAGAAGGGTTCGACTGTGTCTTCGGTTCCCGCTTCATTAAAGGCGGGGCAGTGGTTGATTACCCAGTTCATAAGCTGCTGATAAATCGATTGGCAAACTGGTTTGTCAAAACCCTATTTGGTCTGCGCTACAACGACACGACCAATGCCTTTAAGCTGTACCGGCGAGAGGTGATTGAGGGAATTCAGCCTATCCTGAGCCATCACTTCAATTTGACCGTAGAACTTCCGTTGAAGGCAATTGTACGGGGCTTTAGCTATGCAGTGGTGCCAATTCGCTGGTACAACCGGAAGGCGGGAATCTCCAAGTTAAAGATCAAGGAGATGGGTAGCCGCTACCTGTTCATTGTCCTTTATGTGTGGCTGGAGAAGTATCTGTCTCGTGGAGACTATCACCGCCGTAACCGGGTTGCCGAGAAAGTGAATGCCTGAAAAAGTACTAATCCCTGGTGGGGCTGGTTTTGTGGGCAGTTCCCTGGCGATCGCCCTGAAAACTCGCCATCCAGACTGGGAGATTACCTGTTTGGATAATCTGCGTCGGCGCGGATCGGAGCTGAATCTGCCCCGGTTTAAGTCATCAGGAATTCGGTTTGTGCATGGCGATGTGCGATCGCCCTCGGATCTTGACCCTTCGGCGTTTGAGGTCGATACCATCCTGGACTGTTCGGCAGAACCCTCTGTACTGGCAGGCTTTAGTTCCCCCCAGTACGTGCTGCAAACTAATCTGCTGGGCACCATCAATCTGTTGGAACTGGCAAGGCAAGTCAGGGCACGGTTGCTGTTTCTTTCTACCAGCCGAGTGTATCCCATTCAGGCGCTCAAGTCTCTGAATCTGAAGGAACTTCCAACTCGGTTTGAAATCGCAGCCGATCAGTCCATACCAGGGGCATCCGCCCAGGGAATTTCAGAGCAGTTTAGCTTGCAGGGGGCACGTTCCCTCTACGGCACTACCAAACTTGCTTCGGAACTGTTGATTGAAGAATACCGGGATGCTTATAGGCTGCCAGCCATCGTCAATCGCTGTGGTGTGCTGACGGGTCCCTGGCAGATGGGCAAGGTAGACCAGGGGGTGTTTGTCCTTTGGGTCGCTGCCCACTATTTTGGTAAGCCGCTTAGTTACATAGGTTTTGGTGGTAACGGTAAACAGGTCAGGGATCTGTTGCATGTGGATGACCTGCTGCAACTGGTAGACTACCAGCTTGAGCATTTTTCTGAACTGGATGGGGCGGTGTTAAATGTCGGGGGCGGCACCGTGAATAGCCTGTCTTTGCTGGAAACCACCCACCTCTGCGAGGACATTACAGGTAAGCGGATTGAAATCCGGTCAGTGTTGGAGGAGCGCCCCGGTGATATGCCCGTTTTCATCACCGATTCCTCTGAAGTCATGCAACAAACGGGGTGGAAACCCACTAAAGATCCTGAAACAACCTTGCAGGAAATTTATCAGTGGATTGTAGAGAATGAGGAAACGTTAAAAACCGTTTTACTGTAAAGTTTTTGGGTAAAGAAGTTGGTTCGGTAGTGGTTGGATGGGCTGTAATGCTTCCCTGGCTTCCGGTAAGGTTGAATTGGAGGATTCTTCAACCGCTCCATTCCAGTCGTGCTTCTGGCTGTCATTCTGGTAGCTTTTCTGTTTGATTACTTAACGGAGGATGGCTCAATCAAATGCCTACTGTACTGGTCACAGGTTCCGCAGGGTTAATTGGTTCAGAAGCGGTTCATTTCTTTGCCCGCAAAGGGTTTAACGTCGTAGGTATTGATAATGATCTGCGATCGCACTTCTTCGGGGAATCAGCTTCAACCCAATGGAATCGGGATTTACTCAAGGACAAATACGGCGACCAGTACTGCCACCATGATCTGGATATTCGCGATCGCGAGGCAATTGAAACCCTGTTCAAGGACTATTCCAGCGACATTGATTTGATTATTCATACTGCCGCTCAACCGTCCCATGACTGGGCAGCCAGCGACCCCCATATGGATTTCACCGTGAACGCCAATGGAACGCTGGTGCTGTTAGAAGCGACTCGTCAATATTGTCCTGAAACCGTCTTTATCTTTACCTCAACCAACAAAGTTTACGGTGACACCCCCAACTTCCTGCCCCTGCAAGAACTGGAAACTCGTTGGGAAATTGACCCCCAGCACCCCTTCTGGGTTGGGATTGATGAGTCGATGTCAATTGATCATTCCAAACACTCCCTGTTTGGAGCCTCAAAGGTGGCAGCCGATGTACTCGTTCAAGAATATGGGCGCTACTTTGGCATGAAAACCGCCAGTTTTCGGGGTGGGTGCCTCACTGGACCGGCTCACTCCGGGGCACAATTGCACGGGTTTCTGGCTTATCTGATGCGCTGCACAATCTGCTCCGAACCCTACACGATCTTTGGCTACAAGGGAAAGCAGGTACGGGATAACATTCATAGTTTTGACCTGGTGAATGCTTTCTATCACTTCTACCAGAACCCTCGTAGTGGTGAGGTCTATAACATGGGTGGTTCGCGCCATAGCAACTGCTCTATGCTGGAGGCGATCGCCATCTGTGAATCTCTCGCAGGCAAAAAGTTGCAGTATTCCTACGCGGAAAACAACCGTTCCGGTGATCACATCTGGTACATTTCCGATGTCCGCAAGTTTGAGTCCCACTATCCTGACTGGCAGTACGAATACGACCTGGATACGATTTTGCGGGATATCTATCACGCTCAGGTTGCTAGGCTGGCTTAGACGCGACTGTAAACAACTGGGCACCCAGGATGTTCCAAACAACTGGCAGCTTGAGATAGATCTTCAGTAAAGCTGGAGATGAAGGGCGACCCTTAGTGGAAAACGGCAGGAATCTGGGAATCATCACATCAATTCTAAAGCCAATCGTTTTTAAGACTTCTTCCAGGGAGATATGGGTGATTGGCAAGTGGTGGTCAATGAAGTCGTAGTACTCCCTGAATGAATACTTGAAGTTTGGTTGAATCACTAACAGCTTTCCTCCCGGATTGAGGTGTTTATAGCAAAATGCCAGCACTTCAATCAGTTCTTCTTTGCTGCGTAAATGCTCAAAGAAGTTGGAAACAAAGATGCGATCGAACGTTTTAGACAAAGCTTTTCGTTGCTCAAAATCGAGTACATTAATATTCATCACCTGCACATCCGGATCAGCAAAGTGTTTCGCATCTGGGTTCAGGTCGATTAAATACTTTTCCCGTGCCTGCACCTGATTGATAAATTCGCAGTAACCGCCCCCAATATCTAAAACAACAGCATCTTTACCAACGAAGGGTTGGAGAAATTGTTGAATTAACACCTTCCAAAGCTTTGCCTTAGCCTGCTGTTCTTGCAGATTAAACCGATTGGAATATAGCTTTGCAAGGTATTCCTGTTGTTGCATAGGATGAGGCTTTGGTAAACATCTGCCCTAGCCTACCATTGACCCGCTTGACTTGATAATAGAAAAGAGTAATGTATGAGCCAGTCTGAACCCATCGTTTCCGTGATCATGCCCTGCTACAACCAGGGCAAGTATCTGGATGAAGCAATAGAGAGCGTCCTTGCCCAAACCTTCCAATGCTTTGAAATTATTGTGATCAACGATGGCTCTACCGATGCAGAAACCATCGAAATTTTGTGTGATTACCAGAAACCTGGTGTCTCCATCCTCCACACTGAAAATCATGGTCCCGCTTCCGCCCGCAATACGGGCATTCAGCAGGCACGAGGGCAATATATCTTACCCTTAGATGCAGACGATCGCATCGCCCCCACTTACCTGGAACAGGCAGTCAAAATTCTGGACGAAAACCCCAATGTCGGCATCGTTTACTGTGAAGCTGAGTTTTTTGGTGAGAAGACAGGTAAATTTGATTTGCCTGGATTCAACTTTCCAGGTATTTTGCTGGGCAACATGATCTTCAACTCCAGCTTCTACCGCAAAGCCGACTGGGAGAAAGTGGGAGGCTACAAAGATAACTACCGTGGTTGGGAAGACTACGACTTCTGGCTTTCTCTGCTTGAACTGGGTCGGGATGTCATTCGCATTCCTGAAACTCTGTACTTCTATCGGCAAATCAATACTTCCAGAAGTAACTCCATGAACCGCCAAAACTGGGTAGAAGACTACGCCCGTTTGTTCCAAAACCACCCCAAATTATATACCCAAAACATCAGTACCCTGTTTCAGCATATTGTTGATTTGCGGGAAGATGTTCACCAAACCCACTCCCGACTGGCAGAGGCTTTGCAGCAACTTCAGCAATCGCATCAACAACTTCAACAATTCCAGCAACAACTCCAGCAAGCGGAGCAACAACGGTTACAGGCAGAAGCCCAACTCTCTGCCATACTCAGCAGCAAGTTTGGGCGGCTGTATACTTGGTGGAGCAAGTTTAAGGCAAAGCTAGGAAAGGGTTAGTAGTTAGCAATGAATGTTTCCAGCATCACTACGAAGGTAGGAAAGCTGTTCAAGGTCTGGCGAGAACGGGGGACATATGGGCTTCTGAAGTTTCTGTATCGGCGTTCCCAAGAGGCACTGAAGGGCAAATTTACCTATGACGAATGGGTTGCGAGAACCCGTCTCAACCGATTGGATCTTCAGAATGCACGGCGACAAATCAACCAGTGGCAGCATCGCCCTAAATTTTCGGTGATTCTGCCTGTTTACAATGTCGAAGGGAAATGGCTGGAGAAAGCGATTCAGTCTGTCCGCAACCAGATTTACCCCGATTGGGAACTGTGTATTGCCGATGATGCATCTCCCCAGTCCCACATCAAGCCTCTGCTGACGCGCTACAGCAAACTGGATCCCCGGATTAAGGTGGTGTTTCGGGCTGAAAACGGCAACATCGTCGCTACCAGTAACGATGCCCTGGAACTGGCAACGGGGGATTACATTGCCCTGTTAGACCACGATGATGAGTTGGCGATCGATGCCTTGTTTGAAGCTGCCAAACTGATTAACCAGCACCCAGATGCCGATTTCATCTACACGGACGAAGACAAGATTGATACCCAGGGCAATCGCAAAGATCCCTTTTTCAAGCCAGATTGGTCGCCCGACTACTTCCATGCCTGCATGTATACCTGCCACATGGGAGTCTACCGTACCAGCCTGATTCGCGAAATTGGTGGCTTTCGCCCCGGTTACGATGGCTCCCAGGACTACGATCTGGTTCTACGGGTGGTTGAGAAGACCCAAAACATTTACCATATCCCCAAAATTCTTTACCATTGGCGAATTATTCCCGCTTCAGTCACGGCTGGCGGAGAGCAGGCAAAACCCTGGGCATATATTGCTGCTCGCAAAGCGTTAGAGGACATGCTGGCACGCAGCCCCTACCCCGGATGGGTCGAAACCACAGCCAGGGCTGGTTTTTGGCGGGTGCGGCGGCATATTGTTGGCACGCCGTTGATCAGTATTATCATTCCCAGTGCGGGCAGAGTCATCGAGACCCCACAAGGGGCACTAAACGTTCTGGAAAATTGCATTCAAAGTATTCAGCGCAGCACCTATCAGAACTTTGAAATTGTGGTGGTAGACGGGTACGACATTCCAGAACCAACTTTGCAACTCCTGATGCAGCCTTCAGAAACAGGCGCTTCTAGTATTCAGCTGGTTCGTTGTGCCGATCCATTTAACTTTTCTCAACGAATTAACCTGGGGGCTACCAGTGCCCGTGGAGAGTTCTTGCTGTTGCTGAACGACGATACCGAAGTGATTACGGTTGACTGGCTAGAATCGATGCTGGAGTTTGCTCAGCAAGCGGAAATTGGAGCAGTTGGGGCAAAATTGCTGTTTCCTGATGGCAGAATTCAACACGCTGGAGTGATGGTGTTGGAGGGAAATGCAGGTCATGCCTATCACGGGTTTGATGGCGACCACCCTGGTTACTTCTGCTCCAATGTAGTCAACCGCAACTACCTGGGCGTCACCGCTGCCTGCTTGATGATGCGACGTGAGCTATTCTTGCAATTGGGTGGTATGGACGAACAGTTTCCTTTGAACTACAACGATGTCGATCTCTGCCTGAAGATCCATCAGGCGGGCTACCGAAATGTGGTCAGTCCCTATGTGCAATTGATCCACTATGAGTCAGTCAGTCGTCCTCAAGGACTGAACCCGAAGGAGTGGCAAAATCTGAACAACAAGTGGGGAGACTACTTTAACAAGATTAAGTATGATCCCTATTACAACCCCAACCTCTCCTACCGGGCGGTGACGTTTGAGCTGGTGTAGTAGATAAAAGGTGGGTGGTGCTGAATAGCAATATGAATTGGAAGGAAGTTTAAATTCATACAACTCTCAATTCATACCCAAACTCAGCAACGCCGATAAAAGGTGAGAGTAGCGAGAAAAGGAGTGGGCAGTAGCAGAACAGAATACTAGCGCTTGACCAATTTCATAAACCAGCCCGGTGGATTAATTGGGATGATGACTTCTGTTCCCGCTGGTGCTTGCTCGAAAGTAGCGGCGTGTTCCTGAAACTTCAGGTCAACTAGGGGTGGATACTCCCAATCAGCAAAAATGCCGATGGACATCACTGCCAGTAGTCCGATCGCTGCAATCCTCAATTTGTAAGGCTGCTGCTGTCGAGCTAACCATACCAGAGAGGCAACGAATGCCAGGCTCGGGATGAGCCAGTATTGGGTCATGGCACCGGGCAACCAAAGCCGTTTCCAGGATACTGTTGCCGATGCCAAGGCAGCAGAAACCGTGAGCGTGCCATAAAAGATGAAAAACCGCAGTTCTACAGGACCCTGAAGGAAGGCGTAAAAGACAATAATTGTTCCTAAGGCACCAATGACGTAAGCGATCGGATTATAGCCTCCAGATAGAGAAACGAGTGTACCATACCCTCCATGCCCAATCAAACTTGCCACAAATACCTGCCCTGAAAGAATCCTGGCAAACAGGTCAAAGGTAGGTCCCAAGTTAGTTGTGTCGCGAGCTGGGACAGATATCAACATCAGCCCATACACTTGAACCAGTAAGGCAAGTAAACTAGTTGAAAGCAACACCACTAACCATCGATGGGGGCATAGTCGCCAATAGAGAAAAGCAAACAGAATAAATAGAATTGAAAATGAACCACTGAGAGCAGATAAGAGGACAACACCTAAATCGAATAAACGCCATCCAATCGATTTGCTTGGCTGTGCCAAAATAACCAGACAGGCTAGTAACGCCAGGTGCCAATGAATGGTTGCAATGTTGGCATGAACGGCAAAACCATTGGGCATTGCCAGGTAGAGAAATGCTAAAAGCAGACGCACCCAGGGGCTAGGGATGGCTAACGCAAACCGGGAAGAAATAATTAGATTAACCGGCAAAACTTGAATGCTTAAAGCCAGAACATTCGCAATCAGGGGTGCCCAAGCCAGGGGAAAGAGTTGAACAAACCCCATAATTAATCTTTGAGCAAAGCATAAAGCGCCGGAGTAGGGTAGAAAAAGAGAATTGAGAAACCCCAGGTTGTAGGCACTGGCATAAAAAACAGTTCCATCCTCTGCCCAAAACTGAGCATTAGAAATTCGGGTAGGCTCTCTGGATACCAGAATAATGAAGGCAAGCGTGAAAATGACAATGTGGAAGCCACATCTGACAAAACCATGAAAACGCGAGTTGATATTAGTTAAAGTTTTCACGTTGCTTCTAAGGAAATTTTCAACAGACAAAATAACCTGTGGGTAAAGATTTAGCAGTACTGCTGGGTAAAGGACTTTGAGGAACCCTGCCCCTACTCACGAGCAAAATTTTTCATGGAAATTATCTCATTTACGAAGGGAAAGAACTGGTGATCATCTTAATGCTTATCAAGATACATCAACCAACCTGTTGGGTTGATTGGAATGGTAAAGGTAGTGCCTGGGGCTACCTGTTCAAAAGCATGTGCATACTCCTGAAACTTTAAGTCAGGCAGGGGGGGATGATGCCAGTCTGCAATGATGCCGGTAGGCATGACTATGAGCAACGAGATCGCCATTCCCTGCAACCAACGGAGGCGTCGTTGCCATGCCAGCCATGCCAGAGCAGCAACAAAGGTAAGCATCGGATTATACCAGTAACGGGTAGCCCCTCCTGGCAATACCAGATGTTCCCAGGGAACGGTTGCCGATACCAGTGCAGCTACGAAAAGCAATCCGCCATACAGCACAAACAACTGGAGTTCTAGGGGTGCTTTCAGCAGAGTATAAAGAAGGGCGATCGCCCCCAGGACAACCCCTACCAGTACAATCAGGTCATACCCCAGAGATGGTGAAAGCAACCTACCATAGGCTGCCTGCCCAATTAATGAACTGAGGAACACTTGACCAACCAAAATCTTGGCAAACAGGTCAACCGTTACTAGAGAAGCCTCAGAAGTGCGTGCTTCAGATGCCGTGAAAAAAAGTGCAAGCCCTTGCACGAGGGCACCAACCATAAAAATTCCAAGCAAGCTAAACAACTGGCGGCTTCGTCGTTGCCACCAATAAAGGAGGGCGATCGGCATCAAGAGAATAGCGAATGGTCCACTCAAGGAGGAAAGTAATACAATGCCAACATCAAAAATGCGCCATCCCCAAAAGGAATTTGGTTTTGCCAGGATAACCATACAAGCTAGCAATGCAAGGTGCCACTGGCTGTTTGTGATGTTGCCATAAACTTCAGAGGAATTGGGTAATCCTAAATAGAGAAAAGCTAGCAATAGCCGCTGAGAAAAACCAGGAATTAAGAACGAAAACCGGGAAGAGAATAACAGAATAACTGGTAAAACTTGAATCGCTAGAGCAATACTGTTCAACAGTAGAGGAGCCATGTGGAATGGAAATGGCTGAACAAGGGATGCTGCGACTCTTTGAGCAACACATAAATAACCGGCATAAGGGATTAACAGAGCTTTTAGAGAACCCAGATTATACGCATCAGAATAAAACACTGAACCATCTTCAGCCCAAAATTGGGCATTAAAAATTCGGTCAGGCTCTCTTGATACCAGAATAATGAAGGCAAGCGTGAAAATGACAATGTGGAAGCCACATCTGACAAAATCGGGAAATCGTGGACTGACGTTAAGAAAGGTTTTCACGTTGCTTCTGATTTGCAAGAGAAAAAAACTGAACCCGAAAAGCGAAGAACCTGAATATCCACCAGCAGGGAGTTACCTTAGCAGATCCAAGGATGTTTTAACAGGTTTTTAAAGGAGCCTCCTTGATCTTGATCCCCTCAACCTATGACTTATCTACCCATCCACTCTTCCACAAGTCGTCGCAGTTGACCCATCTACAAATCGCGGCAAGTCCACCTATTTATTCCTGGTGGTTGAGTAGGGTAATAATCGTTCTAAGTAACACTTCTGGTTCTACAGGCTTTGAGAGGTGCTGTTGAAAGCCCGCAGCAAGAGCTTGCTGCTGGTTGATTTCACCGGCATAGGCGGTGAGGGCGATCGCGGGCATCTGCCCCCCTTGGTCGAGCGATCGCTCCCTGATTTGGCGAATTAGCATGTAGCCATCGGTTTCTGGCATTCCGATATCACTCAACAACAGATCTGGTTGAAATGGAGTCAGAGCTTGTAAAGCCTCGGTAGCAGAGGCAACGGTTGTAACCTCCGCTCCGTTTTGCTCCAGGAAAAAAGTGAGGAACTCCCGCATATCTGCGTCATCATCTACAACTAGAATTCTCCGGTTAGCCAGGGGTAAAGAGTGAGTGGTGGAAAATGGGGAGCCATCTTGTTCATGGTTCAGCCAGAATCCGGTTTCTTCAGAGTCTGATGGGTTCTTCAAGAGCGGTAGCCTGACTGTAAAAGTGGACCCTTTGTTCTCCCCTAAACTGGCAGCGTGAACGGTTCCTCCATGTAGTTCGACGAGATGACGAACGATTGCCAAACCCAACCCCAAACCCCCGAACTGGCGGGTAGTTTTACTGTCTGACTGCCGGAAGTAATCAAACACATGGGGCAGAAATTCGGGGTCAATTCCTTTCCCAGTGTCAGTCACTATAATCTCGACATATTTAGAAGGCTGGGGGGGAGGTGGCTCTGCCATTGTCGAAGGGTCGGTTGGACTGTTCGGCTGTTCCTGAATAGATCGTTGAATAGGGGCTTGAATGAATGGCAAGGCTTCCGAGTGCTGATGACCGATCTTCAGTTGCCTTTCTAATCGCACATCTACCTGCCCACCGTCGGGAGAAAATTTCACAGCGTTGGAGAGTAAATTCCACATAATCTGTTGCAAACGAGCCGCATCTCCTAAAACCTGGATTGGCAGGACAGCGTTGCCAAATTCGGGGCGCAAACTTTGGTCAGAATTCCATATTGCAGAAGAATTGATCTGGGTTTCTTCGTCGCTGGGCGGCAGCGGAACCGTCCCCCCTCTGACTTCAAAATTCAAATTGATAGACTTGGCTTCTGCCGCTAATCGAACTGTTTCCAGAGCGGCTTCCGTCACGGGCACCAGGTCCACCGGAACCATCCTGAGGTTCAGTTTGCCCTGTAAAATGCGGGAGACATCTAGCAAATCTTCGATCAATTGGGTCTGAAGTTTAGCATTCCGTTCAATCGTTTCCAGGGCATAGGCTGTTTTGGCTACATCCAACTGACCGCTCCGAAGTAACCTGGACCAGCCCAGAATTGGGTTGAGGGGCGATCGCAATTCGTGAGAAAGCACAGCCAGAAATTCATCTTTGATCCGGTTAGCTTGCTCCGCTTCTGACCGTGCTGTTTTCTCCCTTATTAGCAGTTGTTCACGCTCTCGCTCAACCTGTTTGCGTTCCGTGATGTCAATGACCAATCCACCTATCAGGTTATTGCCAGAGGCATCTAAGATGGGAAATTTATAAACCAGAAATTCGCCAATGCTGCCATCGGGACGGGATGCAGACTCCACTGTTTCAACCACCCGTTTTTCAGCCATAACCATCCGGAGGTTTTCCATAGCTTGCTCAGCCGTTGCAGCCGGGCAGATTTCATTAATTGTCTTGCCAACGGCATCTTGAGCCACATTAAACATGTAATAGTAGGTCTGACTCAGATAGATAATGTAACCGTTGGGGTCAGTAATCCAGGCGGCAGCAGGATTATGATCCATGAACGTCTGAAACCGCTGTTCACTCTCCCGCAGGGCTTGTTCAGACTGGCGCAGTTCTGAGGCAGATTTCTCAGCCGCCGTCCAGGCTTGTACTTGCGATCGCGTAATACCAAATAAAATCAGGCTGAGTAGCCCGCCAGTCATAGCAATGAACGGGACCAACCGGCTTTCCGAATTCTTGTCCAACTCAGGACGGGAGTGAAACACAAGTAGCCAGGGTCGTCCGGCGACTTTCAGGGAAGTGGTTGCGGCAAATCGGGAATGGGGGCGATTGTCTTCCTCGGCATTAGAACGATGCAAGAGATTTTCCCGGCGGATTTCTGTGCCATCGTAAATTTGAAAATCAACATAGGAATTCAGGTTATGCCCAAAAATGCCACGAATAAAATCGTCTACTCGAAATGGGCTAAAGACAAATCCGCTCAGTGCAGCTTGTCGTTCGGCTACAGTGTTTGGGATCGAGTCCCCTACATAAACAGGCGCATAAATTAAAAACCCAGCTTGTTTATACTGATCGATCTCCTGCATTAGCGTGACCCGACCCGATGCGGCAGGATTTCCGCTGTCGCGGGCACGTTCCATCGCTTCCCGTCGCACAGGTTCCGTAGACATGTCATACCCAATCGCTGCCTGATTTCGCTGATCTAGCGGTTCGAGGTAGAGGATGGCATGGTACTCATCGCGATCGGCTGAAGGACGAATCGAAAAAGACGCCGAACCCTGCCGCCTCATCTCAGCGATCAATGCCTCTTTTTGAGCAGGGGACACCCGGATTGAGAAGCCAATACCCTGAATACCGGGATATTCCTGTCGTAGCTCCAGGTGATTGGCAAAGGCGCGAAATTCTTTCTGGTCAACTTGCTGACTGGCGATAAATAAGCCATTACCTGCCCGCAATAGGGCAATGTAAGTCTTGAACCGATCCTGAATTTGATTCTCAACCCGTTGAATCGCTGTATCAAACCGGAGTCGATCCCTGGCTCTGGCAGATAGCTCAATCGAAATGGTTGCGATCGCGGTCAGCAACACAGATCCCAATAGAACCAGGTAGGGAAAGGCACCCCGGTGAGGCTGAACCGATTTTGGGAGCAAATTACCTAACATACTGGTATGATGCTGCTCAATGCAGGGTTACAACGACGGGATAGTCCAATTCACCAAAGCTTCTGGCTCCAAACCCTTTAAAAAAAGCGAAATGGATAGGATTAAATCTGCGTGATCTTAAAGTCTGCTATTGATCATAGCTTTCCAGTATCCCTGTCCAGGCGATCGCTGGACTAACCTATTCATGCCTTAAGATGGAGAAGCGATCGACCCCACTCTCTACCCCTAGCATGAGCAACTGCTTTTCTCCGTAATATAGAATCGATGCGGTAGTAGAAAAAGAGGAATCCCAATGGCAGCATCGGCACCTCTCAAAGGCGCAGAATTAATTGATTGTGCCAGAGCAAACGGTAGTTTTGGCGTTGAAATCGCATCCCAACGCTGTGGTTATGCTCAGATTGAGACATTTCAGCAAGAATTAAAGCAAGCCTGCGATTCAATCGGAGTTGAGTTTCAGGGCTTTGACGAGCTGGTCAAGTCTTCAGAACATCAGCAAGACCAGGGAGTGATTATTGCTCCTGATACTCCCAGTCAACTTTAAGGGATAAGGGGGTTGCTGAATAGCGGTATGAATTGGAACGAAGGCTTCGGCATGGGCATTCAGCGGAACGTCTCAATCCATTCAATTCCTAACTCATACCCGCAATCAGCAACGCCTAAAGTGGGGTTGCTGAATCAAGATGTGAACCGAAAAATCTACCCTCACCCTAGCCCTCTCCCAAAGGGCGAGGGAACAAGAGTTCTTGCTCCCTTCTGGGTTGGAGATGTGCTTGCTTCCCGCAGGATGGGCTAAACCGTACCTACATTCAGCAATGCCAAAAATTGCTTTTATTATTCTGATGGAAGCGAATCCTAAGGAAGCTTCTAAGCTTTCGGTCCACTTCAGTTAAATAGGTAAATGATTTCTATATGGAGATAAGCGGATTCGAACCGCTGACCCCTTCAATGCCATTGAAGTGCTCTACCAACTGAGCTATATCCCCGAAGCAAATCTAAAGCCATGTGGGTTGTATTGCATACAAATTGCTCACAGGACTTATGACCATCTGACGTTCAATCCTATCACAAAACCGCTCTAAGTTTCTTAGGGTAAATTTATGGGAAGTTTCCTGTCGCCTCTGGCATTACTAGCACCCATTTCTGAAGCAGGGGTGTTGTCCCTAAAAGCATTATTAAAGATATTTCCTGAGAAATGGAAAACATACTGACTCTGCCCATAGCTTTTCTAAAACCTTTGCTAGGCTGTAGAGGTTTTTGTCGTTGGATTCTATGCACCCTCTACTTACAGGTTCGTTAACCGTAGAGCAGATCCAGGTCAACATACCAGACCTGCCGATTACCCTGAAAGGACGCAAATTAGTTCAGCTCTCAGACTTTCATTTCGATGGTCTGCGGCTATCTAAATCTCTTTTACAGAAAGCGATCGCCACCAGCAACGCCGCCCAACCCGATCTGATTTTGCTAACGGGTGACTTTGTGACGGATAAACCCGCTGCCATCCACAACCTGGTACCGTGGTTGCAAAAGCTGGAAAGCCGAGATGGGATCTATGCCGTGTTGGGTAATCACGATAATTGGTACCCGCGATCGCGCCCCGAAATCATCCATGCCTTGAATGAGATTGGCATCCACGTTCTGTGGAATCAGATTGCTTACCCCTGGGGAGCAAAACTACCCATTGTAGGTCTGGCAGATCTTTGGTCATCCGACTTTTGCCCCGCTTCCGTCATGACTCAACTAGACGAATCGATTCCCCGCATCGTCCTTTCTCATAACCCTGACAGTGCTAAACAACTTCAGCAATGGCGAGTCGATCTCCAGCTATCCGGGCACAGTCACGGAGGGCAAATCGTGGTGCCTGGAATTGGCAATCTCGCTCAACACCTTTCAAACCTTTACAAATCCATGCCAAAACCAGTCCGGCGTTTTTTTCCATTCATGGAGGTATGCCATAGGACCGTTCGGCATTGGGAATGGGCGCAGGGATTGCACATTATCAACCCAAATCATCGTCTTTACGTCAATCGCGGTTTAGGCACCTACCTACCCGGACGACTGTTTTGTCCCCCAGAAGTCACAGTGATTACCCTCGGCTAGATCAGCCTGAGCTAAACCGCTTACCGCTAAATCATACGCGGCTTGCCAACCGCCCAATTGTGTACAGGAGGAGTTAAATGGGTGGGAGGAGGCACAGGTGCTTGCCCAACGTTCATCGATGCTGCCACTCCAGACGGGTAACTGCTAATCTGCACAAAACTAGGTGTAAATAGAAAAATATGCTCACCCAGACGTTCCTGATGTCCATCGATTGCAAAGGCAGCCCCTGCTACAAAATCTACACAGCGTTGGGCGGTATCTGGATCCATCAGACTCAAATTCATAATAATCGATTTACGTTCTCGTAATGCTGTCACCGCCTGTGGCATATCCTCAAAGGAACGAGGTTCCATCAGACACATCTCTGTCTGAGCCAAATTCCGATTTGGCATCCCAACGACGTTGGTAGCCTGCGCATTTACAGGAGCCGGACGCTGATCAACAGCGTAACGCCCATCCGCAGAGTAATACTCAGGGGGCATTTCCTCATCATACTCATACTCATATTCATCACCATATTGCTCCCCAAGTCCAATCGTGCCCCACATACGCTGAAAGATATTCATAGCAGCACTAACCCCTACCTAGTTCATACGTTCCATCTTAGCGGAGGATTAATCATCAGTCACGGTCCGCATACGGGTTAGGGGATTCCACGGAGGAAGCTTTTGGTCCTTTGGAGGCAAGTTTGACTAAGTTGGTTTCTCAACAGAAACCTTTTTTGTAAAAATACCTTTACAGAGGGAGCCGATATAACTTGGAATTCCCTGATTAAAGTTTAGACACTAGACTCAAAACTTTCAAACTCTTTAAATTGCTTTCGCTTTGAAGTCAAATATTCTACAGCGGTGCCCAGTGGTTGGTGGCGTAACCTCATTGGGGAGTCAGGAGCCAGAAAGCCTGTCTGATTCTGACTCCTGGCTTCTAAGAATTATCCGTATCTTTAAACCCCTTCATTTCCCTCAACCGTCTGGGGCAAGCTGATTAGATAGCGGTAACCCGACTCTGGCGAACCCTGAACTGTAATTTGCCCACCATGCATTTCTGCTAGTTGACGGCTAAGCAGCATTCCAATTTGGGAATGCAAAGTATTTTTTGAAGCTGCTTTTGCAACAACACTTCGAGAGGTTCTTGTAACTTCCCCACCGACTTTAGTCACGCCTGAATCCCCCCTAACCAAATCACCCTCCCACTCAGGTGAATGGAATCCCCCGTACAGTTCAACATCCGTACTATTTACATTGGCAGAGACGAGTGATGGTTGTCCACAAAATTCTGTGTAAGGCAAACCTTCACCCAGCCAGGGATGGGACACCCACACTGAAATGATTAAGGTCTTTCCACGATGGGATACATGTAAACGAACGATACTACCTGAATTAGAAACCTGAATCACGCTAAAGACGAGATGGTAGAGCATCTGTCGGACTTTATCTTTGTCTAATAGCCAAATCCGACGACCAGGTTCTACTGAAAGGCGAATTTCTTGTTCGCGACGTTGCGCCACTTGTTCCAGGGTATTAATTGCCTGTTGGCACAGCATCTCAATATCAACCGCCGCGAGATTTACTCCCTGGTGGCTATAGTTCAAATTGGATAGTTCTATAATTTCGTTCACCAGAGATAGTAAGTACTGACCACTATTGTGGATAATACTCAAATACTCTTTTTGTTTGCCCGTTAATGGTCCATAAATTTCACGGGTCAGAACACTTGCCATCCCCATCACTGATGTCAAAGGAGTTCGAAGTTCTTGGGTAAGATGGCTTAGTAATTCGACTTTTAACTGGCTGGCAACGGATTGGCTATCAGAAACGGGTTGAGAAGATAATTTTGGTGAAGGGGATGATGGAGGAGTAACCCCTTGCATCCGCTCAAACTCACTCATGCACCAGCGAGCAGTCAATTCTAAAAACTCGATGTCTCTTGCTGTAAAGTGACGGGGGGTTAAATCCATCACTGCCAGAGTGCCTACACAAAAGCCATTAGAGACGATCAGGGGAATTCCTAAATAGGAACGGATACCGTACTGGTGTGTCAAAAGGCTGCTGGCAAATGATGGATGGGTCAACGTGTCTTCAATTGAGAGAACTTGATGGCTGTCCACTACATGGATACAGAAAGATTCGGCACGGGGAAATTGCCGTAATGTTGCCAATTCATTCATCAATCCCAGTCTAGATAACCCCACCGCTGATTTAAACCGCTGCCGCTCCTGCTCCATCAGTCCCAGAATGCAAATGGGCATGTCCAGGAAATGGGCAGCAGTCTGAGTTGCTTCATCAAAAATTGGGATACTCTCAGCCTCCAGTAAGCCAAGCTCTTCCATCGCCAGCAGACGCTTCTGCTCACGAGTTGCAGCATTCAAACCATCAAGACGGCAAAATAGCCTGTGTTCAGGGTTTATCATTTCGGACCTGTAATCCCCGCGTGTCAGCATGGAACCCTTAATGGTTTCCAAGGGTTTTTAACTATACACAGCGTTCCCTAACATTTAGCTCAATGAACGCGGTACAGGTAGGGAGATTACTGAATTTTTCAAATTGCAAAATTGACAAGCAAGGAAGAACACTGAACTTAGTTAATTAGAGTTCATCTCCTCTAATTGCTCTTGCCAGGAATTAATACCAAGACTTTGAAAAAGAATATTTCCAAAAAGGATTTGTTCAGATTGACTACCAGGTTTTCTGGTTGAACACTTGAAATTGCAGCAATGCAGATTAAATCTGTCTGGTATGGCGATCCAAATATATAGCAAAAAATGAGAAAACCCTTTTTTGCACAGCCTTTTCATTTTATGAATAATTTAGAACTGCCATAGATTCTCTTGCTCACACCGATAGAACATCTGTGTGCAGAAAGGGGTGTAACTGCAACTATCAAAGTTTGTCAAGTGAAACAGGAATTATTATTTGGACCAGGCAGAATGTGCAAGTAGAGAAGCAATAACTCGCACGCCTCTTAACTGATTAGATAGCGGTAAGTGCCCTTTGGGGGCTGTAAGATCCCAGGTGAATTCTTGAGGGTAACGAGTCCAAGTATTGCCAGCCTTCCAACCAATTTTCGACCAAAACTTTTCCCAGTTTTTACCTACACCAAGCCAAATTTCTCGCTGAACGGAATAGCCAAACTTGCCGCCAGAGTACGTGAGCCAAAGATTATCGATTGTTTGTAAGTCGGTCGCAGGAAACTGTTCAACTTCCGTAAAGTAAAGCCATTTCCGCTGAGTGGCTGAATCCCCGGCTAGTTCGCAGAGTTTTTGGAGAGTGAATTGATCGGCTGCCTGAAAGTTTTGTTGGGCGAGTAGTTGTTGTAGTGGCGCATAGTCAATTCCAGCATCGGAAGTCAGAGGCACAGTAATTAAAGGGGTATTTTCAGAGTGATTACCAGTCAGATCGTTGATTGTGGGTTGATGCAAACTATCCATGAACTAAAACTAATGGAATAAGGAAATTTAAGAAAGGGGGCGGAGGGGAAAGGGGTGTTGGTTGTTGGTAAGAGAAGTGGGCAGAGGTTTCCTGGCTACCAATCACCGATGACTGACTACCCAACCCATGCTCAATTACCTGGGTAACCTGTGGGAGCTAAAGGCGAGTGGATGTCAGAATCCGGTCAATAATGGCAGAGGTTGAACTTGACACTTCAATTTGAATGAGTTCAATCCGACCGTTGTATGACTTCACAGCAATGGCTTCGGGTAAGGTCTCCATTTTATAGTCTCCTCCCTTGACATAAATGTCAGGTTTCAGAGTCTCCACCAGTTGGGTGGCGGTTGGCTCAACAAAGATCACCACGCCATCGACCGATTTGAGAGCAGCCAATACCTCTGCCCGTTGAGCTTCTGGCACGATCGGGCGTGGGGGAAATCCCGCAGCTTGAGGTTTAATCGCTTGTACAGACTGGTCGCTGTTTAAGCCAACAACCAGAGCCTTGCCGAGTTGTTTCGCTGCCTGTAAATACCGTACATGACCAGCGTGCAGAAGGTCAAAGCAGCCATTGGTGAGAACCAGTGGTCGCCAGTTCTGCGGGGCTGTGGCGATCGCTTGTTTCAGTTCATCCAGGGTATAAAGACCAGGAATCATGGGGAAAGGGGGAGGGAGAGGGGAGAGGGGTGAGGAGAGGGGAGAGGGGAGAGGGGTGAGGAGAGAGGAGAGGGGGAGATGATTTATTCTTCATCTTTCATCCTTCATCTCTGAATCTTTCCTAATTCTGCTCAGTCTCTTCCGTGGGTGGCTTGTAGCCACGCTCAAAGGCAAAGCGAACGAGTTGGGAACGGTTTTCGAGTTGTAGCTTACTGAGGATATTGCTGAGGTGGGTTTGTACGGTGCGGGGACTGACGAAGAGGCGATCGCCAATTTGTTTGTTGGTGTAGCCCTGAATGACTTCCCAAAATACTTTTTCTTCGGCAGGAGTCAGCGGTAGGGGGCTAGGTGTAGTATGGCTGACAGGAGGAGCAAGTTGGACGGAAGACCCGTTGGATTCAGCTTTTTGGAGCAACCGCACGATTTCAGTATGAATGCGGCGCGATCGCTCCAGTTGTGCTTCAATTTTTGCCAGCAATTCTCGCGGTTCAAAGGGCTTGATCAGGTAATCGTCTGCCCCAATGGAATGACCTTGAACCCGGTCTTCAACTTCTCCTTTGCTGGATAGAAAGATGAAGGGAACCAATTGTCCTGAACGGGTTGCCCGCAAGCGACGGCAAAACTCAAACCCATCCATTTCGGGCATCATCACATCTGAAACCACCAGATCAGGGGGATCTTCTTCAAAGGAATGCAGCGCTTCAATGCCCGAACCGACATCCTGCACTAGATACCCACGTTTGACCAGATACCGGGTAAGCGCCATTCGTAGCGTTGTGTCGTCATCAACCACCAAAATTCTTTTCATCTCGATTCCCACGCAGGTGTATGAGCAGGCACACTGAAAAACTTTTACAAATAGCCCTATGGGGAGAAGTAGAGCGAAATATTGATGGAAGTGGGTCTTTACTCTGAATAGCCGATCCGAATAGCCTTAACTGCCAAAACCCAGCACTAGAACCAGGAAGTTTTCGGACAGGCTTTAAGTAGAGTAAAGCCGATAAAGGGTTGCTCATTACTCTCATTTTAGAGTGCCCAAAGGATAGTAACCCAATGTCGTGAATGATCAAGAGTTTATGAAAGTGTTGATTTATCAAGAGTTTATGAAAAAGTCACTCAAAATACGACCGTTAAGGAGCAAAGAATCGATTAATCAGCGAGAGAATATATGGATCTTCTTTACAGACGGGTGAACCCAAAAAATTGCAGGGAGAGTGCTTTTGGGTTAACAGGTTTAGTTTTGTAGTCATAGGTACCGACTGTTATCCACTCTTACCCTGCATACTCAGATTGAGGATGCTAAAGAATCGTTCTCATGAATCTTAGTTTGACTTGCTGCATAATTTTACTTTTGAAACTGCTAGTGTAAGCTGTGGAAACTTTCCATGCCCTTCACTGTTTTGTGGCGATGGCTCCCCACTAAGAGTTTTCCTGTCCTATTTACCAGGAGTTGCTGTAGATGATGTATGAACGGATCACCCCTCCCGATGCGGGATCTCAAATTACGTTCAAGAATGGTGAACCCGTTGTTCCAGATAGTCCCATCATTCCCTATATTCGCGGAGACGGAACAGGAATCGACTTGTGGCCCGCTTCGCAGAGAGTTTTTGATGCAGCAGTTGAGGCAGCTTACGGCGGCAAACGGAAGATTGTCTGGTTTAAGGTATTTGCAGGTGATGAGGCTTGCGAGAAGTACGGCACCTATCAGTATTTACCAGAGGATACGCTACAAGCGATTAGAGAATACGGAGTGGCAATCAAGGGTCCCCTGACTACCCCGATTGGTGGTGGCATTCGATCGCTCAATGTCGCTTTGCGCCAGATTTTTGATCTGTACGCCTGTGTTCGCCCTTGCAAGTACTATCGGGGGACTCCCTCCCCCCACCGAACGCCTGAAAAATTAGATGTCATTATTTACCGGGAGAATACCGAAGATATTTACCTGGGAATTGAGTGGAAACAGGGTTCAGAGGGGGGCGATCGCCTGATCAAAATTCTCAACGAAGACTTAATTCCTGCCACTCCAGAGCATGGCAAAAAACGAATTCCTCTAGACTCTGGGATTGGCATTAAGCCTATTAGCAAGACGGGTTCTCAGCGACTGGTACGTCGGGCGATTAAACACGCTCTTCGCCTGCCCAGGCACAAGCAGATGGTAACGCTGGTGCATAAGGGCAACATTATGAAGTACACCGAGGGAGCTTTCCGCGATTGGGGCTATGAAGTGGCAACAAGCGAATTTCGGGCGGAGTGTGTGACCGAGCGAGAATCCTGGATTTTGGACAATCGCGAGAAACAACCTGACCTCAGCCTGGAAGACAATGCCCGCCTGATTGAACCCGGTTACGATGGGATGACGCTGGAAAAGCGGGAAAAAACCTGCGCTGAAGTGAAGGAAGTGCTAGATACCATTTGGGAAACCCACGGCAATGGGCAGTGGAAAGACAAAATCATGGTGAATGACCGCATCGCCGACAGCATTTTCCAGCAGATTCAGACTCGTCCTGATGAGTACTCTATTCTGGCAACCATGAACCTGAATGGGGATTATCTATCGGATGCGGCAGCGGCGATCGTGGGGGGGCTTGGTATGGGTCCAGGTGCCAACATCGGTGATCAGTGCGCCATCTTTGAAGCCACTCACGGGACGGCTCCTAAACATGCTGGGTTGGATCGGGTCAACCCCGGTTCTCTCATTCTCTCTGGGGTGATGATGCTGGAATACATGGGCTGGCAGGAAGCCGCAGACCTGATTACCAAAGGAATTGGGGCAGCCATTTCTAATCGTGAGGTGACCTATGATTTAGCGCGTTTGATGGAACCGCCAGTCAACCCACCGCTAAAATGTTCAGAGTTTGCTGAAGCGATTATTCGGCATTTTTAGAATCGGGAATGGGTAAAAAGAAGACAGGAGTCAGAAGCCAGGAAGGAACTGACTCCTGACTCCTAGCTTTTTTTTACAGTGGTGGTCTTTCGCCTTCAGTTAAAAGCCAGCAATACCTTTGCTACCGGCTATGGCGAATCAGAAGCGCCGTTCCTGCCCCCAGGATCGTCAAATTGGGCAGCCATGCGGCAACGGGGGCAGAGAGAACTTCAAGCAGGTAAAGCGTGTCGCAGATTTGGGTGAATAGGAAATAAAACAGGATGATTAGCAAGCCAACCAAAAAGCGAATGGCACGGCGACTGGTGCGTTGCGATCGAATCCCTAAAGCTGCCCCTACCAAGCCGAAAGCTGGACAGATGAAGGGAAAGGAAACTTTTTGATTCAGACGCAACCGCAGCCTGACGACTTCTTTCTGACTACTCGTTTCACCGACCGTCTCCAGATATTTCCGAATATCTGCCATGTTCATTTCAATCGGATCGGTGGTTGCTCGGGCAATATCCAGGGGAGCGCGAGGAAGCTGAAGCTGTTGCTGGTCAAACTTGAGAATATTTCGATAGGAACCACTCTGATCAACGACATAGATTGTGCCGTTGAAAAAATCCCAGGTTTTCTGGTCAGAGTTCCAAATGGCTGATTCTGCCATCACAATCTGATTTAACCCAATCTGGGAGAAATCTAAAATGGTCAATCCCTTCATTTGCCTGCCATCAAACTCTCTGGCATAAAAGATCCGGGTTAGACCTCTTTCACTCTCGCCGGATGGTAGCTGTAACCTGCCAAACTCCTGATAAAGAATATTTCTTTCCCGAAATCGGGTTTCCCTACCTTTTAACGCCAGATCCAGGGTTTGAGTAGCCTGTCGATTGGCAGCAGGAACAACCGCTTCGTTGAACACAAAGGTAATACCCGTAATCAACAGGCTCAACACCAGGGCTGGGACAACTAAGCGCCAAACGCTAACGCCACAACTGCGGAGGGCAATTAGTTCACTGTTTCCAGAAAGCTGATCGTAAACAAACAGAAAGGCGATCAGCAGGGAGATTGGAAATGAAAAGCTGATGAAGTAAGGCAGCTTCAGCAACAGCACTTGCAGCGCAATGGTAGGCGGCAGTCCTGCATCTGCAATTTTGCGCGACAGGTCAAACAGAACACCGATCGCCACCCCAATGGACGAAAAAGCTCCCACACAAAACAGGAATGGAGCAATCAACTCGCTAATGATGTAGCGGTCCATAATAGGTGCTCCCAGCCAACCAAAAGGGTTGCCAGGGAGCTTGCGAGGGGGGAAGGAGGTGGAGGACATGGAAGAGGGAAAAGGAGTGAGGGGGTTGATTAGTTGTTAGTTGTTGGTGAAGGAGAAGAACCCCTCACCCCTTTACTAGGGCTGAAAATTATCGCCCAAATAATATTGCCTGACGAGGGGGTTGCTGTATAGTTCTTCAGCATTACCAGAAGCCAGAATTTGACCATCACGCATGATATATGCGCGGTCAGTGATCGCCAGGGTTTCGCGAACGTTGTGGTCAGTAATCAGGATGCCCATCTGGCGATCGCGTAAACGAGCAATAATCTGCTGAATCTCAGCGACCGCGATCGGATCGACTCCGGCAAACGGTTCATCCAATAGCAAAAACTTAGGACCATTTTGTCCACTAGCCAGTGCTCTTGCCAGTTCTGTGCGACGACGCTCTCCACCTGAAATTCTTACTGCTAATGTGTTTGCAACTTTATTTAGACGAAATTCATCCAGCAAGTAGGATAGACGCTTTCCCCGTTCACGGAAAGGAATATTCGTCTGCTCCATAATTAACAAAATATTCTCTCGCACACTGAGGTGACGAAAGATACTGGCTTCTTGCGCCAGGTAGCCAATTCCTAATCGCGCCCGCTTATGGATGGGCAGCGCCGTAATTTCCACATCATTCAACCAGACCCGCCCCTGATCTGGTTTTTCAAGCCCGGTCGCCATGTAAAAGGTGGTTGTTTTGCCTGCGCCGTTGGGGCCCAGAAGCCCAACCACCTCTCCTTGAGCAACAGAAAGGCTGACCCGGCTGACAATGGCGCGTTGACCGTAGGACTTATGAACATTCTCAAGGGCAATTTTCAACAGTCCTCTCCTGTCTGAGCCACTCTACAAAAAAACAATCTTACCAAACTGAGGATCAACGTCCACCTGGTGGTAAAGGGGTTGTCGTAGGGGAGGTGGTTTCTAGCCGCACATCAGGGGATTGGGTGGAAGGGGAAGGAGAAAACTCTGATTGGGTTCCAAAAGGCGATGGTGTCGCCTCAGACCCAGGCGGGGGAGGGCTTGCATCGGGAACAAGGTAGATGGATTCAACTTGACTGGGGGGAGCAGGCAAGGCAACAAACCGCCCTTCATCAATCAGATACGTAATGGTTTCGCCCCTCATACTGTTTCCCTCTTGCAGCACATAAACATTACCACTCAGTACAATCCGTCGCTCTCGGCTGAAATACTGAGCCTGGGCAGCCGTTGCCTGGACCTGGCGAGCGGGATAGTTGATTTGAACATTACCACGGGCAGTTACTACACCCGTTTTGGCGTTCGCTTCCTGAACATCTGAACGTAAAGTCATTGCCCGCCCTTCGGTAGTTTGGGCTTCCGCAGGAGTACTGATAGAGAACAAGTTAACCAAACAGCTCGGATAGAAAGAAGCTGTCAGTATGACTAATGCCGTAATTGCCAGCTTGAGCCGATGGTTAAGGGGATGAAGGATTTCAGGAGAAGAGGTCATGGAGCGGAGACTCAGCAAAGAAAAAACGGTAAGGTCAAGGAAAGTTTGACATGAATCCTGTAGGTAGTTTACTCAAATTCAGTTGAGTCAGATAAACCTGTTCAAGAAATCATGGTTACTGGTTCTACCAGTGTATGACTGATGATGGCTCTATGAAGTTTCCCACCAGCGTTATTCGCTCCTGGAAGCAGTACAGGGATCAGGTTGAACTTTTTTTCAGCGTTGGAAGAGCGATCGCCCCTAACTCCGCTTCCCCCCGATTCTCGGCTCCATTAGTCCGATAGTCAACCTGCTGAACAATTTCAGCTACCTGTTCAGGTCCAGTTTCGTGGAGGATTTTCAACATCTGAGCCGCTTCATCCAATAAATTCTCAATATTAATACCTCCGTAATCTGGCTGATAGACTCTCAGGCGGTTTATCCCTTCACCCAGCAGGATAACGGCTCCGCGCCAGTTTTGACTTTCTAGATGGTACAGCGCTACCGCAATTTGCAAAATTCCCTGATAAAACTGTTTGTCGGGTTCTGAAGCCTCCATCCACAGAGCTTCTAAAGTGTCATGGCAGGCATAAAACTGGTGCTGATTAAACTGCTCAACACCCTGCCAGAATTCGTCAGGTTGGCGGTGGGTCATCAGAAGAAAGGTGATAGGTGGTAGTCAGGACGGGATGAGGAGTGAGGAGGAAGATAATTTAGTGGTCTATCGCTTGTCGCTTCCAAAACTCCCTCATAAATTTATAATTCTCAATTCTTAACTTTTAACTCTTAACTCTTAAATTTTCCCCTCTCCTCTCTGCTCCCCTAGTGGTTCACCCAAGGAACTTTGCCTGGGTATCTAAACCCGGAAAAACCAATTTCGGGGTTTTGAAGGGTTTGCAAACCCTTCAAAATCTGCTTGGCATACTAGCTTTAACCATTCTCTAGCTGAGCTTGCAAAGGCTGATCCGGTTTGATTCTAATGCCAGGACTGTTGCTAAGCAGGGGAGAAGAGTCTATGTCGGATGGTAAAGGTAACTGGGCATCAGTCCATAGAATCCAGCGGCTACCAGATGGCAGGGTATTCAGCCCATAAGGGTTCTGAGTCAACCAGATGAGGGGAGCAGAGGGCAAGTCTTGTGCATATACGTCTTCACCTGCCTGCACAGCCGCTAATGTTTCTAAAACAACCGGATTGCCTTGGACTAGCCCTGAACCTGCGGTCCAAAGTTTGACCCTTAAGCGGTGCTGGTTGGCGTAGAAATAAAGAGAAGCAGCAGCGATGACTGCCTGTTCAAAGTTTTCTGAGGACGAGGTCGCCTTTCCAGCCTGCCAGGGTCGGGCACTGTCCAGACAAATGACCAGTTCCTGTCCGCCTGTTAACACTTCCAGTTCTCGAATCCGCAATTCCCCGTAGCGGGCGCTGGTTCGCCAATGGACTAGGCGGGTAGGGTCTCCCCAGCGGTAGGGACGCAGGGATCGGGTAATCCCTTCGGTGGCTGCCTGGGTACGGCGATCGCTATTGAACTGCAAGCGGGTGTCTCGTCCCATGCCATCAATCAATGGACAGCGGGTGAGTGGTAGAACCGTGGGATAGACGACGGCTTTTACAGGTTCCGTTCGGCTCCGCCGACACCAGAACAAGCCCAGAGGAGCTGCCGTTCTTAACTCTATAGTCTGCCAGCGGTAGATGCCTCGCTGTTGGGTGGGTTGAAAGTAAACCCAGTGATAGGAATCTTTCGGAGGAAGGCTTTCAACGGCATGGACGACAGGCTTGCCCAGGATATAGGGCAGCTTGTCCAGAAATTGAATTAATGATTTCGGTTGATTCGTTGGGTTCTCCAACATGAGTTCAACCGTTAATTGGTCGCCAACACTGACCGGTTGGATAGGCTTGCGGTGAACGAAAATGTTGCGTAGTATACGCTCAGGTAGGATGGCAGCGATCGCTAACAGTGCAATGCCAATTCCGCTTAACACATAAAGCCAGCCTGCTAAGGTATTGGTAGCAGCGACAAAGAAAAAGAAGGTCAGCCCACCCAACAGCCAACCGCTGTAAGCAGGGTTTACCCAGCGGGTTTCTAGCCATTCAGCAATGCGTTTAACCATGCTTTTGTATCGTCAGGGTGGGTTAAAAAGTATAGTTCAATCAGGAGTTTTTAATGGGGCTATCGCCGAAGCGATCATCCCACCTCGATAACAAGAATCCTAAGAATAGAGATCAGTCCAGGTTGACTCGATACAATTAATGGATATTTTCTTAACGAAGTGTCTTCCTTAAGATTCACTATTTAAATCCATTGGTTTGGGAGAGCTTGCCAAACTCTATCTCGCTAGTTTACCCAGCCTATTACCTGTTGAACGACTCGGCTCCAGCCCAATCTGTTTCTCTAACCCAAAATCAACAAGTAGAGATACCTATGAACGGTTCTTCACCCCGACCTCAAGATCATTTGCCTGTACCCCCTCCCCCGCCGGCACCCACTCCCATGCAAGGGCAACAGGTTGAAGCACCGTCAGCCAATACGATTGAGCAGATGGTCAGAGATGCCCATGCAAGGCAGGCATCGGATATCCACATTCGGGTAGGGGAAGCTCCCCGCTTCCGTGTCAGGGGGCAAATGGTGCAGCCCAGGGATCAGGTCACTGTGACACCTGAGATTTTTGAGCAATACCTGACTGAGATTCTTCCCCCTGCTCAAGTAGAGCGATTTAATCGGGACAAAGAACTGGATACTGCCATCTTTTACCCAGGGTTCTTGCGCTGTCGGGTCAATGTGTTTGAAACCCTGCGCGGCGGGGCAATCGTGCTCCGTTTGATTTCCCTGGATGTGCCAACCATTGATGGTTTAGGATTGCCCCCTGTCCTGAAGCATTTGTCAGCTCAACCCCAGGGATTGATTTTGGTCACGGGGCCGACAGGGTCTGGTAAATCTACAACGATCGCCGCCATGATTCGGCACATGAATGAAACCCAGACCCGGCACATTGTTTCCATTGAAGACCCAATTGAATATGTTCACTCTTCCCATCGCTGCCTGATCAGCCAGCGGGAGGTGGGGCTACATACTCACGAATTCCACAGTGCGCTGCGTTCAGTCCTGCGGGAAGACCCGGATGTCATTCTAATTGGGGAAATGCGCGATCGCATTACAGTTGATACCGCACTAAAAGCTGCCCAAACGGGTCACTTGGTCTTAGGAACCCTGCACACCCGCAACGCCATCAACGCAGTCAGCCGCCTACTCAACATCTATAACCCGGATGAGCAGCCAGCCATGCGAGTCCAGATCACTGAATCACTGATCTCAGTCATTGCCCAGGTACTGATTCCAACCACGGATGGTCGCCGTACTGCCGCCCACGAAATTCTGATCAATACCCCCGCAATGGCAGACTACCTGCTGAAAGGCGAAGATGGAGAGGCGTTCCACTTAATGGAAACCGATACCAACGAAGGGATGCAAGTGCTCAACCAGGCACTCTGCGACCTGGTGTTGTTGGGTAAGATCAGCCCAGACGATGCCGTTCGTGCCTCTACGGACGCAGGCGACCTACGCCGCCGTGTCAGGAATGAAGGCTTTGACCCGTCCCGAAACGCTGGACGCGATTTTTCCCATGCATAAATGAGGTGATAGGTGGTCGCCGCCTGCCCCTACCACCTATCACCTACCACCTTAAGCATTACCGCTTTGCCAGCTTCTTCTCTTTTGCCACCTTACGCAGGCGGATTGATTTGGGTGTGACTTCTACCAACTCATCGGGACCAATGTACTCCAGGGCACGTTCCAGACTCATATCTACAGGTGCCTGAAGTTGAACCAGTTCCTCGCCGCTGGAAGCTCGGTGGTTGGTTAATTGCTTAGTCTTGCAAATATTCAGTTCCAGATCCTGTTGACGGTTGTGTTCACCCACAATCATGCCCTTGTAGACTTTCACCCCAGGCGTGATGAAAAATACGCCCCGGTCTTCCGCGTTTTTCAAGGCATAGAAGGTGGCAGTTCCCTCTTCAAAGGCAATTAATACTCCGTTACGACGGGCATCGATTTCTCCGGTAAGCGGGCGGTAGTCCAGGAAACTGTGATTCATAATGCCATTGCCACGGGTTAGTCGCATAAACTCACCCCGGAAGCCAATCAGACCCCGTGCTGGAATGACAAATTCCAATTGAGTCCGACCATTCGCACTAACCTGCATATCCTGCATTTCACCTTTGCGCTGTCCCAGGCGTTCCATGCAGCTACCGACTGCCTCTTCGGGCACATCCAGAACTAGTGTTTCATACGGTTCACAGGGCTGTCCGTTGACTTCGCGGTAGATGACCTGAGGCTGGGACACCTGGAACTCATAGCCTTCCCGTCGCATTGTTTCGATCAAAATGCCCAGGTGAAGTTCACCCCGACCAGAGACCAAAAACTTGTCGGGAGAGTCGGTTTCTTCGACACGCAGGGCGACATTAGTTTCCAGTTCGCGCATCAGGCGATCGCGCACCTGCCGTGAAGTGACCAATTTCCCTTCCTGTCCAGCAAAGGGGGAGTCATTCACTGAGAAGGTCATTTGCAGGGTGGGTTCATCCACCTTAATCAGAGGCAGTGCCTGGGGATCATTGGGATCTGTAATTGTCTCGCCAATGTTGGCATCGGCAAAACCCGCCACTGCCACAATGTTGCCAGCCGAGGCTGATTCAATGTCAACCCGTTTCAGCCCCTCAAAGCCCATGAGTTTCGAGATCTTGGCTTTCACAATGGTGCCGCTCTCAGTCACCAGGGCTGCCTGTTGTCCCATGTGAATCGTGCCATTATGAATTTTGCCAATCACAATTCGACCCAGGTAGTCGGAATAGTCCAGAGTAGTCACCTGCAACTGGAGTGGTTTAGTGGAGTCGCCAATTGGAGGTGGAACATGGTGCAAAAATGCGTCAAACAGGGGCTTCATGTCTAGGGGTTCATCATCCAACTGTTCGATCGCAAACCCTGCCAGCCCGGAGGCAAACAGATAGGGAAACTCGCACTGGTCGTCATCGGCTCCCAGTTCCAGGAACAGATCCAGCACCTTGTCAACCGCTCCGTGGGGATCTGCCTGGGGGCGATCAATCTTATTGACCAGCACAATTGGGCGCAATCCTTTTTCCAATGCCTTTTTTAGAACAAACCGTGTTTGAGGCATCGGACCTTCGTTGGCATCGACAATCAGCAGGCAGCCATCCACCATGCCCAGCACGCGCTCGACTTCGCCACCAAAGTCTGCGTGACCGGGGGTATCGACAATATTGATCAGCGTCTCTTTGTAGCGAACCGCTGTATTCTTAGAAAGAATTGTAATGCCCCGCTCCCGTTCCAGGTCGTTGGAGTCCATCACGCAGTCCGGCACGTCTTCTCCTTCACGAAAAGTGCCCGCTTGCTTGAGTAATGCATCTACGAGGGTGGTCTTACCGTGGTCAACGTGAGCAATGATGGCAACATTGCGAATTGGGAGAGTCATAAAAAAATCACCTGCAAAAGGTCAGGACGTTCGGGGTGGGTGGACGGGTATGAGAGCACATAGGAGCAGAAACAGCTTCTTAACGAATTTTTCCCAAAACCTGATTGCAAATTCTGGTAAAGAAGCCTTAACAATTCTAACGTGTTTGTTTCCCGTTCTGGGGTGTAAGAAAACAACTTCTGAATTTTGTTTGGCGCTGGGTGCCAGCAGACCGTCGCTATCGACCGAGCCAAGGTAGGGAGGGCGGCTTGGGACGATGGTGGGTTTCCTGTCGTTAACCTAACCTAACGAGGCGGGAGATTGCGCTACCCTTCAAGGCGGAAATCGACCTACCCTTTCTACCCCTCTTTAATCACTTTGAGAGGAAGAATTTATACCAATTTGAATTGAAACCACGGCAGATCCCAGTACGGGCTTGGCAGTGCCAAGCCCCTCCAGAACTTCGATGTGCCCACAAGTCCGTTCAAATCGGTATTAGAATAGGAGGTAGAGAGTTTAGGGCGAAAGCAAGATACAATGCCAGCTTCAAGAGAGGCTCGACCTACCATTCGCTTTGTGGATGAATACTGCGAGTTATATGAGGGGTTATTTCCCGAAGTGCGAAGCTTTGAAGCGTTTAAGTTTCTACACTTGGGGATGATTAGCGAGATTAAACGGAAATCGTTGCCTGCAATTGCCAAAGCAGTTGGACTCGATAACCAACAAAACTTACATCACTTTTTGAGTGAATCTCCGTGGACAGCCCCACAGCTACGTCAGAGGCGGTTGGAGATCATCTTGAAAGTGCTTAACGGGCGGAGATTGATTTTATTAATCGATGAGACTGGAGATTGCAAAAAAGGGAAAAGTACCGATTATGTCAAACGACAATACATCGGTAACGTGGGTAAAAAGGAGAATGGCATCGTTGCCGTCACGGCTTATGGATTAGTGGACGGGATGATCTTGCCATTGACCTTTGAAGTCTACAAACCGAGAGAACGACCTACAGCGGTTTTCAGATGAATAAGCCACAATGAGCGAACCAGCTTAGGGCATCCTCATCGGAAATGCACTCATTGATAATTCGGGTTAGCGCTTGGTCCAGTGCTTCTGTGGTTCGAGCTTTAGCAGATCGCAACAGTTGCTTGAGTTTCGACCAACCCAACTCAATGGGTGAAAGGTCGGAGGAGTAAGGTGGTAAAAACACAACTTTTGCTCCGACCGCTTCGATTGCTGCTTGAATGACCGAGGCATGATGAACGGGTAAGTTATCCATCACAACGATTGCTCCTACCCATAACTGAGGAATCAGAATCTCCTGGATATAGAACAAGAACACGGCGGTATTGACACTGCCAACGATACTCATAGTGGCAATCAACCCATCGATACTCATGCCACCAATCAACGAGATGTTCTTTCCCCTATTGCCCGGAGTCTCACTGTCATACAAGCGTTCGCCCACAGGAGCGCGACCATACAAGCGTGTCATGGTGAGATGGATACCCGTTTCATCAATGAATACCAAGTTCCGAGGGTCGATGGTGAGGCGTTGCATAATGGGAATATGAAATCAGGGTGAAACCGATGCAATGTCCCGAATGTGGCTCAACTGACATCAGTAAGAACGGCAAGCAAAGAGGTAAACAAAATTACCTCTGCAAAACCTGTCGGC
>NZ_JBXBCF010000120.1:0-11375 GCF_056784235.1 Kovacikia sp. CALU 1929
TGTTTCAATCGGTTGAAACAGTATCGTCGCATTGCCACTCGCTTTGAAAAGAAGGCTGAAAACTACCTAGCCATGCTGACTCTAGCCTCGATCATGATGTGGCTATAGTTTTAAAACAGACCCTAGTGTTCACAGCCGGAAATTTTGATAGGCTGACCTACTCCTGACTCCTGACTCCTCACACCTTACTGTCTAAAGGGGTGCCCAACGGATGCCACAATCTACCCATATTCCCTATGGCGATTTGCAGCATTCGGTCAGCGGTGCGGGGGCTACCTCCTTTAGCTGAATTGAGTCTAAAAGGTTATTCCAATCGGCTGTCAGCGTAGAATCCTGGGGTTTGGTGTAACGCAGATCTGCCAGGGTAGTCACGGCATCGTACCAGAGGTGGTTTTCGGCGTAGAGATCCACCTTTTGCAGGGGATTGGCGGCTTCTATTTGCTTCTGCAATGTATTCTCCAGGCTGACCCGCTGCACAACGCCGTTTACCTGAAGGGGAACTCCTTCCTTCTTTTGACCGCAGTAGACTTTGAAGTACCAGTAGTAAAACTCATCCACCTTCAGCCCAGGGACCGTGGATGGAAGGGGGACACTCACAATTCCCGGTTTTGCTGGCAGGTTAACGGGGGTCCGGTAAACGTCATTGCCATCCTCATCCTGGAGGGCAAATTCGACAGGAAACCCCTTTTGACTGTCATAGGGCATGTGGAACCAAAAGGTGGGATGGGAAGCACCCGTTAATCCCCATACTCTGGCAATGGTTTCCGAGCTGGTTCCCCTGGAGAGGGTTTCTTCTTTAAAGGGCACTAACGCAGTCAGCTCCGGATTGGTTTGGGGACAGACACCCCGACTGGCTCCGCCCCGGTAACGTCCCACAGGAATTCCCCTGGAAGGAGGCTTGGGCATTTTGAACTGCAAGGCACCGATAGTTCTTGCCTGGGCAGTCGGCAATAGAGGCAAGCAAAAGATACTCAATACAGCCAGGGCAACCACAGAGGTCAGTTTTTTGAATTGAAGGGGGCATTTCATTTAGAGCTACTCCTGATGAAGGGCAGAATTCAAGTCTCTCCACAAACTGCCTGAATTTCGTATCAGTTTTTGGCAGTTAAGACTTTTCGGATAGGCTTTTCGGCGATCGCACCAGGCGACCATTCTGGTAGATTCCCACTGTTCCAACCGTAGCGGCGATCGCCAGAATAGGGGGCACCAACGGTACCCAACCTCCCTGGGTCAGAATACCAAAGCAACCAAGGTAGAGTACTCCAGAGGATACAATCACCACGATCACCATTCGGGAAAGTGCCTGACTGAAGGATTTGCTGTGGGACAGCAACCACCAGGACACCGCTCCACTGAGTGCAGACCAGAACCCAATCCAGGCAAGGTCTGCCCCCTGGGACCAAACCCACAGTAAGGGGCGCTGATCTAAAACAGCACTCAGAATCTGGCTGGTCATCTCAGCCTGAACCAACACTCCCGCCATTTTTTCCGCTGCACCCGTGCCATAGGGGGTAGACCAGTAATCGCCAAAGCTTCTGGCAGTCACCCCAATCACCACAATTCGGTCTTTCACCGCATCGGCATTGAGTTGTCCGTTCAAGACCTGCCTCAGACTGACCTGCTCAACGGGACGCCGGTTTGCCCGGTAATTGAGCAGAATTTGATTCCCCCAGGCATCAATCCGCTGGTAACCGCTTGTACGGGAGTGAATAGCAGGAAAGACGGTTTTGCCAAACTGCAAGTTTCCATCCTCCGTAAAAGCAGGCTCAATCCCTTCTGCTGCCAGGTACCGAGCCGCTAGATGGACATTAAAAGCATAGGGCGAGGTGCAAAGCGAGGCTGGCGGTACATCCATAAACAACAACTGGCGGCGAAGCACCCCATCCGAATCTTCTAGAAAATCACTGAACCCAACGCGATCGCTGGGAACTTCTGGCGGCGGCGCAATGCCAACCACATGACTCTCCGGGTCACTCACCTTACAGATGGCAATTAGTTTGCCATCCTGTTTCAGTCGATTTGCCAGCCACTTATGCGCCGTGTCTACCGCATAGTCCCGGTAAATATCCAGCCCAATCACTCGCGGTTGATAGCGATCCAATTGTTTGAGTAACTGGCTAAACGCCGGATCGGAAAGGGAACCCCGTCCCGGTTGGGGCTGTGTCTGGATGTCGTCATCATCAATGGTCACCACCAGTAAGCGGGAATCGGTTCCCTCCTGTGGGCGTAGCCGCATCAGGTGATCAAATGCATGGAGTTCGACGGGTTGCAGCCATCCCAGATAACGGATTCCGGTAATTATGGCGGTAACGGCAAGGCTGGCAGCGATCGCCCAGCGGAGGGGGAGAGGGGGGGAGGGGGGAGGAGTTGAGAGTTGAAAGTTGAGAGTTGAAAGTTGAGAAAGGGGAGGGGGGAGGGGGGAGGGGGAGGAGTTGAGAGTTGAGAGTTGAGAGTTGAGAGTTGAGAAAGGGGAGGGGGGAGGGGGGGTCTCCTGGTACCCAGTTAACGCTGCCCAGGTGGGTGGCACCTCTGCCGGATTTTGATAAATCACAGGTAGCCAGGTGGCACAGGGAAACTGGTCTTCGATTGCCTGTAACCGTTCCCGCGCCTGCCTCACTGCCAGGTAAAGTGGCTCACCACTGGCAAAAGCTTGCAGGAAGTATTTCAAAAACGCCTGGGCAACCTGATCAGGAACAGGTTCGCGCATGACGATCACTTGCGGAATATGCAGGTCTGCCAGTTCCCGTGCCAGCCCCAATCCATCACAGGAGTTGAAAATTGCCAGCTTTAAGCCCCGCTCCATTGCTTTTTTGAGGGCGTATTTCAACTGACTGATGGTAAGGCTATCGGTTTGATTGAGATAAATTCGCCCGATTTCCTCGTCATCCAGGCTGGAACTGTGTCCCGCAAAGAAGAGAATATCCCAGGGATGCTCCCAGAGGCGATCGCTGACTTCCTGACGGGACGGTTCCACCAGCAGGCGCACCCTGGCATCGGGTAAGCTTTGCAGCAATGCCCGGTCTGCCTGGGTATCAATCCCTTTGCTGTTGCCCAAAATTGCCAGGACGGAAACGGTACCCGCCGGGGTGGGAATGGGAGCCACCTGGTCATAAGCTGGGGCACTCAGGGCAAGTTCCGCATTGGGATAGCGTTCCAGTAAGTCCCAAAGGTGCCAGGGTAGCTTCTGAAGTCGATAGTCTGCTGCCTGCACAATGACTCGAATCCTGTCAGAGGGGTGCAGTTTTTCCAGCCACTTTTCACGGACATGGCGCAGGGATTCTGCCTGTAACCAGGTGTTGAGGCGATCGCGCAACTGTTCCGCCGCCTGGTTACAGTCCTGCACCAGTGACACATTTTTCCGCTGTGAATCGGGAGCTGACAGGCGGGAACGCATCCCCAACCCCTGATACGCCAACTGCCACTGGTGATAGATCTCATATAGATCTGGTGCAGGGGGCAGCTTTCCTGTAATCTCCGTGGCTGGACGAGCATACTCCTCCCCAATCTGAAGCGTCACAGGAAATCCCTGTTCAAAACTACCTTCGCCGATTTTCAGAATGACTAACTTGCTCACGGTTCCTCCAGGGAAGGGGGGCTACTGTGTATACAGATCTTGGCTTCGTTGGAGTCTGGCTCTGGGGGACTTCCCCCCAGTCCCCCGCCCTTTGGGGTCCTAACTCCCCCAAACCCCCCGAAAGGGTCTGCCACCGAGTCTTCAAGTCTAGCTCGACGAAAATCGCTCGCAGATTGCCTCAAACTTTAAAGACAACCGCTCCCCTTGCCACCCGTTTGCCCTTGCTTGAAGACCCGATCGGATGAAGGCTGCCATTCACGTCAAGATTGCATTGTTTTGGAGGGGGTGCGGGGGACGCAACCGTCCCCTGCCACGGGGGGTTTGGGGGGCAGCCCCCCAAGCAGGATTCTGCTAACCCACCGTCAACGCTGCGATCACTTACCGATTCAACTTTTACGACTTGTGTATATACACTAGGGGAAGGGGGAGGGGGGAATTGAGAGTTGAGAGTGACCAATGACCAATGACCTGTCATTCGTCGTTTGTCATTCGTCATTTGTTATCTAGAAATACCAATGACTAATGACCAACACGTAACACCTAACACCTAATCCTCCTCACACTTCGCCGCCTAAATCACAAACTCTTCCACCACCCTCACCTCACCCAGTGCCACCTGGACGCTAAAGACTTCGCCTGGGGTGCCGCTGATTTGCAACTGAATGAAGCTGTCTATTTCCCTAGATTGTGCTTCCAGGAAAGTAGTTCCGGTTTCATCCAGGACAACTAACTGGACATCGGGCATCAGTTGAGGCTGGCTGATCGGGTGGAGTTGGAGTTGAATTTCGGTTGGAGCATCCGTGTCTTCTGCATCTGACTGGATTGTAACCATCAGAATCACAGAGGCTTCACCGGGTTGCCCACCCAAATGCAGCAGTTTCAGCCGCCGGATGCCGGTTTGCACATCCCGGAAGGCGATCGCTTCTCTGCTGCGAAAGGCAAAGGCGGGAGCCAGTTCTGGCTGGTTGAGTAGCCAGTCTATGGTTTGCCAACCTGTTTCAATCACACCGTCAAACCACTGGCTCAGGTTAATTCGAGGGCTGGGTGCAGGTTGCGGCGTGGATTGGGCGGCTGCCTGCCGCAATTGAAACAAATGATCGAGCAGGTCTTCCGGCGATCGCAACTGATTCAGGGGCAATTCCTCCACAGCGGCGGTAGGGACAAATCCCAGGAGTTTCGCTGCCTGAAAATTGTCTTCCATTTGCACCACCACATAACCGACCCGCTCTTGCCACACTTCTGGGGGAATCGGACAGGTCTGTGCTTGAGATCTCACCGGACGGCATTCCAACTGCCCAATACCCGGTAGGGTCAAATCAGCCACATTGGCGCAGAGGCGCATCACCGGATTCCAACTGTCGCTGGCATCCCGATTGGTGGAAATGCCCATCATTTGCAAATAATCATTCACCACCCACACTGCCAGGGTGTTCAGACGAATCTGTTCGGCTTTTTCGGGGGTGGGTTGCCCCAGGGCAAATCGCTCGGCAGTGTCGCGGGCAGCTTGAGCGATCGGCAGCGGTAGCGCAAACCCATCAATCTCATAGGTACGGTAGGTCATGGTCGGGAGTCCTTCCTGTTCTCTAGATATATCCTTGTGACTCGCCAAATTTACGCAAACGGGGCAGGCACTGCCGTTGGTAGAAGCTACTTAAGGTTGACACCGCCAGCCCAAACTCCTCCGCTAATTCTTTCCAACTTGTTTCAGGCGGAAGTCGCCGCAAAATGAGTTCCCGGCAGTTGATCTGGGGATGCCCTTCAATATGGATGCGTTGCAATTCACCCCTGGTATCTGCCTCTGCCCAGGCACGCACCTCCTCTAAAATTGGCGGCACATCGGGGCGGGCGGGCAGGCTGTCTACTGGATTGACTACCTCACTAGAGTCGCCAGAACGGGAATTGCGAACCTGAGCCGCCGCCGTGCGGACTTGCTGCTTCCGGGTGTCAATGTAACCGTCTTGCAGTCGTCGCCGCAGGTAATAGTTCAGCCAGGTCATGACCGTGCTGCGATCGGGGTTATAGCGTTCTCCGGTGGCGGCTTCACACAAATTCTGGCAAAAGTAAATCCACGTTTGCTGAAGTGCATCTTGATAATAGGGGACGTTTTCATTCCAGAGCTTGCTCGATACAATCCGGATAATTTGAGTCAGGCGTTTCTGGCGATCGGGGCTTCCCACAGGATGCTGACAGGCTTCCTCCACTAACTGGCGCAACTGCTGATCCAGGTGACTCACGTTTCCCTCAGAGAAAATGGCTGGTTTGTCGTAAGTATCACGCCTGTCTGCACTTTTGAGAACCCCCAAAGGCGTTAAAATCCGTTTGAATCGATCTGTGAAATATGATGAGCAGTCTGACGATCAAACTGGCAGAGCGTCCAGCGGAGTTTCCGGTGGTCTACAAAATTCGCTATCGAGTGTTTCAGGTAGAACAGGGGGTAGATCCAGACCTGGAATTTGACAATCAGGAAGATGCATCGGAGCATCTTTTAGCCTACCTGGACGGGAAACCTGTGGCGACTGCCAGATTTCGTTTACTAGATGCCCAAACGGCTAAGGTCGAGCGGATGGCAGTTTTGCCGGAAGCAAGAGGACTGGGCATTGGGAGGAAGTTGATGGCGAAAGCCTTAGAGATTTTGACAGCCGCCCATGTTTCTCAGGTGTTGATCCATGCTCAGGTACAAGTGCAGGGCTTTTACGAAAAGATGGGGTTTGAACCGGAGGGCGACGTGTTTGAAGAAGCGGGCATTTCCCATGTCAATATGAGAAAGCTGTTGAACTAACCGGATGATATTGGTGACGGGTTGTAATCGACGACTGTGGGTGAGGGGGCTAAAAGTCCTGGGGATCATTTGGTTAGTAGGGGCGATCGGCGATCGCCTCTGGTTTGCTCTGGATCGGGCAGTTCCCCACTGGGATCAGGCAGATTACTTAACGGGGGCACTCAACTACTGGCAGGCAGTGCAAACTGCCCACTGGTTTTCGGGAGAATGGTGGACTGAGCTATGGCAGCTTTCCTCCAAAATTCCGCCGTTTGTTTACCTCTCAGCCGCCCCCTTTCTCAGCCTATTCGGTCCCGGATTTGAACAGACCACTCTAGTCAATCTCGTCTACAGTGCAGTATTGCTTGGCTCCGTCTACACCCTGGGGGTGTCGCTCTTTTCCGTGTCCGTGGGTCTATGGGCGGCAGTACTCTGTGTCCTGATGCCGGGACTCTACCGCGTTCGTCTGGACTTTCTCCTCGATCATCCCCTGGCAGCGGCAGTGACCCTCTGTTTTACCTGTTTAACTCTCTGGCGCAATCAGGGTACCGGGTACCGGGTACCGGGTATCGGGTATCGAGAGAAGCTGCCGCTTGAATTAGAGAAACGGGAACCGAGTGGCGAGTATGGTGAAGCCCCCTCACTCCCTCACCCCCTCACCCCCTCATCCCACCCTACAGAAACACCAAAGGCGAAAACTCCCCCCTTTCTCTCAACTCTCAACTCTCAATTCTCAACTCTCAACTTCTTACCCCTCTCCCTCTCCCCCTGGCTCTTCGCCGCTGCCTTTGGCATCACCTTCGGGATTGCGTTGATGGTGAAACAACCCGCCATTATGTTTTTGCTGGTGCCGATTGTCTGGGTGGTTGGGGAGACGATCTGGCAGCGATCCTGGGGTAGGCTGGCGCAACTGGTGTTGGCTTTTGGGCTGTCCCTGCTAGTATTTGGGCCCTGGTACCGCACCAACTGGCTATTGATGTTGTCTGCCAGTAAGCGGGCGACGGTTGACTCAGCGATCGCGGAAGGCGACCCGCCTCTGACTTCCCTTGATGCCTGGACCTATTACCTGAAACTTTTACCCAGCCTGGTGTCCCTGCCGTTGCTGGTGGTGGGGTTGGCAGGATTGCTGTTCTTCTGGCGGCGATCGCGGGTCAGCAGCCAGTGGGCAGGCACCGCAGACTATGCCCCCAAATCAAAAGATTACCGACAACAGACCTATGCGGCATCCCGGCGCTCCCTCAACTGGTTGTTGATTTTTCTGGTGGGGGGGTACCTGCTGTCCTCCCTCAACGTGAATAAGGATACCCGTTACCTGGTCCCGGCTCTGCCAGTCATGGCGGTGGTTTTGGCGTATGGCTTGATGTTGCTGCCCAAAGCCTGGAAGCCTTTTCAGTGGGGGGCAGTGGGTCTGGCAACGGTGCTGATGACTTACAATCTATTTCCTTTCCATGCCAATGCTGCCTTACAGAATCGATTGGCGTATTATCCGGCTTACTTGGGCAAGCCCTATCCCCATAAGGATGTGATCGCAGAGGTGATTAAAACAGAGCCTTATCTGCGCTCTACGATTGGCGTGCTGCCTTCCACTCCAGAGATCAACCAGCACAATATCAACTATTTCGGCAATTTGAGAAACTTTCAGGTCTACGGACGGCAGGTGGGTACCCGCGTAGGGCATGTGCAACGGGATGGGCGATCGCTGTCCTGGTTCATTACTAAAACGGAGGATCAGGGTTCCATTCGTAAACCTGAGGCACAGACCGCGATCATTCAGTTTATTGAACAAAGTGGTGGTTTCAAACTGGTCAAGAACTGGAAATTGCCGGACAACAGCACACTCAATCTGTTTCGCCGTCAGGTACCGCCGTTGGAGGTGATTCCGATGGATGGCGAGGGGACCGGGGCGCAGGGGAGCAGCGGGGCAAGGGAGTCGAGGGGCAGGGGAGCAGCGGGGCAGGGGAATCGGGAGGTGGCGGGGTCAACACCGGATATTGCGCTGGAGCAAGTGATTGTTTCACCGCAGGCACGTCCTGGAGTGCCTGTTCCAGTTACCTATCGCTGGTTTGGAGATTGGCAGAGTTTGCGAACTGGGCTGGTGTTGTTGACCTGGCGCAGGCAGGCAACCGAGGGGGGGACTGTTCCGACCCGCTGGCTGCATGACCATGCGATTGGAATGGGTGCTCTCCATCCCAGTCCCCCTTCCAGTGTGACTTCCGATCCTGCCAGTCCGTCTCGCTATCAGGTGATTGAGCGGATCTCAATGCTGACTCCTGCCAATGCCGCCCCAGGCATCTACCAGTTGGAGGCAACCTATTTGAATCGGCAGACAGGGGAAACCGCAGCGATCGCCCTTCCTCCCGTCAACCTCCGCATTAACCCAACCGCCCCCCCCACGCCTGCTCCAGAACTTGACCTGAATACCCAACTGCGATCGCTCGCAGCGACTTTGCCCCAAGGGAGTGCGGCACTGGACAAAACCTTTGATGAAATTGGGCGAATTAGCCAGTACGACCCGGTACAGGACTATGTAGACCAGACCCGGCAGGCAATGGAGTACCGTCTGACCCAGGAACCTGGGAACCTGGAGTTTACCTACACCCTGGCACTTGCCAATGTGCTGAAGCAACGGGTCAACCCAGCGATCTCATCCCTTCAGCGGGTGGTTCAGCTTGACTCCCAGAACCCCAATGCTTACGCCTATCTCGCCTTTGTTAACCTTTACGACTTTCGCCCCAGAGCCGCCCAAGAGGCACTCACAACCGCCCTCCAACTCAACCCAAACCTACCAGAACTCCATGCCTTGAACGGAGTCGCTGCCCTGATGCGGGGTAATCTGGTACAGGCATGGCAGTCGGTTCAGACGTATCAGGAAAAAGTGAAGGCTAAAGAGTAAAGGGTGAAGGATAAAGGATAAGGCGTGACAGAATAAATGCCTCTAACTCTCAACTCTCAACTCTGACTCAAACACCTCACACTTAATACCAATTTGAATTGCAACCACAACAGATCCCGGTACAGGCTTGGCAGTGCCAAGCCCCCCCTGAAGCCAAGCCCCTTCTGAACTTTGATGTGCCCACAAATCTGTTTAAATCGGTATAACTAAAACCTATGGCAAGTTCCCCAGAATCTCAAAGATTCCAGGGAACTAAAAACCCGTTAGTTCAGTGCCATTCGGCAAAAGTCAATAACAGCGGCGGTTTGGCTCCCCCAGAATTGGGGGTTGGAGGGTGGCCCCTCACACCTCATACCTGCTCTGTTACTGACCACCACCTGCCATCCGGTCTTGAATCCGGCTCTTAGCCGCCTTGAATTGAGTTGCCATTTGCTCACTTTGCTCACTGCTGCAATTATTGCGAATGGCAGTAAACATAGTGCTTTCTTCCTGACGGACGTGATCCATCACAATTTCCTTCAATTGATTCACGCGAACTTTGAAGTCTGAATGGCTTGGCTCCATTGACTTAAGCTGTTGTAGCAGTTGCTTCATTTCAGCTTGTTCACTGTAAAGCTCATCGGTGTCGCTGCCATAGAAGGGGCGAATGGTAGGATAAACCACTTCTTCTTCCGCTTCTGCGTGGGCGGTTAGATCCTTATAGATCTGTCCAAAGTATTCCTGGATTTTCTGGGGATCGTTACTGCTGTCAATCTGACCAAACAGCATATTGACCTTGTTGTGATCCATGCGGATGATGTCCTGGATATTCATATCCGACTTATCCGAGGACTGAGTCACAACGCTGCCTGCCACTCCGGTCATTGCTGCAACGGCATCTTGAACCCGCGCCCAAATTCCTTGCTTCGCGTCTTGTCCAGTCAACTCGCGAACGCCCAAAATTTCCAGGATGCCCTTCAGTTGCTCCTGGTGAGCACGGTTTTCAAAGTTAACGGTATTCAGAGGCGAGATGGCAGCATCCACATCGGCACCCACCACTTGAGCGGCTTTGTGCATCAGCAAGCCAGTCATCACTTGCTTGTGCTTGAGCAATTCATGTTGGGAAATTTTTTCAACCAGGGTCAACTCAGAACCACCCATCAAGTCACGAATTTCTCCAATCATCTTGCGTGTGGTTTGTTTGGGTTCTGACTTAACCCCATACTGAACCATTACCGTGTCCAGAACACCAACGTTTTTACGATCGTCTTCAAGCATACTTCTGAAGCGATCGCGAATATCCTCATCACTACATTCAGAAATGAATTGCTCTTCATTGGCAATCAACAGATTTTGAATTTCTTTCATATCAGCTAATTTGGACGCGATCGCAGTCCGCTTAGCATCATCGAGAGCTACTACCATTTTGCTGTTCTCCTCTTAAAATATCTTGTGCAAACATCCTGTTTAAACATTTGTGCAAACACAACTATCTAACAGATCACACACAATTCAATGTTGTCTCATCTCTCGATAGACTGATCGCGGTTTAAGCTGAAGCGTATAGGCAATTACAGCGACATCTCAACTAGCTCATATTCTTTGTGATAACACGATTGTTAAATTGAGTTTAAGTTTATTAAAAACCTACTGTTAGTCTCCGGTCAACTCAATCTCCAAATCTATAACCCTGGATGGATAGGATTCATTCAGGAAATGCCTAATTATAGTGAGCAAGAACGCATCAAATAGCCATGCATCAAATATGCAGGAGAAGTAGCGATGGAAACCCGTAGTTCTGATCATTTGCCCCAGCCCAACCAGGCTTACAATGGCTTCGATCGCAACGCTTTCCTGTTTGGTTTCACGCCCCAGGCAGAGCTGTGGAATGGTCGCCTCGCCATGATTGGATTTCTAGTCTATTTATTATGGGATCTGGCAGGTTATAGCGTGGTTCATGACCTTTTTCATTGGGGTGTTTAATCAGTCTACCTGGCAATCCATTACCCGTCTGTAATGGTCTTGTACATAGGGGCACCTCGAAAAATCGAAAAATGGGTGTCTCAACTTGAGAATGAGCAGCTAAAATGTCGGCAGTTAGGCTATCCGAGAACAGCAATGGGGCAAACAGGTTTCTGGGATTTAGAGCAACGCCAGCAAGAATTAGCAGC
>NZ_JBXBCF010000121.1:0-9701 GCF_056784235.1 Kovacikia sp. CALU 1929
TTATAGTAGGGGCAAAATTCGTCGCTATCTCCGACGGCGCGGCATTCGCCTTACCATTCCGCGCAAAGACAACGAACGTCACAGAGGTAGGTTTGACAAGTCTCTCTACCGTGAGCGCAACCGGGTGGAGCGATGTTTCAATCGGTTGAAACAGTATCGTCGCATTGCCACTCGCTTTGAAAAGAAGGCTGAAAACTACCTAGCCATGCTGACTCTAGCCTCGATCATGATGTGGCTATAGTTTTAAAACAGACACTAGGATACAAAGCTTTATACCCCTCAACCCTCACTTTCCAGCCACTAACCCCAACCACTTCCTAACACCTGGCACCTAACACCTGACACCTGCCTCCTACCCTTACTCTCTCGCCCCTTCAATCGTCGTTTCGTCTTCCAGATAGTCCAGTAACTTCAGAAAATCTGCTTTGGGGAACGATCGCCCCGCAATTTCCCGAAATGCCAGTTGGGGTTTTGAGCCTTCAACCAGATGGTATCCCCAGTAAAGCAACTGCTTGCTGAACCGAATTGCCACCATTTCAGGATCAATGTAGTGGCATCTTTTATCCTCCTTTGCCAGATCTTTGAACTCACGCTTCAAAATGTCGTTCAGGACTTCATTCCGCTTGTCTTCGTCGGCATGATAGTTGTTGATCAGAACAAACAGTTCTGCCTCAGAGTTAATTCGACGAACGGCTTTGAACGTCCGCTTAATTACATCCGCATTTTTGTTGATGCCTAACGGGTTCAGCGTAGTCGGGATGATGCAATAGTGAAACCGCTTGATAAACTCCTCTGGGTTTGCATCGTATTCTGGGCTGCAATCACAAACGACGACTTTAACATCGGGGTAGTCTTCTTCACTCCACTCATCATGGTTAAGGACCGTGATCGTTGCACCTAAACTTCCCTTTGGACCCGGCAGGTAAACACCATCGCCTAGCAACTTACGCAGGTTACTTTGCCTATCCAGATCGACCAGGATGACATCATAGCCATTTAGGGCAAAGGCTCCTGCCAGATGGGCACTGATGGTTGTCTTACCTACTCCACCTTTACAGGTAAACACGCCAATATAGGTAATCTCTTCCCTGGGGGGTAGGGGGGGTGGTTCCATTTCCCAGAAAAACTGGTTGTCTTTAAAGGTGCCAAGGGAAATATCCACCACTTCTTCCGTCAGCATGTAGGTAAAGACGGAGGGGCTAAAGCCAGAAGTTGAGATCAAAAAACCTTTGGTGAAGCGGGCACCATTGGGTTGTTCCAGGAAATCAATGAACTTCTCCAGGTAGCCAACATGCACCTTTGCCTTGTGGTTCCGAAGCTGAACCGCAATAGACTCTTCACCCCGCTCTAGCTCGAAGGTATAGTCCTTGGTGTCGGGCGATGCTAATTTCACCTGCCATCCCTCCCGCTGAAAGAGCGAGATCACAGTTTGTTCCAGGTCGAGCGAGTTTGTAGTGGGCATAGGGTGTGGTGGTGGAGTATCCGCATTCCTCGTACCATATTACGCGCTGTAACGCCGTTTGGTGCTTAGAACTGCTGATTGGACACCCAACCTGGGGATCCATCGAAAGCCAGTTTAAGCTGGTTTACGTCAATTTCTTAGGCAGGTTTGTTCAGCGACAGCCAATTCAGAATACAGTTGCCGCGATCGCCGGTTGGTTCAATGACGATTGCCCCTCTGGATATAAATAGATCCCATTACTCCCGCTTAATACAACTACCTTGTACAGTCACAATAAACCCACAGGAGCGACTTACACCGCGTTTCCCCCTCATTTCACAGCCGTTGGGCTTTGCTCTGGTTGCAAAAGCGGTTGGGCACTCCGGCTCATTTTGGGATAGGCAATCCGCTGGTGGTTGAACTGTTGCCAGACTTCGACAAATACTGTCGCAATTTTGGACATCTCCTCACGGGTTAGCCCAGCGTTGATTAATTGCTGATCTTGCCAGCGGGCACGGAGGATTTTGTTGATCATGGACAAAGCTTCATCGTAGGTGGCTTCCTTTAGCGATCGCAACGCCGCTTCACAGGAATCTGCCAGCATCACAATACCAGTTTCGCGGGTCTGGGGAGTCGGACCATCGTAGCGGAAGTCTGATTCACACACTTCTGGTAGGGTTCCGTCGGGATTGGGGTTTTGCTGTGCCTGCTGCTGTGCTTGGTGGTAGAAGTAGGCAATCAACATGGTGCCCTGGTGTTCGGGAATGAATGCCTGGACTGCTTTTGGCAAACGGCATTTCCGTGCCATCACAATTCCTTCAGAAACATGCTTCTTAATAATTTCGGCGCTCTTGTGAGGATCATTAATCAGATCGTGTTTGTTGGGTCCACCCATTTGGTTTTCAATGAAGCCCAGTGGGTCATGCATTTTGCCAATGTCGTGATAGAGAGTCCCCGTCCGCACCAGTTCAACGTTGCATCCCAGGGCACGGGCAGCGGCTTCTGCCAGGGTGGCAACAAAAAGAGTGTGCTGGAAGGTACCGGGAGTTTTGGCGGCAAGCTGTTTCAGCAAGTGGCAGTTGGGGTTTGCCAATTCCACCAGGCGAATGGTGGTGACTAGATCAAAAACCTGTTCCAGATAGGGGCTGATACCGATCGCCACAATGCACCAGGCAAGTCCGATCAGGGCATGGAGGGCTGCCGAACCCAGGAGGGTGTACCAGACCATCCCCGAAGCGACATTAAACACCAGATAGAGGGAGCCTTGCAGTAAGCCAACTCCAGTGCCTAGAAGTGCCAGTTCTTCCCGCGATCGCAACCGTCCTGCCATCCATCCGCCTAAAAGACCCGCTCCGGTGCTCGAAAGCATCTGACCCCAGGGAATCTGCACTCCAAAGGGTAGTAGAATTGCCAGCAACCCGGTCACCGCAACGCCGATCGGCGATCCATAAAAACTGCCCACCAGCAGCCCAATCGCAGGCAGGTTAGTGGATGGTACTTGCAGGGCAACCAGTAAGGGGGTGCTCAAGCTCAAAAGCCAGATCAGGATGCGATCGCGTCGCCGCAGGGTGGGATGAAACCTGCGTTCAACAAACCAGAAGGTGACCACCGCCCCACTGACCAGTACCCCAAACCCAATCAGCCCCGTCCAGTCAATGCCTCTACGGCTGAGACCAAACTCATCCAGAAGGGCAAATTTACCCGTTGTGATTTCTTCCCCAGACCGGACAATAATCTCGCCCTCCCGAATCGAAACCATTTCTGGCTCAACCAGTTGGGCAGCATGTTCTGCCCGCAACCGCGTTTGTTCTTCATCGCGCACCAGGTTAGGCTGCAAGGACGACAGCAATACCCTGGTTGACATCAGTTCTGTCCCATTCGGGACATCTCCTTTAACTTGAATCCGCACAGCATTTTCTAAAATGGACTCCGTCAGTCCAGGAGAAATTCCCTGGGCGATAATCCGTTCAGCTAGTCGGGGAAGTTTAACTTTGACTTGCTGCCAGTCAACTGTACTCAGGTCAAGCAGAGTCGCATCATAAACCACCTTTTCCTCAGGAGAATTCTGCCCCAGCAAATTCAGGGTCGATGAATATTGAGAACGAGCCTGAGTGATGGCTTCCAGGAGGGCAATATATTCCCTGGAGTCAGCCGTGCGGGGATATGACAGTAGTTCCATCGCTGCCCGTCGCTGAGTATCATCCGCCAGATCTGACAGCTTCATCCGGGTACGACTGGTGTTTGCTGGAAAAGAGCCAGTGGGGTCGGCAATATTGAGCAATTTCTGCCAGTCTTCCTCACTCGCTTTACGCAGATAGGACTGGGTACTAACTGACAGAATGGCGGTTTTGGCAAACGGCAAGGGACCTGCCAATCGCCTCAACTCATCTCCATAATCTAACTGACGCTTGAGGTTGTCACGGATTTGCTGAGTAACATCTTGATCTAATGCCAGGACTGAAATTGAGCTTTTACGGGCGGCTCTCTGTTTCTCTTCCGTTGCCTTCTTATCCTCTACGGTTGCCGTTCTGGGAGCGTAAATCGTTTGAGGGGCTGCCCTGCCCGTATCTAATTTGGGAGCATTGTAAAACCGATGTCCGATCGCGCTGGTGAGCGTGGCTACTGCCAGAGCTGCGATGAGATAGGACCGCGTGGCTTTACCGGGCTTGGACGTGTGCGGCAACTGTCGCATCATCTCTGCCAGACTCGTAGAAAGTTTCCCTACATAGTTCAGGTAGGGTAACTTAAACCGTCTCACCAGTGGCTGGAACCGTTTCATAGTGACCCGCGATCGCACTGTTGACCGAAAAGGAATTGGAAATTAGCAGAGATCAAGACAGAACCACCCGTATAGCCCTTTCTATTATATGGAGCCGTCTCAGTCAGAGGTGCGTTGAGCAACCTTTACTCAAGCAATCAAGTCCACACCCTCAACGCAAACGAATCACACCCGGAGCTGCGATCGCCGGAACCTCCCCTAAGCAAGGAAGATTCAACTCATACACTCCAGCCCACACCCAGAACAATTGGGTTGCCAGTTGAGTCATCTGGTCACCCGTTACCCCCCAACTTAAAACAGGTGAACCATCCGCCTTTCCCAACCGCCAGGTCAGCGGTAATCCAGCAATACTGTTATGAGCACCCAGTAAAGCACCCGTCAGCCCACAGACAACCTGGGGGGACCCCCCTGACTGGGCAGCCCGCAACAGAGCAAGGCGAATGTCATTCGGTGTACTGAGGAAGCAATAGAGTGCCAGACAGATTGCATTCATACCAGACTGCATGGTTTGGAATGGGGCGGCTTGGAGGGATTGTAACCGAAAAATCGCAGTCCGTAGGGAAGCGCCCGATTGTACCAGGATTTGCACCTGCTCCAAGGCACAGACAAAATTGGGCTGGAAATCTTGCTGCAAATCATTTTGCCGCAAATCATTGACTAACTGAGGAATCAGTCGGGAGGGGGCGATCTGCTCTTTCAATGCCTGGGCGATGGTCTGACTCACAATCCTTACCATTTCAAGCCCAGCGGCATCGATCAACCATTGCTCCGCTACCTCTGTGAGAGCTTGCTGCCAGCGAATTGGATTGTCATGGAAAAAGAGAGCCATCGGCAGAGTGGCGATCGCCAGTTCTGCCCCAGTTACCCGTTGCTCCACCGCTAAGGCAGAACCGATGCCATGCCCCTTGCTAATAGTCAAGGCGGGCGGTAAATCCCACCCTATCCCCTGCCAATTGCCTGTTTGGATAAACTTTTCTGTCGAGCGAATGGCAACTTTCCCCCAGGGAAAAGCCGCTTGCTTGCCTGGAGCAATCCCCACATCCCCCCGGTCGGGTTGCCATTCCGACAGATTAAGCTGAGTCATCGCTGCCCAGTTGCCCTGTGAAGGATGCTTTTTCTGCGATCGCTGCGCCCAACAGTCAATCCCTAACGATTCCCCCAGTGCTGCTCCTAGCAGTGCCCCTTGAAAGCGACTCAACAACGAGTAGCGCATCAGTTCGTAAATTTATAGAAATGATCTCCATCCTAGCGGAGGAATCTGGCAGAACAATGGGGGCAGGAAAATGTCGGCTGACAAAACTTAAGAAATTCTATGGATGAATTCAGCTCTTAGTCACTTATAGTAGCCTTACAGCAAATTCAGTTGAATAAACCGCTATCAGTAGGGGGGTGATTGAGGAATGAGAATTCAGTAAGTTCCAAATTCATTCCCAATTGGGTAAGGTTGTCTTGAGTTTGGTTGAACAGCACTCTTGCTTACAGGATTCCTAAAATGTGTGGTTATTTAAAGCCGTCGCCGCGATCGCAAATCAAAGGGATTTTCGTCAGCCTGGCTATGGTGATGCTGGCTGCATCCGCTGGCTTTGCTCAACAATCTGGTTTTCCAGTTCCCAACCAGGCACCGACAACAACCCCGACTACAGAAACCGTAAATCGCCCCATTCTCCGCTCGGGTAGCAAAGGCAACGAGGTCAGTGAATTGCAGGCAACCCTCAAGCTGTTAGGTTTCTATAGCGGCAGTGTCGATGGGGTCTATGGGCAAACCACTGTTAGCGCAGTGTCTTCCTTTCAGCAAGCGGCTGGCTTAGATGCCGATGGCATTGCTGGTCCGGCAACTTGGGGCAAGTTGTTTCCCCTGGCTCCCCTGGCAGATGCCGATCCCCTGCCCCCCACCTCCCCAACCGCCGCATTACCTCCTTCCAGTGTAGTGCCCGTTCCCGCCGCTACCCAACCAGCAACTCCTGCGCCAACCAGTTCTCCGGCGGTTACGGCTGCGGTCAGGCAGCCTGCTACGTCGGGGACAAGGGGTACTACGCAACCCACTGCTCCAGAATTAACTTTTCCAATATTGAGAGTGGGAATGCGCGGTCCCGCTGTGATTGGATTGCAAAATCGGTTAAGGTCAATCGGGTTTTTGAAAAGCGGTGCGGATGGAGTATTTGGTCCTGAAACCCAGGAAGCGGTGCGGGCGGCTCAACGGAAGTTTAAGCTTGAAGCCGATGGTGTGGTCGGTCCCGCTACATGGCGAGAGCTATTGCAGTAGGAACTCCCATGCTCGTGCCGTTTGAAAGGTGGGAGGGATGCCGAAGTGTGGACTCCGGCGTAGTTTGGCAACGCTTGTTCAGGCAATAGAGAGCGCAGTAACGCTCTTCTCACAAATCTCAACGCTTCTTCACCTTCTGAAGGGTCTCGCTTCTGGGTGGCTTATGATCGAGGCAGCAGCGGCTTGTAGCCCGTTGAACCCGGTTTGTGAAGGTGAGTGCAGCCTTCGCGGGCGGGCTTCTAGCTCAAGTAGCCCACCCGTCAGACAGAGAGAATGCTATGTCAAAGGAAAATCGAGAGCTTGCGGTAGATACCAAGCTGGTAGAAGGCGATCTGCTGAATCGGATGACTAATCGCATCCGTAAATCTTTAGAGCTTCAGGAGATTCTCTCTGCCGCAGTTGCCGAGGTGCGATCGTTTTTGGGGACTGATCGGGTTAAGATTTACCGCTTTCAGCCGGATGGTTCAGGTCAGGTGATTGCGGAATCGATTCACGCCGATCGCCTGCCCCCCCTGCTTAATTTGCACTTTCCAGCAACAGACATTCCGCCCTATGCCAGAGAAATGTTTGTCAAAGCCCGTCAGCGGGTGATTGTGGATATGCCAACCGAAATGACTACCCTCAGTCGGCTGGAAAATCCCCTAACGACAACAAATCTGACCCTGGAAGATATTGATCGATTGCCGATTGAAGAGGTTTTGCAGCGCCCGGTTGACCCCTGCCATGTACAATACCTCATGGCAATGGGGGTTCAGTCTTCCCTGGTAATTCCCATCCTGCATCACCAAAAGCTATGGGGATTGCTCGTCTCCCACCACGCTCAACCCAAACAGTTTTCGCAGAAAAAGTTGCAGATTGTGCAACTGGTGGCGGATCAGGTTTCGATCGCGATCGCCCAGTCTACCCTGCTGTACAACGCCCGTGAGCGTGCCCGTCGAGAAGCAGTGATTAATCAGATCACTACCCTACTGCACTCACCTTTATCAGTAAGTGAGATCCTTAAGTTTGTTTTGGAGTCGGTTGTCAAAGCAGTACAGGGTTCTTCCGGTAGACTTTATCTGTTCGATCTCCAGTCCGCTGCTCCTGCTCAACTTTACACCTATGGCAGGCAGCCAACCCCTTTAACTGATCAGCAACCCCTGGAAGCCACCCACTTTTGGCAACATTTGATGGAAGAGGAGAATGCTTCTTCCCAGGTAGTTCAAGAACTATTTGCAAATTGGGAATTGCCCCTAAAACCAGAGATGGATCAAGAACTCTCCTCTCTAAAGAGTTCCTGCCAATTCCATCCGTGGGCAATCTCTGATATTTATCAGGAACCATTACTGAAGGAAATATTACCTATCTTTGGCTCAACGCCCATTCGAAGCATGATGGTCATGCCCTTAAAGTATGGAGAAGAACCCCTGGGCTATCTCACAATGCTTCGAGATGAAGTAGACACAGATATCCTGTGGGCAGGCAGATTTGATCCTGATCAACGGAACGATCGCCCGCGCCAATCTTTTGAAGTTTGGCGAGAGTTAAAAAATGGGCAGGCACAACACTGGTTGCCCGAAGAGATTGAACTGGTGCGATCGCTCAGCACTCACATCACCATGGCAGTGATGCAGAAACGCCTTTACCAATGTGAGCGGGAACATCGCCTGCTGGTTGAAATGCGCAATCAGGAACTCAACACTGCCCGTAGTGCGGCTGAAGAAGCCAGTCGGCTCAAGTCAGACTTTCTGTCATCCACCAGTCATGAACTGCGAACCCCCCTCGCCTCAACCCTCAACTATTTGAAACTCCTGAAAGAAGGCTTCTATGACAATCCTGAAGAGCTTCAGGAGTATATTGATGTGGCTTACCATTCAGCAGAAAACCTGGTTGCAATTATTAATGATGTCCTTGACATCGCCAAAATTGAAGCGGGAAGAATGCATGTGCAACTAGAACCCGTCAATTTACAGGAAATACTGCGCGAACAAGAAAATTTGTTTAAGCCTGAAAGCCGTCAAAAAGGCATTCCTTTAATCATTGATTGCCCGGTGAATCGGGTACAGGCAGATGCCATTAAGCTGAGGCAAGTTCTGACCAATCTATTAGCCAATGCCTTTAAATTCACACATACCGGCGAAATTCATATTCGGGCGATTCAACGCGCTCAAGACCTGGATGGCAACCCCCAATCAGTCATTGAAATTTCTGTGTCCGATACGGGTATTGGCATTGACAGTAGTCGAGGCAATCTTTTGTTTGAACCTTTTGTCCAAGCGGATGGTTCAATCAAACGGCGCTATGGAGGTACCGGCTTGGGACTAACCATTTGCAAACGCTTAGTGGAGTTAATGGGTGGTCAAATCAGGCTAGAAAGTCCTGGCAAAGGGCAGGGAACGTCCGTTACGTTCACCTTATCTGCTGTCCCAAATGGTTAATCGATAACCAAATTTGGGCATGGGTTGAATTGGACTGAGCAAATCACCGAAATTTCTAGACTTGAGTATGGTAATCGGTAATTGCTCATTGGTTGCAAAGTTGATTATCCCCCACCTATTAAGTAGGCAGGTGGAATTAAATGTAGGATGGGTTAGCGATAGCGTAACCCATGCGGGCGTTGGGTTTCGTACCTCAACCCAACCTACACAGGTCTTATATTTAATTAGTCCCACCTACTTACCTACATAAACCGATTGAATATTCTCTTAATTGATGATGATGAGATTTTGGCAAAGGGAACTGCTAAGTTAATTCAGCGGCTTGGCAATCACCATGTCCTGATCACAGATGATCCCCAGGAAATTGTTCGCCAATGCCAGAGTGGAAAGGTTGACCTGGTGCTAATGGATGTCAACATTCCTGGTGCCGAATGGGAAGGACGGGAAGTGAGTGGGGCAGACCTTGCCCGCCATCTTAAAACCCATGCTGATACCGCCCATATCCCCATTATTCTGATTACTGCCTACGCCATGTTGAGCGAACGGCAAGCTCTAATGGAAACTTCCCAGGCAGATGGCTTTTGCGCCAAGCCGGTGACTGACTACGAAGCACTGCTTGAAATGATTAATAGATTGGGTCAAAAGCCAGGGGTGAGGGGTGAGGGGTGAGAGGTCAGCAATTCTCATTTTGGCGAAAAGCTGTTCAAGCTCTGGGAATGCGGGTATTGTATTGACATCTGAGTGACCTAAAAGAGAGCCAGAACCGTTGAAAGAACGGGGATTGTTTGACACAATAGTCGG
>NZ_JBXBCF010000122.1:0-5468 GCF_056784235.1 Kovacikia sp. CALU 1929
TGCCATAAGCCAATTTTGCGCCAGTGGTAAAACCGTCCAGAAACAGTTGACCACGACCCCTAGCGACTCGGCAAGTCGCGCCAGGGGGCACCCGTTCTGAGAATCCACAAGATGCCATTGATGATGGCGCGATGGTCTTTGGCAGGACATCCAGTAGGCGGTTTTTGGGGGGCAGCAGGGGTTTGATCTGATTCCACGGCTGATCAGTCATCTCACCCCGACGGATCTGCTTTTGTGGTGGGAGAATCATGGAAATTACTTAGTACGTCCGCACTATCTCCATGATGCCAAAAGGTTTTAAAACACGCCCTAGTGTTCCGTCAGGAAAATTTTGACGGGTCGTAGACCCGTCAAAATTTAGCCATCATTAACTTCCTGGTATTTGCTACCTGTCAAATTAAATTTGACAGAGCACTAGAGAGTAGGCAGATTTTGTGAATCTGGGGTAAGGGAAGAAGTTTGGATGAAACCTGCCTCTATGGATGATGTCAATACTCACTCCTAAAGGCGGCAGAACTTGCGATCGCGCTCCCATTGGGGTTCTTGCCAGCCAAAAGAAAAATGGCTGATCGACCGGATGGGTGAGGCAAGCGATCTCAAAGCTGCCATTTGAGCTTCCAGTGACGGGCGTTCTGGGGTTGCCTGCCCCCACATGCCAGTGAGTACAGGATCAATCTGCGTTCCGGGGGGTGCCTGGTCAAGCACTTTCTTCACCTGTGACACAATGCAACTGGTGTCACCGCAGACTCCATAAGCCATTGGGTGCCATTCAATCGAACCGGAAAATCGCTCCCAGCTTTGCAACCGTGAATCGAAGCCCTTGCCAACCGTCTGATTTGCCTCTGGGAAAAAAGCGGCTCCTGCCGGAATACCCTGCTGCTGCACCAGGGCAGTGGCAGAGGCAAGAAACTCGACCGGACCCTGCATGGCATGGGTGACCGCCAGGTTCCACAGTTCCTTATTCAGTGCTGGGATTCGTTGAGAGGGGGGAGCCGACCATGAAATAGAGGGCGATCGCCCTTGCCATTGCGGTTCCTTTTCGTTGGGAAACTGCTGATCAACGGCAGCCAAATCGGCATTAGTCAGGTAGCCCTGGGCGACATACCGCCGGATCAGTTCTTGCCCTTTTTGATTTTGGGCGCGGTTATACAGGGCTTGCAGAGAGGCATCTCCATAGATCCACAAATCTTTAGTCCGGCTAACCACGGAGGCGGCTCCTATCCCCTTGGGATAGCGAATGTAATCAAACAGAACCCCATCGGGTCTGCGCTGAAGAATTGCCTGCACAAGCCGCTGATAGTCACCGATTGCTTGCGGGTTGTAGGGGTCTACAAAAATCTCATTCACACTGGTGAGATCTTTTCCCGTAGTGAAGCTGGCTTTTAGGGCAGCGCTGACGGTCGTTTCACCTTCCCCATTGCGGGCAAGTGCTTGCTGCCGCTCTAGATGATGGGCGTAGGCATGACCAAAATTTAAGCTAAACAACCAGGCATAAACTTTTAACCCACGCTCATGTCCTTTCTGAATTGCCTGTGCCAGCAGGTCTAGATTTTCGGTACCCGGTTCTTGGAGTAAGGATGCCCAGGCGGTGGGGTTATTTGCCGAGGGTAGTAAAACCTGCCCGTTGGAAAACACGTCAATGTTGACCTGGTTATAGCCTCGATTGACCATTTCATCAAACAAAGCATCCAGCATTCCAGGTTTACTATCACAGGGATATAGACGCAGCCAGGTTGCCTGAGTCTGTAACCAGCTATGGCGGCGGCACAGGCTTAACCGTTCTGCATGTTGATTGATCAGAGTTTGATAGGCTTGCTGAGCAGCCGTATCTCCGGTTACCGCTGCCTGCAAGAGGGCTTGTTTTTGAACCCGGTCTGGGGTGGATAGCTGGCACTCGTCTCCTGTTTGTGCCAGGGATGGGCTGACTGGTATTGCCAGGTGAGCCAGGTTGGTAGTGAGGGCGATCGCGACCAAACGCTGATAGAAACGATTCCAGAACATCAGATCTCATGGATGAATATCAGGGTCGAGCTATTGTAACGCCTCCCTTAATTTTGATCATGGCTGATTTGATCATGGCTGAATTTGTTTCAGCCTCTGGTTCAGCCTCTACTGGTTGATCGCATTTTTGACGGCTTTTCTTAAATTTCCCTGGTGGTCTGCCAGTCGCTTTTCGCCCGCTTCCTTCTCCAAGCCTGTCCAGTGCATCAGCAGAGCAAGTTTAACCTGACGCCCACTCCGTTCTAGTAAATAGCCTGCCTCTTCTCGGCTGAGGTCGGTCAGGTCGCAGAGAATACGAAGGGCGCGATCGTGCAATTTTTTGTTTGTAACTGCCACATCCACCATTCGGTTACCGTAAACCTTACCCAGTTGCACCATTGTTCCGGTAGAGAGGATATTGAGTGCCAGTTTGGTTACGGTGCCTGCCTTCAGTCGGGTTGAGCCTGCCAGCACCTCTGGACCAACCAGCAGACGAATATCCACATCGACCTGGGCGTTCACCTGTTCAATGGGAACACAGGCGATGAAGATCGTCGTCGCTCCCCGCTGACGGGCGGCTTTCAATGCACCATGAACATAGGGAGTGGTTCCCCCGGCGGTAATGCCCACTACCACGTCCTGACTGGTAATGTGATGATGGGCGATCGCCTCTGCTCCATCCTCCGCCCGATCTTCAATCTCTTCTGAACTGCGTAGCAGCGCCGCCGCCCCTCCAGCAATAATCCCCTGTACCTGCTCTGGCGGTGTGCAGAAAGTCGGAGGGCACTCTGCCGCATCCAGCACTCCCAACCGACCACTGGTACCCGCTCCCACGTAGAACAGTCGCCCTCCCTGGTGCAAAGCCGCCGCTATTCGATCAATGGCATCAGCCAGGGCTGGTCTGGCATCAGCGATCGCAGCCACCACCTTGGCATCTTCACGATTAAATAGATCAACCAGTTCCAGGGAAGTTAACTGGTCAAGGTTCTGGCTCTCTGGGTTTGCCTGCTCAGTCAACAGGTGACCCCGTTCCTCTAAATTGTGCATAGACTCTATCCTACTCTGCCGGAACGGCTCCGCCACCCATACTTCTGCTTTACCCTTGGGGGAGCATTTGAATTACCTCCATTCATCCTTCATCCTTCACCCTTCTGACTTCACAACAGCCCCTCTAACTGTCGCCGAATCCGCTCTAACTCTGCATCTGCGATGGGTTCGGGTTGAGGTTCCTCCGGTTGCCACTCATCTTCTTTCTGTTTATCGATCTGCCAGTCGGTTTCCTCTAAGTTGGTTTCTGGGGGAACCATCAGCAGGCGATCGGCATCACTTTGAGGTACAAAGCCACTGGGAACAACCTGGCAGTCATACCCGGCACTCTGACAGAACTCTTCAATTTCTTCCTGTTCCATGACTTCGATCGAAGGCTCTGGGAAGTCCTGTGCCTCCAGCAAGAGCGCATACCGGGTAGCATCGTCTTCTGCCTCAAACATCAAGACCCAGTTGCGATCGCCAATCCGAATGGTATGAATTCCTTCATTCTCTGTTCTGGCATTAAACAGTAAAACAAATACCTGCATGGCTAAAGACTTCTCTCACCTACCGTTACTCAATCTTAAAACCTATTCAAAAAGTTCTTAAAGTTAATCTCGATCACGACAGTAACTATAAACGTCTCCATAGAATTACAGATATCGAACCAAACCAGAGGGGGAGATTCCGCAATCCTGACAGGGGGATTTGTAGAAGATTTTGCCATTGTTGTATTGGCAAACCACCCCCCGCACCCTACGACTACCTGCATTGAGGCATTGCCGGATAAGCAGTGGTTCAGTTGCGGTTCGTGTTGCCCATCTCCTGTGCTATTTGGAAACCCCCCTATGTTCTCACAATTCAAAACCATCAAGTTTCCCATCTGGAAATTCCTCAACCAGCCTGTCTTTAGCCCTGGCACCAGGACAGTCTTGAATCCTATATTGTTCTGGCGACTCTATAATATTCAACTTCTGGAGCGCTGTCTGGTGAAAGATTTCACACCGTATGACGGTCGCTGTGAGTAATCAGGAAATCAATATTTCGGTGGACAGTAGGCGTTTAAACAAGGTGGATCCTAAAAATCCTCGATTTCACAGAAACCGAGGACTTTTAGGATCCATCCACTTTTAGTGGTGCTCAAGGGTATTCAATCCAATCCACCCCCCCGACCTTACTCCCCTGCCTTCCACTAAAAGCAGAGCACCGTTGCATTCTTGCTCACCTGCTAACTCTTTCCCAACGTCGCTGCCCCAAAGGTAGCGTTGAACTTGCGGCACCAGATCACCACCGATTGGTAACTGCCTAAATCAATGCTGTTGGGAATCTCATAGCTTTGAGCGCCACTAAACTTTTTAAGTGGGGCAATCACCACATACTCCCCTTCTTTCAAAGGATAGGCGGGGGGCTGTGTCGAACCAATCACATCCGTAGAACGATGCAATGCAACCACTAGATCTGGTCCCATGTCGGAGGTCTTGAATCCCTGACCAAGCTCAACGAAAGTCTTACCGTCCTTCATCCCAACCTGAACAGTCCCTTCCGTTCGGTGTTCCCCAGAAACAAAACTACCAGACTGGGACTTGACCTGTTTCGCTAGCTGGTCAGCAGCCTGGGTTTCTGATGAAGCTGAATTAGCTTCAACGGCAGGTTTCTCGGCCATTGGGCTGGTATCAGACTGGGTTGCAGGTAAATTTCCAGCACAGCTAACCATGAATGTGGCAGCAAATCCCAAAGTTAAGAGATGGCGAGTTTTCATCAGTGGAAGATCCTTGAGTTCAGTAAAGGAACAGGCAGAGTTGGGATATGAGATGGCTAGGATTTTGGTCTTTTGCTTAACCTTCGTCGGGCATAGACTTTAAGAGCCATCTGTCAGATTTCTTTCAATAATTGCCTGCGAACCCTGAGTGGGAATGATAGGAATCTGAAGGATAGATTTAGAAATCATGAGATTTTCCTGAGATCTAAGGCAGGCTTTCTGTTCCTTTATGGGTGTTGCTGAATAGCAGTAAGTAGCTGGGTGTAATTAAATTAAAGATTGTTTTGGGGGTGGAGGGGGTGGAACCCCTTGCCTGGGGGCGCAGCCCCCACTCTCCCTTCTTACAATTAATTTGAACCACCACTTATAAATTGGAATGAAGTTTCAATTCATACTGCCTCTAATTCATACCCAGAATCAGCAACGCCGTTCTTTACAAGATTTGATCAGGGTTGATGCTGAGCGATCGTAGTTGTTCTGCAGGCTTATCAGCCCGTTTTTGAGCGGCTTCAACCTGTGAACGTTCTTGCAAGGCAACTTCTTCTGGTGTAGGAATCAGTTCTCCATCAGGTGTGAACTGAACCACTATGCACTGAAAGTGCATAGGTTCCTAAAGGGCTGAAAGCCCAAGTTAATCTACTCAAGTAGGAAGTTATCGCGCTCCTGATTCGATGGACTCCGATGATGCTCTAAATACTCC
>NZ_JBXBCF010000123.1:0-167590 GCF_056784235.1 Kovacikia sp. CALU 1929
TTTCAAACACGACTCGATTACAAGCCCCCTCCACTGTAAAAGTGGCACTCAACTGGTGCTCACAGTAAGCCGCTATCAGGTTGATGCGTCCGCCCCGTCGCCCCGATTTGAGCGCTTCAAATCGCACTCCAGGTTCGCACCAACCGTACCCGTAATCGTCCCGTTCATCCATCCCCGACTCATCAAGGTACACCCGGTCAGACACGGGCACCTTTGCGAGTTGTTCTACAAACGCCGCTCGTTTGCACTTATCCCGTTCTCGATAGCCATACGGTTTTTTTTCGACTCAAACCGAGGTGGTGCAACATCCTAAAAATGGTGCGAGGACTGATTGAGCCTTCCCATAACTCCGCCACTGCGCTTGGGTTTTTCCTCCATGCTGTCGGGCAAACTGGGCAAACTGATCCCAATCCGTGATTTTGCGGCTGGTTCGATGCGGACGAGTCGCTTTGGCTTGGTAATTTCCAGTGTCTTGCTGTCGCTTCAGCCACAAGTCAATGGTGTTACGGCTGAGTTGAAACACTTGGGCAGCTTCGCTCTTCTTCATGCCGTTTAATTGAATGGCATTGATCATCGTATTGATAGCCGGTTTGATTTCTTGAATATTTTTTTGATGCCTGATTACTTCTTTGAATGATGCCAAATATCGGTAGCGATAAGGGTCAGGACAAACAGCAAAGACAAAACCCTGTCACAACGTCCTTGTCTCCGCTACCACCTACCACCTGGTGACCAATTCCTAATCGATTTCTCAGTCAAGATTCAGCCTGCCTGCTTAGGTTGAGGATCTAACGTTCAGATTGATGTAGGTGTGTAAGTTGGCTATTGGTAAACTGACCCAGTTCAGTCGCCAGATTCCTGGGCAAACCTATCTTTGGTTAGCGGTTTTGATCTTTGGGGCTTCCAGTGCGGTAACCCGTAAGATCACAGAAATTGGCGCTCAAAACTTTGTGGGTGGGCAAAATCCCATTTCTCTCTGCAATGTGCTGTTTGTCGGAAACCTCTGTGCGCTTTTGGTTCTGCTACTGATTCACAGGCAACAGTGGAACCGGCAGGTGTTGAGCCGCTTATCCAGGCGAGAGTGGCTGGGACTGATCATGGTGGCAACCCTTTCGGGGGCAGTGGCTCCCGGTTTAATCTTTCAGGCGCTAGCGCTGACTCCAGTCACCAGTGTGGTTCTGGTCAGCCGAGTGGAACCTCCACTGACCCTGGCTTTATCGGTTTGGCTTCTGCATGAGCGGGTCAATGGTTGGCAAATTGTGGGCGCGATCGCCGCCTTCATTGGAGTTGCGCTCACCATTGTGCTTCAGCCTGTAAGGGAGCCGCTGATGCAAATGGCAGGATTCCATTTGGGTTTGGGTGAACTGCTGGCAGCGTTGGGGGCGATCGCCTTAGCGGTTGCTACCATCCTTGGCAAAAAACGGCTGTCTAAGGTTCCTTTAAGTATCTACAGTATTGTGCGGACGGGGTTGGGAACGGTTATTTTTTTCCTTGCTGCATTGGTGCTGTATGGACACGATCACTTTATGGGCGTGTTTTCCCCGTTTCTCTGGCAGTGGATGCTGCTCTACGGCGCAATCATTGTCGTGGTAGGGCAATCTTTCTGGCTGGCTGGTTTAAGAGCCTCCTCCGTTTCTACAGCATCGATCATTGGTTCCTTTACCCCGATCGCCGGTATTCTGGCAGCCTATTGGATTCTGGGTGAAGTTCCTACTCGGGTTCAGTACATGGGTGGCAGCGTAATTTTGCTGGGATTGGTTTTCAGTCAGATTGGGTTGCAACGCCAGATGGCTCGAATTACCAGGAGTCACATGAGTTCGACTCAAGCAGAGCAGGCGATCGAAACCCACATGGGATTTAAAGGAATTTAGGAGAATTTTACTACCCTTCGTGATCTGGTTGTAATTCCGTGCCGCAGGCATTTTAGCAAAGTCGCCCATCGCATTATTAATATTTGAATATTTAATTAGTCTGAGTGTAGCTGTTGAACTCGTCATGCGATCGCCCGCACCGGGATGCTTTTTGCTGAAACAAATGTCATACTTCTCAAAATACTTTTGGCTATAGCCCTCAAACCTTGACGGCACCCAAATTTATCACAATCGAGCAATACAATAATATGTCTGAGCTGGAACGATTGATTCTGATGGCAGAGGATGAGCTGACTCAGTACAGCACCACTGCCCGCAAAATGGAAAAGCTGCGCCAGAAGATTGGGCTTTCTGTGCCAATGGCAGAGCAGCGTCGGGTTAAAGAGGAACTGCTGGCAGAAATCCCTACGGATGCGATTAGCAAATTAATCGCAGAACAGCGGCAGGTGGTTGCTCTTCCTTTCTGGGGGATTGCAGGATTAGGGCTGTTGTTTGGCATTTCATTTTTACAGCCTCTGGATTTAATTGCCACGATCGCCGGAGCCGCCATTGCGATCGCCATTCAGCGACGAGGTTGGCGACTGCAAGCCAAGCAACTCGTTTTCCGCACTCTGGAAGATATTGAAGACCGCATCCGCAAGCCTGAATCTATGTAAATGGTGGCAGATGTTGCTGAATAGAGGTATGCATCATGCCGAAAGTGGACCTCCCTCCTACGGCTACTGTGTATACACAAGTGTGAAAGTTGAATCGGTAGGTGATCGCAGAGTCAACGATGAATGCCAAAACCCTGCTTGGGGGGCTGCCCCCCAAACCCCCCGTGGCGGGTGACGGTTGCGTCCCCCGCCCCCCCTCCAAAACGATGCGATCTCGTCGTCAATCGCAACCTTCATCCCACTGGGTCTTCAAGCAAGGGCATACGGGTAGCAAGGGGAGCGGTTGTCTTTGAAGTTTGAGGCATTTTTGACTGATTCTCGTCGCGCTAGACTTGAAGCCCTAATGCTAGACCCTTTCGGGGGGTTTGGGGGAGTTAGGACCCCAAAAGGCGGGGGGCTGGGGGGAAGTCCCCCAGAGCCAGTTTCTAACGAAGCCGAGATCTGTATACACCGTAGTCCCTACGGATAAGAACAACATTCTTGAACCACTGACCAGAGCGAGGGAGCCATGAAGCAGTCCGGCTTTTAGAAGTTGTGTTCGTCAACCAGGGTGATCTTTATCACCCTAAATGTTCCTGGTCAGTCACCAGAAGTGGTCTGGACAGTCACTCAAACATCGGTGAAATGTCACCTGTTTAGCCTTCCTCTCGTCACCGGAGTTACCCATTCAAGCGTAGATAGTAGAACTATCGAGTTCTACTGATTACGATGCCTCCCGTAACCCTCCTTCCCTCCGCGATTTCTGAACTATTTGCTCAAGCCAGCGTCACTGGCAAAATCACGCTGGCTGACCGTTACGGCTTAATGGCAGCCCTGCTTTCAGAGTCTATTAGTGAGGAAGAAATCAACTGCATTGACCGACTACTTCATTCGTTGCGTAAGGGACGTATGCAAGTTGTCGATGAACTTTCCACGCTTCTTTAAAACAGATCCGGTGATATATGCAGATTGTTGAAATTGTTCAAAGGGTGCTTGACACAGGTGAACTACCAATGAACCTGGAACGACGAATGCGAAATCTTTTGCAAAGGCAAAAATTCAGTGAAGCAGAAATGACGGCGATCGACCAGTTGATCGAAGCGATGTACAGGGGTTCCGTTCGCTCCGTCCCAGATTCTGGACTGAACAAAGCTCAACCTAACCTGAATTTAGGCGTTCAATCAGCGATAATCGACTCAAGCACGATAATTGAGCGATGAAACAGTCTTCTCTGATCATTTTTCCTTTAGCAACCCTGTTTAGTCTGGTTACGGCTACGCTGGCAGCAAACCCTGACCACATCAAACAACTGCTTAATTCGGGTATTTGTCCAGGTTGTGACCTGTCAGCAGCCAACCTTTACAGCTATGAGCTGAGTCTGGCTGAACTGAAGGGGGCAAACCTGAACTCGGCAGCCCTGCAAGGATCAAACCTGAGTTCAGCCAATCTTGCTGAGGCAACCCTGGAACAGGCTAACCTGGCGCTTGTAAAGTTTAGAGATGCCAATTTACAGGGGGCAAAACTGTATAAAGCCAACCTTTATGGGGCAGATTTGAGCAATGCCGATCTGTCGGGAGCCGACTTAAGAGAAGCCAATTTACAAGGAGCCGACCTGAGAGGTGCCAGTTTGAAGGGGGCAAACTTGGAAAAAGCCAATCTATTAAGAGCCAGGATGATTGGTGCCATTATTACGGACGCAAAACTAGATGGAGCCAGAATGCCCGATGGCTCTGAATTTAAGCCAGGAGGACAGATTCGCCCAAGACCAAAGCTCTAGTAGTAGTCTGCGGCGTAAGTTTGGCGACTATTCTAGAGGTGTTAGGTGTTGGATGTTAGGTGTTAGGGATGGTAGACAGATTTACGCCAAGCTCTACTAGGCATTTAACAAGCAACCCTATTCATTGGTATTCTCAGTGGGTACTTCATCCGTTGCTGCCAGGTCGATGTCATAGCGAACAGGTTCGTTACCAGTGGAAACAATGACCACTTCGTAAAGACCGGATTCTGCCACTTTGCCAGTCCACTCTTGCTGATCAGAATCTTCCAACAGTGCTGCTGCTTTGCTGGAAGGCGGGTAGAAAGAAAGGTGGGTTGAGGGGCGATCGCTCTGGAGCTTGAGACGAATGGACTGGTCTTTGGTGAGTCTGGCAAGGTATGCTTTCCCCTGACCGGGTTTCAGGCTGCCGCTCACCTGTCCGCTAAATTTGCCCTCAGGAAACTGGATGGTTTCCAGGGCGGTGCCCGACTGGATAGCTTTTAATTGATCGCTGGCGATCGCCTGCCACACCTGACCAAAGGGTTGTTTCAGCAGGTTTTCAGAAGACTGCTCTGGAAACAGGGCGAAAAATTGAGCATCAGTCAGGTCATTCAAGGCACGACCACTGAGATTCAGTTGATTCGCGGTTGCCTGCCGCTCTTTCAAGCTGGCTTCCGTGTATTGCCCCAACCGCGATCGCGCCTCTGAACTAATGGATTGTAGCTGATCCAAAAATGCTGCCGCTGCCCCATCCCACTCAGCCCGCAGCGCTTCATCCTCGCTCCCCTTGCCCAACTGCCGCCCAGACAGTTCCGGGTGCTTACCATAAAACACGCGATTCACCAGACTGACCAGAAAGGAATTGTCAATCCCCATGTCCTCCCGCCGTTGGTTGAGTGCCTGTTTTCGCGACTGTTCTGCCTTTGAAAAGGTCGGCTCTGGTTTGGTGGGTGTGGCAGGCTGAGGATCAGGTTCCTCGGACTGTTTTACCTGGTTTTCCTGGGCGATTGGAAGGAGAGGTAACAGCCAGCGTTTGCCTGCCCAAGCCCCTGCCCCTACCAGACCTGCTAGCAAGATCAGAGAGGCAAGCAAACCCACAAAACCAGATTTCTGCCTGGGTTTAGGGGCAGGCACCGGGATGGTCTGTTTCTGGTTCGAGCGGTTTGCCGCAACGGGAGCGAGGGCGATCGTGTCGGGATACGAGGGGATGACCGGGGGATGCTCAACTGGAGGCGTTGTGGTAGTGATCCGGGAAACGGGCTGATTACTGTTGAGTGCTTGCAAAACCTCCTGGGCAGACTGGAAGCGTTTGCGCGGTTGGGGATCCAGCATCCGAGTGAGGACAGAGAGGAGTTTGGGGCTGAGGGAAACTTTGCGCCGCCACTGATTGTTTTCCAGCAAATCCTGGGGTTCTTTCCCGGTTAACAGCACCAGAACCGTCATTGCCAGCGCATACAGGTCACTGTGGGGAAACGCCTCCCCTTTTGCCATCTGCTCAACTGGAGCGTAACCAATTTTTCCTAGAAGTGTTACTCCTGCTGGTTTTGAGTTGCGTACCGGGTTAACCTGAGACATCACCTCCGCGGCAACCTGCTTGACACCGCCAAAGTCAATCAGGACAGGAAGCCCATCCGCACTGCGCCAGATTAAGTTATCGGGGGAAATATCCCGATGGATGACCCCGCGATTGTGGAGGTAGGTGAGGACAGGCAATAGTTGAAACAAAAGTTGAGCAACCTCCGTTTCACCAAAGCCAAACCCCTGGTGCTGACGCGATCGCAAAATCGCCTGGTAGGTCTGCCCTTCCACATAGTCCTGTACCAGAAATAGCCGCTCTCGCCCCTGAAATTCCGCTCGAAACAACTCCCGAAAGTGGGGAATCTGCGGATGCCGAAGCTGGTAAAGAATGCCCGCTTCCCGCTCAAACAGTTCTTCTGCCTTGCGTAAATTCTGGCTTCCCTGAACCTGGGGCGCAAACTCCTTCAGCACACAGGATTCATGAAATCGGTTCAGGTCTTCTGCCAGGTAAGTGCGCCCAAACCCGCCATGCCCCAACTCGCGCACAATCCGGTAGCGCGTACTCAGGGTTGTACCCACCATTTCACTGTGGTCAAGCTCCTCCCTGCTGAGGCTGAGCCGTTCCCCACACTGGCGACAAAACCGGCTGTCTTCAATATTTTCGTGTCCCTGGCTGCAATAGAGCGGTGCCATATTGGTCTCCGCACTCCTTTGGAAATTGACCAGATTCTAGCTTATAGCAGGTGGCAGGGGATAGGAGATAGGAGATAGGGGATAGGGCATTAGGTGAGGGAAATCTGGTTTATAGCGTTTTTGCATCCAGTGAGGTACATGGATAGCCGTAAAGCCCTTGAGTCAAACAGATGAGATGTACCTCACCAAGAAAGGAAACGCTATATCTGGGTAACGTATTTTCCCTTGCTTGATCAGTTAATTGGGCGGGTTGCAACTCAATTAATCGATCGCATAAATAACTGAGTGAAATAGTAGGTGTTCCCCTGTCGCCACACACCAATCCCCGTCTCTCGATATTCTGAACGCAGGATATTTTTACGATGTCCGGGGCTTTCCATCCATCCTTTGACGGCGATCGGGACAGGCTGAGAAAGATTGGTTCCCTTAAACAAATTCTCACCAATGATGAAATAAAAAATGCCCGCTGAGTTAACCCGCTGAACCATTGTGCTGCCCTCTGGGCTGGTATGGCTGAAGAAATTTTGCTCTGCCATTTTTTGACTGTAGTTGCGGGCAACTTCGGCAAGCTTTTCATTATTTCTGAGCTGGCTCAAGCCCTCTTTTTCACGAATGACATTAATTTGTTGACGCACCTGCTCTTCCATTTCAGCAGAGGTTTCAGATTGGGGTGGAGCCTGAACAGCGGGTTGTTCAGTTGAACCAAAATTGGGGATTGGTAGGTCTGTTACAATCTTTCTGATCGAGTCACATCCAGTCAGCAGAAAAATAGCAACCGTTCCAATTATTCCTTGTTTGAAAGATTGATGCCAGTTTCGTTGCTTGAGGATCTCAATTGTTGATTTTTTCATTTATCATCCACTCATCCATACACTCATCCCTCACCAAATCGTAAGCTTCACACAGAGCCGTGTAATTTCTGCTTGAATCGCTTTTGGATAGAGTCTGGTGAGACGATGATACAGGTTTCCCCGTAGGGAAACACCTCTCGGAAAAACCAGAACGGCAGCCATAACATAAAGGCTTTCTCGCACTGGTTTGAAGCCAGTCTAGCACTTACTGTTTTGCCACAGCTTCAAACTCGCTGGGTTACATTAGCTGAGCATCGAATACTGACAAATATGGGAACAAACTGTGCCCTACAAATTATCAAGCGGCACAACGGTAAAGTGCAGCGGTGGTAGATAGCATCAAAACTAACACCAACATCTTTCGTCCGTCCGCTGCCACGCAGTGTTAGGCATCTGTACTGGAATCTCCATCTGAGATATTTTCAAGCTGCTCAGTCAGTTCATCACGTAGTAACCTACTAAACTTTATAAACCTATCCAGCTTCTCAATCCTTGAACTTAGTTCACGACGTTTTTGTTCACGGACTTCTTCTTCAGAGTTCTCTTCTTGAGATTCTCCAACAAGGCGAACAATTATGGAGAGATCATCATACTCATCATCAGAAATTCCTATAGATGTCTTTAGCCAAGTAGCAGTTTTCTCATCTTCTGCATTACAGGCAGCTTGCCTGAGCGCAAAGTCGATCAGAACACGTGCGGCAGCATCAATTGAAAGTGCCAGATTTATCCACAACTGAATCTCATTAGCTTGGTTTTCAGACGTGTCATCATTTTCTATTTTCTGGAGATGAGAGTTATCAAAATAGTAAGATCGAGGGTTATCTGGATCAAGGCTACTTAAAGTCTGAAATATAGGTTCAAAATTCTTAAAAGGATATCGATTGTTTGGTAGTGATAATCGATGTGCCCAAAGCTTCAAAATAGTGTCAAAACATTGCTGTTCGGCTTCAATCTTCTCTCTGCCTGTTGCAGTTTCTGAAATCGCAATTTGTTCAGTAATATAGTGTGCCATCCATCTTGAGAGGGTATCAACTCCAGGATCGAGACTAATTTCTTGGACAAGAGCCTTACCTAAGTTGATAGCACGTGCTTGTATCTCTGAGTTTACCGTCTGCTGAGAGGATATAAACTTTGCTATTTGCGGCTGGGTATTCTCCGTCATCATCGCTCCTAGTGTAATATGACGACTTGCGTAAACGACGCTCAATTTGTACTTCGATGATGAGTTCGCGCTCAAGAGTGGCACAGAGTTTCTTTAGAAAGTCCAATGATGCACTCATTCGTACTCCATGTTTAGGTGGTTCTTCCTTATCTTCTCCTCTAGGTGTACTCCAAAGTTCACAAACGAGTGATTCTTCCGTCTTCCCTGCCATAAACCATTTTCGTTGTTCTAAATCTAAAGAGAGTCCAAGCTGCTTGATGATTGAATCACCAATTCTATAAGGCGGGTAATCAATTTCACCTGCATGTGGGTCAGCAGCATCAAGCCCTTCATGTTGAGAACCTCTCCAAATCCATCCCTGTAGTTCAAAGGGAGGTTCGCTAAACTCCATTTCTTCTTCGTCATAAGCAGGAAGTTTAAAGTCATGCGGGTTCAGGCAAGTGCTCAGCGCATTTAATAGCGACTCAGAGGTCCTTTGTGAAACAAGCGCACTTGTAATGTAAAAACTCTCCTGTCTTTCGCTATCGCTATCACTCCAAGACCCACGGATATTTAACCAAGTTTCTCCTTTGTGATTAGTCAATAGACCGTCAAGAAAATCATCAAGCTTTATGTCCTGCCGCCAATTTTTTGTTGTCTTTTCTGATAACCAAGCACGCCGCTCTAGTGGAGGGGGATCTCGTCTGTCAGCTAACCATCGGCCATCGGCACGCGCCAAAGTATGCCGTTGAAGCCAATCAGTCCATTCATCTCCGCACCAACTATGACTATGAACGATAGGCATTTCTAATAACAACTTTGCAGCAACAGCCAGCATTGCATGGTAAGAGATATAGAAGCTATAGTCATCAGTACGAGGATAACTGCCGTGACTATGCCGTGTCTCTCGTCCAGTTTGAGAAGAATTCCATAGATTAGAACGAGGATCGCGAATGAAATCATCGCCTATCGCAACACTCCATTCTTTCAGGACAACTTCACGTGCCAGTTCTTCGACTTGCCGTCCTGAAATACCAAATACCCTACCAAGAGGCTCAAACCAACATCGATCGAACTCATAGCCGAAGTGAAGCTTCAAGGTGCAATCAACCTCACCTCTGGCATGCCAAGGAGTTTCTTGAAGGTTTTCTCTATATCTATCAATTTCTTTAACTGGCATTTGACTAATACCTACAGTATGAAGCTTCTCAGTGACACCACTTTCATATGTTCCTGGGAAAGTAGCTTCAATAGATAGGGCAATCTCAGCGGCAATTTTTTGGATAATTGCATGAGGTAAACCATCAAGTGCATGTTCTTTAAAGAGCAGATGATGTTGCCTTAATAGTTTGGGCTTGTCTATCGCTACACGTGCTAAAGCTATTAATAGATACAGTCGCGCATGAAGATTGTAAAAAGGAAACTTTCGATTTCCAAAAGCATTGACACAGTCACGCTTCATCCATTCAATCAAGAAATTGAGTTCTTGTTCGCAACCTGCTTCTGCTAGTCTTCGGACGCAATGTGCCGCTTGCCACCGGACAGCAGAGCGAGGTGAACCTAATGCTGCCCAAACAAAGCCAGTGAAAGCATCTGAAATATTAGATGGAGGAAGTAGCCAATTATCCCAAGAACCATCCCCGTAATCTTGACTAATATGGATTTCAAAGCGGGAAAGTGCAAACTCAAGTAAATCTTTTGCCTCTTCAGGTTTGATGAATGATGATACTACTGAGGAGAATCCGAAAAGTTCACCCGCATTAACTAAATCTGGAGACTCTGACAGCCCTTTGATGATTCCTTCGTATATTAATGGTAAAGCGTCATGTCCTAGTTTCATCTCCCCAAGAAGATACTCTTGCATTGCTTCATTGCTCACGTAACCAATTAATTTATGAGCAAAACGTTGAGAGATTAAGGATAAGGTTTTATCCCAGCACCTTTTGACACTTATTCTTTGACGATAGCTATCTGGAAAGTTGGCTAGGGCACATTGGATATCATATAAGTCGGCTTTTTCGGCGTTTGTTATGGCTAAAAGCAAATCACTTGCACTATTGGCAGAAACTCGTTCATAAATTGCCTTCCAAAAGAATTCGCGGTTACGAGGATAAGGTAGAGTCTTGAAACGATCTATCACACCACTTAATCCTAAGCTTGTAGTTAAGTCAAGATCATTAAAGATTTCCTCTAAGCCAGTCAGATCAACCGCTTGTGGTTTCCAATTAATGTCCTCATCATCATCTTCCTGATTATTTATCTGGGATGCTAAGGTTACTTGTTTCTGCTCAGCATGAAATTCGAGAACTTGTCGAATTTCTTCATCTTTTAATGAAAATTGTTCAGCCACTCTTTTAAGGTTTTTCCAATTATTCTCGGAAGTATCGTTTAATCTAAGATCTCGAACAGCAGTATTCACGATATATTGACGACAAGCCTTGTCAGACTCAGTTTTTATACAAAGCGCTACAAACTCATCAAATCGATACTCCCAGGAAAATGCAGACAATGACCAACCCACTGATGGTGCAACAATATTAGAACGCACCGCTTCATGAACCAACGCAGGCAATTGACGATCAAACCATCCTACATCTCGATCGCGCCATCGGCTTAAGGCAGCAAAAGCTGACATAGGGCACAACTTTGCACAAACCTGAACAGCTTCATTGCGGCTCCAATGTTTCTCCCGATCTACGGTATCACCCACTAATTCAGCACAGCGAATGAAACGGTACGCAACCTCTGGAGAAGATTGTTCACCCTCAGCAGAACGCTTCGCCATAGCAACAACAGCACCCCATCTCTCAACTAATTCATCTCCGAATTTTGAGACTGCCTCGATTGCACAATTGAAATAAGCTGCTGCGTCCGCAGGGCTGATGGGAAGAACAGCCCGGGCAAGATCAATATAGTAATTAGCTTTTGCCTCAGGCCCTTCATCTGAGACAGATGCTACTCTTTCGTAGCAAGATTGCTCAAGTTGGTTTCTAATCGGCGAAAGATGCTCTAGGCGGTAGGCTGCTCGAACTGCTTTTAGATGATCTATAAGGGAAAGGTTGTACTCGCCGTCAAAAATCTTATCAAAGCTGATCTCCTCATCAACAACATCGCAAGCATTCATTAAGACTAAACTCTCAAAACGCACACGAGCGATCTCGAAAGGCAGGCAATCATGTCGTCTATATCTTTGCGATCTCGCCTTCTTTGAACGCTCATTGGCTTCCTGAAAAGCTAACTTAACGTTTTCCTTGTTACCAAGTAGAGTACGACAGCGAATCAGATACCACGGTAGTAGCCCTCCAACGACTTGTTTAAACTCATTGGTATCTTGAGAGTTCTTTTTATCTTCAAGTAACTTCTTTGGTATTAAACTCTCAATATCTGGTTCAAAACCACCTGAAATTGTGAACCTTAAAGCTGTGCCTCGAAGAAAAAAATGTCGCTCTCCATCGTGGTAATCCATACTAACCAGACGAGAGCCTTTCTGGGGAAGATAGTGATTTAAGAGCCGCAGAATCCTAGTTTGGGAGAGTCCTAACGCAGAGCTTGCTTCTGCAAATGAAATGATTGCTGAAAAAAATGCCTGTTCAGCCCAATACTCCGTTGGTTTGGAGATACGAGATTGTTTATGGATCAATAAATCCAGGCATACTCGCATTGCATCAATGGGAGGAAACTTACCCACCCCTATCAGTTCATCCGCGACAGCTATCATCAAATATTGGTTGCGACACCCAAGATGCGAAATCTCATCTACAACTGCGAAATTTCCTGCATCAATAAGACGTTTGATAAATAACCGCATAACGCGGAATACAACTCCTGGTGGTCGCCAACGCAGAATAAAGTTGACTAACCTCTTTGTCCCATAAAGAAGAAAGTGGGCAGTTGCCATTTCCATAATGTCAGAGTCCGTGAGACGCTCCTCACTGTGTAGCTGTTCTTTGTTATTCCTACGCTCCTCGAAATACAAGCTTAACCAGTTGCCAGCCGCTCTTAAAAAGCCTCTAGCTTCCCCCTTAAATTCAGCGATAGAAGATAGAAGTGAAGCAGAATACACATTCTCTGATCCGTTCCAACTACTACGTAGCTGTCGTCGAAATGCTAATTCTTGAACTCTTTGCTGAGATTGTAACGGTGCGATCAAATCCACATTCTGCTTAAGAAGTTCAATTTGCCGCTTGTCACCTGCAACTTCTTCTCCTGCTCGTAAAGCCAGTTTTGCTGCATCAGCGTATCTCTTCTGCTTCAAGGCTGCTTTAAGGGCAAACTGCAAACGATACACTCGAACATTCCGTTCGTCGATTGGATTGTCTTCAGGCAGTAAATCATCAGAGAGTGCCAAACCAATAAGTTGGTCATAGTTCCCAGATTGTAATAGTAGGGAAGGTAGAACTTGAGCAACGTAGGCGAACTCAGAGGCTAGAGGCTTAAGGCGGGTAACATACCCCTCAATCTGCTCCATTGATGCAGAAAATCTTGCTCGAAACCAAGTTTCTGTTGGCTCATCTCGGAATTGAACTGAGTTTTCAGATATCCAAAGAGGTCGCCCTAGATCGGCAACAAAACTTACGACTGTAGAAGCTTCAATCTCCGCAGCAGTAGCAAGTACTTGAATTGGGATAAATGGAGTTAAATTTGCAAGACCTAGACATATTGCATCAACATACTGCTGAAAGTCATTAGGTAGCTTATCCTTGATCTTAGAAATGGCTGACTCAAGCTGTGCTGCAATCTGTTCATCAACCGTGATCACTGAAGGTCCAAGAGCAGCTAGAACATCAGCAACGTTATTGTGATTTATACTTAGCGCATTTGCCTGCACTCGTGGATTTCCACCAGTCAAGCGATGAAATTCAATTCCGTCAATACCAGCCGCATCTAGAAAATGTTCTTGGAGATGAGTCAAGGTTTCTATTTCGCTGAAAGGAAGTAGTTCAAGCTGTTGAACTGTACTTAAGGGTTGGAGAAGATTAACTCGCTCAGTTCTACACAGTGCAACAATTCGGACTCCCTCCAGTGGCTTTTCACGTAATAATTGATGAACAAAACAGGCGTCACCAAATTCCTTTGCAGCCATCTCCGCGTTATCTGCTGCATCAATTAAGATCGCTAAAACAGCATCTCGGTTGATTGTACGTAAGGCTGTAGCAGCCTTATCTAATCGCAATAAAAATGCTCTTAGAATCGCAGCATAATCATTAGATTGCGGTATCAAAAGTTCGCATAAACCATGTAATGCAATTTCATTTGCAATTTGCATAAGAGCATCACGGTGACGATGCCGAGGTTCGCTTCCATTACGGTATTTTCCAGAGCCAAAGCAGTCATATACAATTCCCAACGAACCAGCAGGCAAGGACTCTGCAATTTGGCGGGCAAAGACAGATTTACCTACCCCTCCATTCGCATGAATGACTGAAGGCGTAGAAGCCCTAAGGATATTATTAACTAATGTTTCATGCTGCTCTCGCTTGATGTAGTCCTTGGACTTTTCAAACTCTGGAGGCGCAGGGAATAAATCCCTCTTAGATGTAATGTGAAACAGTCTTAAGATATCTTCGCAAACAATCTCACCATTACTTCCTGGTAGTGCTTTTTCTTGTACAAGCTCAATCACACTAGCAATCTCAGCACTAGCAACAGCCCCAGCTAAAAGTTTTGAGATCTCAACGTGCAACTCATGCCTCTGTGCAATGTAATCTCCCTCTCCATCAATCAAACTTAAAGAGGCACAAAAATGTCGAAGTTTTTCATCTTTGAGTTGTGTGTATTTCTCAATCGTTTTCTGAAATTGTTTGTCAGACTGCTCTCCATCTCTGATAGCACGAACACCTGCTTTAAATGAATTAGCAATCTGCCGATTAGTAACGATCGAGAATCTTACAGATTTGCTTTGATGTGCATCACTATCTTTATTGAAGAGAGCAGAAAAACGTTCTGCAAATCCCTCGATCGTATCCTTTAGATCACTTAAGTTAAAGGGTTCATTTACCCTTTGAGTTGAATGTTTTAGTTGAAAGTATGTAATGTCCTCACAAGATTCTTCTACATTTTCTGCATACTCAGCAACATCGATCACATACTCTCCAGCAACTGCATTCTCCTTTGAACCCTCAATTACTATGTGTTTAATTGAAGATTTTGGATGAATCATTCTTAAGCAGCGTCGCGCTGCCCATCGGTAGTGAAATACATCACCTGCTCTTGAGTATCTGACCAACTCATTTCCCATCAATCAATTATAAGCAATCAAGAACAGAACGATTTTTGTATGCCTCCTAAGAAATTAGATTTTCGATAAGCATGAATACTTATCTAGCAAATGTAATTTCTTTCACCCTGAAGGTGCGCTAGCGCGTGGAATGCTAACTATATAATTAGATTGACGGTGTTTACCTATCTAGCCCCTCAGGGATAATTAGGCTGAAATCTATCTATCGTAAGATCCCAAATCAGCGGATTAGGCTGGCTCAGATCTACCTATGATCCCAAATGGGAGGATTAGCGTAGACAAACTTCTGCATAATAAGCCTCGTTTCTTGGATTAGATAGATGACTTCAGTCAATCTTAAGATGGGAAAATTTAATACATACTAGTATTTCTTTATACAAGTATTTCTGGATGCGTAGGAGCATCGCCAGTTATGGAGTCTCGTCCTGAGAAGGGATTGGAACAGGTGCGCGAAACTATTCGGTTAAACCATTATTCCACCCCACTGAGGAAAGCGATGTTCAACTGGAGCCGCTGTACATTTTGTGACACAACAAGCACCATCCTTGTGAAATGGGTCGCGTCGAAGTCGAAGCATTTCTGACTCATCTGGCTGTAGTAGAGAAGGGTGCGGCATCCATCCAGAATCAAGGCTTGAGTGCGTTGTTGTTTCTCTATAAGCCCGTACTCAACCAACCATTGACCTTGCCTGTGGATGCAGTCAGAAGTCCGCTGGATAGGTAACCCGTCCAGGGAAGTCCAGAGCGTGTGATTTGTGAGGGGCGATCGCTCCCCACTGCGAGGCGATCGCCCTGTAAAAGTGGCGAAAAGGAATGGGGGTGACGGAAGAATTATTGAATACACAATCCTTAACCAGAGATGTATCGAAAACTGTAGGAATTGCTAACTTTTTCGGCATTCACTAACTTTTTCGGCATTCATCGGTAGGCTGGTATAGCAGAAGACTAAGGGTAAGAAGTTAGGCTGAATGCCCTTCGGACTTCAGCGTGATCTCAGTTGAACGCTTGAGCAATCAAGAGTTCGGCGAGGCTCATTTGAGACGACGAAAGCTCACGTAGAAGCCTCCACACTCTCAACTCAGGCGTTGCTGATTTTGGGTATGAATCGAGAGTTGTATGAATTGAAAGTCTTCAATTCATACTGCTATTCAGCACCACCCAACTCAACACTCTTAACCCAAACTTCTCTTGTCCTCTCGTTTCCCGTTCTACCAGAGCGATTTAAAGCTATGCAGTCTACGATTTTGCCAGGTGAAAGTTTTCCTTTGGGAGCGACAGTACGGGATAAGGGGGTGAACTTCTGCTTGTTTTCAAGGGAGTGTACGGGAATCGACTTGCTGTTGTTTGATCAGCCGGATGCAGCGCACCCCAGTCGGGTGATTTCACTGGACTCCAGGCAAAACAAAACTGCCCAGTACTGGCATGTCTTTGTGCCGGGGATTGGGGCGGGTCAGGTCTATGCTTATCGGGGCTATGGAACCTATGCTCCGGAAAAGGGGTTGCGCTGTAACAGTGATAAGGTATTGCTCGATCCCTATGCGCGGGCAGTCACCAATTGGGAAAATTACAGCCGGGATGCGGCAAGACTGCCGGGAGATAATTGCCCGAAGGCATTGCGCGGGGTAGTTGTAGACTCCACAACCTACGACTGGGAAGTAGACATCCACCCCAGAATTCCCTATTCCCGCACCATCATTTATGAACTGCATGTTGGCGGATTTACCCGCAACCCTAATTCTGGAGTTGAACCTGAAAAACGGGGCACCTTCACCGGACTGGTCGAAAAAATTCCCTACCTGAAAGAGTTAGGCGTGACAGCGGTTGAACTGATGCCAATTCACCATTTTGACCAATATGATGCCCGCCCTGGGTTACAGAACTATTGGGGCTATAGCACGATCGCCTTTTTTGCTCCCTATGTAGGTTATAGTTCCCGCCGTGCTCCCCTGGGACCTGTGGATGAGTTTCGGGACATGGTGAAAGCGCTGCATCGGGCGGGGATTGAGGTGATTTTAGATGTGGTGTTTAACCATACGGCAGAGGGAAATGAGGATGGACCCACCCTTTCGTTTCGGGGGTTGAGCAACCAGGACTATTACATGCTGGAAGATGATCCATCCCAGTATCGCAACTTTAGCGGCTGCGGCAATACGTTTGAAACCAATGCGATCGCCGCTCGCTTCGTACTGGATTGCCTGCGCTACTGGGTCTCGGATATGCACATTGACGGATTTCGGTTTGACCTGGCATCTGCCCTTTCCCGTGACTCGGATGGGGTACCGCTGAAAGATCCCCATCTACTGTGGGCAATTGATACCGACCCCACCTTAGCTGGTACAAAGATTATTGCTGAGGCGTGGGATGCTGGTGGGTTGTATCAGGTTGGCTCCTTTGTTGGCGATCGCTTTGCCGAGTGGAATGGACCCTTCCGGGATGATGTCCGGCGTTTCATCAAAGGCGATGGGGGAATGGTCAAACCCGTTGCCGCCCGCATCATGGCAAGCCCCGATATTTACAGTAAACCGGGACGTAGAGCCGACCACAGCATTAACTTCATCACCTGCCACGATGGTTTTACATTAAATGACCTGGTTTCTTACAACGACAAGCATAACGAGGCAAATGGCGAAGATAGTCGGGACGGCATGAACGATAACCATAGCTGGAACTGTGGGTTTGAAGGGTTGACCCTTGATCCAGAGGTAGAAGCACTACGCGAGCGACAGATCAAAAACTTTCTAACGATTCTGTTTCTGTCTCAAGGAACGCCCATGCTGTTGATGGGGGATGAGGTGCGGCGATCGCAGCAGGGTAACAACAACGCCTACTGCCAGGACAGCCAACTGAGTTGGTTCGACTGGGACTGTGTCGAAAAACATGCCGATCTACTTCGCTTCACGAAGGGAGTAATTGGTTTCAGTCAGGCTCTAGAAATCTTTCAACTAGAGCACATTCTGGTGGTTACCTACGCCAGTCAAAGTCCCCATATCGTCTGGCATGGAACAACCCTGGGAGAACCCGACTGGAATGAAGGATCTCGCAGCATTGCCTTTACTCTGCACCATCCTAAGCATGATGAGCGGCTACATATTATTTTCAATGCTTACTGGGAACCCCTCAGCTTTGAGCTACCTCCCCTGAGTCACGGCGAAACCTGGCACCGCATTGTGGATACTGCCCTGCCCAGTCCTGACGATTTCTGTGAGATCACCTCGTCTCCAATGGTGGATCAAGAGTTTTACACAGCCCATGCCCGGTCGGTGGTCGTGCTACTGGCAATATGCCCCGCCGGATAAAACATCAGGAAACTATTCGGGCAACCTATTAGATCCGTTCATTGCTCTATTCCGGCGACTACCAAAAAGATGGGCATACACATAGGAAAGCACACAGCCCAGAAGAAAGATCTGGCATATCAGAAAAATCCATAGCATCAGGATCATCACACTCCCGATCACCCCGTAGGAGAGAAAGTGGCTACCAATAGTAATCACACTATTGCTGACTAGTTGTTGTAGCCCCACCACTAACAATGCCGTCAGTAGCGCACTCAACCAAACATCCTGCCAGCCCACATAAACTGCTGGCAAAATTTTGAACATAACACACGTCGCTAGCGCCAGGATTAAAAAAGAAGACCCGGTTTGAAGCCCTTTTGTCAATTGGAGTTCGTCAACCTTGATAAATGCGAATAGCTCTTGAAAATTTGCAACTAGTGTGAGGATGGTTTTGATCACAATATTGGTGATTAATGACGCTAGCAACAATAAGGCAATTCCCATCACTAACAGAAACGAAAAAAGTTTGTTAAATAGAAAGAACAGTGCCATTTTGAAAATCGAACCCGCTTCAGAAACTCGACTGGGCGATCGCCAAATTCGATTAACGGAACTTCTGAGAATCGCAAAGACTGCACTGGCAGCAAACAAGAGCAAGCCAAACCCAATGATTCCAGCACCAACGCTGTTTTCGTTGAGGGCAACCACCGTTCCTCTGACCAAGTCGTGCACCTCTGGAGGCAAGTATCGCTGTATGGCTTCCTGAATAGATTTGAATGCAACCGTATCAGGACTGATCAATGCCCCAACAATGCTCAGAATCACCAATAGCATTGGGAATAGGGAAAAAAGCGCGTAATAGGAGAGAGCGGCTGCCATGCCGGGGCAATTATCCTGATCCCACTTCAACCCGGTCTGAATCAGGAGTTGAGCCTGTTTTGAGGGCAGAATGGTAGACCGAATGTAAGGCAGAACGGTAGACCGAATATAGGGAATCATATGGACTGCTTTCTAGTTTGGCGTAAGGTCAATCAGCAACCGTAAAGTCATTATGTCATTCTAGAAAACCGGCGTTGCTGAATCTGGGATGGAAAAAGGTGCTGGATGCTTGAAACTTCGGTTCAATTCATCCCGCTTTTCAGCAACGCCCTAGAAAACCAGGTTTTGGTTGCCGAGTTCTCAACGGGTGTAAAACTTCTGCTTGGGGGACACTGACTCGGATGTAAAATTTCTATTATCCATAAAATAATAGAAATTATCGCAATGACTGTTATTTACGACCTTGAACATATCACGACTTACCGCTATCGCAATCCGGTGACGTTTGGTGAACACCGCGCCATCTTTTTACCCAGCGCAGGGTATGGCGGACGGATTTTGAGTTACTCGGTAGAAACCAATATCTCTGCCAAAGTCCGCTGGATTATGGACACCCTCTCCAACAATGTGGCGGCGATCGAATTTAGTGAACCGGCTCAAGCCCTGATCGTCACCTGTCGAGTTCGGGGTGAACATTTTGGGATTAAGGAGATTGCCGCATTTCCCCTGGATGTCCGTGCCGTAGAAATTCCAGTGCAATATACGCCGGATGAATGGATTGATCTAGCCGTGTTCATGCGCCCCCACGCCGAAGATCCCGATGGCAGTGTGGCTGCCTGGGCAAAAAGCTTTGTTGCTGGTGACCAGGACAATACTCTCGATGTGTTGCAACGAATGATGGACACGATCAGGGGTAGTCTTACCTATCAAGCACGGGAGGCAGAGGGAACCCAGTCTCCGGGCGAAACCTTACGCCTACAGTCGGGCACCTGCCGGGACTATGCCTGGCTGATGATTGAGGCGTTACGGCGGTTGGGGTTTGCCTGCCGCTTTGTCAGTGGCTATCTCTACGATGCCGCTTTGGATGGCGGCGAAATTGGGATGACTGGCTCTGGGGCAACCCATGCATGGCTGCAAGTCTATTTACCGGGGGCTGGCTGGCGCAATTATGACCCAACCAATCAAATTACGGCAGGGTTTGATTTAATTCGGGTGGCGATCGCCCGTCACCCTGGGCAAGTCATCCCCCTGGCGGGTTCCTGGTTCGGTAATGCGGGGGACTACCTGGGCATGGATGTGAAAGTGGTGATTCGCAAACTGGGCACGCTGCCTGAATTCGAGGAGTGATTTCCTGCATAACTCCCTGGTTCCTGGGAGATAGATCTAGATGAGACCTAAATGTTCATTGCGTGCCCTCAAGATGTCAGAGTCTTCTGAAATTTTGAGGGTATTTTTTTGATTGTTTTGCATAACACGGGTGAGATCGTCCGATAACTCATTAACGACCAAAGTTCCCTGAGCAAAACCCAATGAAGACTCAATCAGTCCAGTTTCCAGATTCGGCAATCCACTTCATCACACGAAGTTGTAGTCCACTCGATTAAAAATTGCCATCAATCAGGTTGCATCTGTCCCTGATATCAATTCTTGATGCTGCCGCATTGAACAAGGATTGATTCTGCTCATCCTCCAATCAAATCGGTATGACATTGTCTCGCTAGCCGCTACTAGGCGAGATCGACACCCCAGACTTGCGGTAAAAACTCCAGCTACCGTTGCGGTTTCGTTCATCTATGAATGTGCATCTTCCCTCCATGCCTGAGGTTCCGTATTCCTTTATCCGAGTCAGGATTCAGTTTTTGCCACCCGCGGATGCGATCGCCCAATCACTACCTGAAGCGCATTGCAACGACAAAAACACTGACATCTTAGTTTGCAAACGTCTACTTAGCCCCCGTGTGTTTATGCTTACTCAATCTAGCCATTTTCAACTGTCTCCCAATCCCAACTCCGTTCTGTTGCAAGGTGTGCTTGAAAGCCTCCTGGACGGGATTTTGATCCTCACGTCGCAAGGTGAGCAAATTTACATCAACGATGCCGCTCACCGCATTTGTCAGCAGCTAAACCAGGGCAAAACTGGGATTCCGAGAGAAATCTGGCGAGTCTGTCAGGCGTTAATTGAAAGCCTCAGCCTCTACTCCAATCGCTCAGTCATGATTGAGTCAGAAATTGCGTTGAGCAAGTCTGAACTATTTCGAGTGCGAGTCCGCTGGCTCCCCTTAGAAGATGCCCACCGTCCCCATGTAGTTGTGCTGATGGAAGATTGCAGCCAGTCACTCCAGAGCCGAGCGATCGCCGAAGTTCAGCAATACGGACTAACCCCCCGGCAAGCGGAAGTATGGCTTCTACACCGCATGGGCAGCAGCTATCAAGAAATTGCCAAAGAGCTTTATATCAGCCCCAACACTGTTAAGAAACACATCAAAGACATCCACGTCAAGAGACAGGAAGCTTTAGAAAGGGAGAGTTGAGAGTTGAAAGTTTTGAGTTGAAAGTTTTGAGTTGAGAGTTTTACGGGTGGACACCCTTGAAAGTTTATATACAGCGGTTCTCATGCTGATGCTGTACAGGCTGGTGGTTTGTTATGAGTCATTAGTCCTTTGTGGGCGACCAATGACCAATGACCAATGACCAAAAACCTCCCAGACCTTCCAAAAACCTCGGAGGTCTACGTCTGACTTCCCTCACTCACAACTCTTTTCACTCTCAACTCTCAACTCCTCCCCCCTTCCCCTCCTTCCCCAAAGTTGTATGATCAACTCACTTGTTACTTCACTCTCATGGCAACACTGGTTGGAAGGCATTTACAGAACGGGAAGTACACCGTTAAACAGGAACTGGGGCGGGGGGGCTTTGGAGTCACTTACCTGGTTTCCCTACATGCGCTGGCGCAGACCGTCGTGATTAAAACGCTGGACGAGTCGTTTCGTCTGAATCCTAATTTTGCACGATCGCAACGGCAGTTTCAGGATGAAGCCAAACGGTTGGCGTTATGCATCCACCCCAATATTGTGCGGGTGCTGGATTTCTTCACCGAGGAAGGACTGCCCTTCATTGTGATGGAGTATGTTCCCGGTCCTACCCTGGATACGGTGGTTTTGCCCAATTCCCCTCTACCGGAAGCAAGCGCCATCCATTACATTCAGCAGATTGGGGCAGCCTTGAAAGTGGTGCATCTGAATGGGTTGCTCCACCGCGATGTGAAACCACAGAATATTATTCTGCGGCAGGGAACCGACCAGGTTGTATTGATTGACTTTGGGATTGCACGGGAATTTTCTCCTGGTGCAACCCAAACCCATACAGGCTTGGTTTCGCCTGGTTATGCGCCGATTGAGCAGTATTTGCCCCAGGAGAAAAGAACCCCGGCAACGGATGTTTACGGGCTAGCTGCCACCCTTTACACCCTGCTAACGGCTGAGGTTCCAGTGGCTTCTGTTTTGCGCGATCGCCAACCCCTGGTTGCTCCCCTCGATTTACGCCCTGACCTGAGTGCTGCTACGAATCAGGCAATCATTTGGGGCATGGCAGTGGAACCCCGCGATCGCCCCGCCAGTGTGGATGAATGGCTAAGACTCCTCCCCGATCCCCAGCAGATGCACCCGTCCGGTGCCGTTAAATCAACCACTCGAAGCGCCACGATCCCAGTCAGTCCCGCCTATGCAGCCAGGTCCAGACCAGCCAGATCCAGCCCAGCCCGTCCCAGACCAGACCCAGACGTTTCTTCCAGTTCTAACAACCTGGGTTGGGCACTATTGCCCATTGCCCTGCTGAGCTTTGCTGCGGCTTTAGCCGTAGGAATCCTTTTATTTAGACCCCAACTATTTCCATCACCTTCTGTGCCAGAGACCGATCAGGGACCGACCGATCAGTCACCATCCCCCCCCGTTCCATCCCCGTCTCCTAGCATTCCCACCCCCACTCCCACGCCTACCCCCACTCCCACGGAGACACCAACCCCATCCCCTGAACCCCCTACTCCCACCCCCACGCCCACGTCTACTCCCACGGAGCCAGAACCCTCACCCCCCACGGATAGACTGACTCCCCCCCCGGAAGCGCCCCAACCTGAGCAGCCAGAACCCAAAGCAACAGAACAACCCCAGGAAACCGACCAGAAGCCAGGAGAACCCCCGCAAGAAGTCGAGCAGCCTGGGGCAGAAGCGGGAAGGAGTCAGTAGGGAGGGGATAGGTGTCAGGTGTCAGGTGTCAGGTGCTACCCCCTCACGCCTCCACCCATCCCATTCCCTTACTGACCTGCCGAGATAGTGTTACAGCTTGGTCCAGCCAGGACTCCACGGGCAACTTCCGGTCCTTTAGCCGCAACGTCGATGGTTCCTACGGCTAACCGTTGGTTGAGGGTCACGGCAAACTCACCCTGGCGGAACCTGTCTCCCGGTTCCCATTTGATCCCTCTGATGCGGGCATTAGGATCGGGGTTGACCAGTTTTCCTTTAGGTGTGGCACTGACCACTTGGGCACAGGTGGGCAGTCCCAAAACCCAATTGCTCAGATCTCTAGCTCTGGGCAACTCTTCTACCTGATAACGCCAGGTCGAGGTGCTGCTGCCATAGGAAACCCCTAGAAATGTCAGGCGGAAGCCGTTTGCCAGGGTCACTGCTTGCCCGCCACTGGTTTGCACCACGCTTCCTGCTGTGGAAGTCGATGTGGTTGAGTTGATTGTGCTAATTTGCTGAACATTGGTGATTTGGGTAATCGACTGATAGCGGTGAACCACATCCTGAAGAACGACCTGTTGACCACCGTAGTTCGCATGGGCAACGGTTTTTAACTCCAGTCTTGACCAATCCACATTCCCCAGCCGCAAGTCCCGAATGGGAATCACAACGGGTGCCAGGTTGACCCGTCCGGCAGAATTTGCGATCAGTTGGGTTGCGGTGGTGCGGTAGACGGATACCCAGTTATTATTGCGCCGTGCAAAAACTTCGTAGAAGGCTGCCGCAGAATTGGTCGCAGGTTTATCTAGAACATCCAATTGCATTACCAAGGCATCCCGGCTAACCAGGCGGGCAACTTTCAATAATCCTTTCCAGTTATTTCGTCTGGCACTGCGAACGGCACCATTGTAACCAACCACGACTCGCTGGGTTGCTTTGTAAACAGTGACCACACTTTCAGTGGTCATGGTTGAGTAACCGGGGCGTCCCCCCAGGAAAGTAAACGTCCAGGAGTCGCCATTGTCAACGCAGGGTGCCTGGTTTGCGGGTCCGTGCATGGAGTTTTCTGCCCGGTACCGCCGCAGTCCACCATTGGCTTCCTCAGCGGCTTGGCGAGCCAGGTTTTTAGCCCGGTTCAGATCAATTCGGACTGAACGACCTCGTTGCTTTTTATCGTCATCGTCATCATCATCGTCGTCATCGTCATCGTCATCGTCTCTCCCTGCAATCAGCCAACCTGACTGAGTTGAACTGTTTAATGTATTAGAAGAAAATGTATTAGCAACGGATTGAGTTGTGGCTTGAGGCTGAACCTTTAAATTGCCAGCCATATTTTCTGACTTTGATGGCAGCAAGGCACTGGCGGAAGCCGGAATAGCAGAGAGAATTGCAAGGCTGGCAGCCAGTGTGCTCTTGCCCAGGATTGAGATTACAGGTGAACCTAGCATCAAAATTTTCTTTCTCCTTCAATTTGCAAACAGTTTCAGTTCAGTTGACCCGGTCGATGCTAAGTCAAAGATTTTTTTCATTGAGTGATTGTTCCATCTTGGGAAACTCTTGATGTTCCCTTTATAATTTCAGTGAGTTAACGTTTGTCATAATTACTGCGATTTAACCCATGACACTCGATCATTCAAGCCTTCAGCAGCGGATGTCCCTGATGCAGGGGTGGACAACTGAGGTGGTGATTAATGCGGCACGATCGCTCGTCTGGGAGCAAGTTACCAACTTTGAGGCATATCCAAACTGGAATCCTTTTGTGCTGGAGGCACATACCCAGTTTGAAGTTGGGAGAACAATCCATTTTTTAGAAGACCTGAAACAGTTTGGTCAACACTGGATTACTGCTCGCTTTTTAGCGATTGCCCCGCTTGATTTTTTTGTCTGGCAGGGGCATTTTGGGGCACCTTTTCTGTTCACAGTACGTCACTCATTTATTTTTGAAGCGATCGCTGACCACCAAACTCGATTTATCCAGAAACACGAAAACTCTGGGCTACTCATTCCTTATTTAGCCTGGAGGGGTGTTTATTCTGTGAGCTATCAAGGTTATCTTGATTACAATCAAGCGCTGAAAGAACAGTGTGAGAGTAGGTTTGCCAATTCACAGAATCTGACACCTGGCACCTACTACCTACCACCTACCACCTGACACAGGAGGTTTTATGGCTTACGAGTGTGAATTGGACAATGGGCAACGGATCCACCTGGATAATCTGAGCACTCAGACAACGGTGACGGTTTCTAGCAGCAGTCCTGGTCAACAGCAGCAATCAAGCTGTGGATTTCAAACGGGAAGTTGGACAGCCGCTCCGGAGGTTACCCAAACGGCTACTGGGGCTGTGATTAAAATTACGACGGCTGAGGGAGAGCGGTTTATCCAGATTCAAGGCTATAGCGTCAATATGATGGGTGGCTTCCATTCCGGCTCTGGGTTTCAGCAAATGCAAACCGCTTCCAGCGGGTCATCCGCTTCCATACCTCCTGCAAAACCGATGGAATCCATGAAACCCATGAAACCCATGAAACCGATGGAACCGATGAAAATGGGTGATATGCAGATGGGCATGAACCCCATGGAACTGCGCATGGGTGACATGGAAATGCGGATGGGTTCTAATGCCCCTCAGTCTGCGGCGACACGGCGGTTCTGTAGCCAATGTGGCGTGGCGGTTAAGGAGGACGATCGCTTTTGCTCCAGTTGCGGGCATCAGCTTGGTTAGGCAGGCACTCCATTAAGCAACCTTACACCCGATGAAGCAACCCTACACAGAGGAACAGTGGCTAAGAATTGATGCGATCGGCAAGGCTGTCGATCAACGGCTGCAAGCGCTGGAAGTTGGACTGACGATGGGAGGAGAGCCAACTTTTATTTCAGTTGATGATTTTGAGTCGGCGCAATGGCGAATTGAGGCGTTGGGTGAGGACAAACGGCGGCTGGCAGGAGAGTTGCTGAAACGCCTGCAAGCCCGGTTCTCTGACGGGGGAGGACTGTTGCACTATGGGCAGGGCAAGTGGTATCCGGGAGAATCGCTCCCACGCTGGGCACTGGGATGCTACTGGCGTAGTGATGGGGTTCCTATCTGGCGGAATCCGGCGTGGATGGCAGACGATCGCAAGGATTACGGGCACACCTTAAAAGATGCCGAACAATTCATGCAATCGCTAGTCCACCGTTTGGGGGTGAGTCCCAGCGGGGTGCTACCAGCCTATGAGCCTAAAGCAGAGGAAATTGCCGGATTCATCCTCCCCCTGTTGCCGGTGTTCAGAAATCGTCAACTACATTGGAGTACCTGCCGCTGGACATGGGCTGACTCTGCCAATGATGGACGGCTCTTGCTGTTTGCCGGAGACTCAGCCATTGGCTACCGGATCCCACTGCAAGCGATCGCCCATCCCGATGATCTGGAAGAAGAGGCGATCGTCCCCCTGAACGCCCCACCCCACTCCGTTCGGCTGAGCGCTCACGTCGAAGCCCCCCAAAAGTCTCCCGACAACTCCATCCGTGTTGCCCTGGGCATCGAAGCCCGTCAGGGAACCGTTCACATTTTCCTGCCTCCCCTCAGTTCTGCGGCAAGCCTGGTCGATTTAATCGCTGCCATTGAAGATACGGCTGAAGCAACCACGACTCCAGTTCGGATTGAGGGTTACACCCCACCGGGCAATCAGGGCATCCTGGGGTTTCAAATCACTCCCGATCCCGGTGTTATTGAGGTCAACATTCATCCTGCCGAAAGTTGGGAAGACCTGGTCACCATCCACCAGGTTCTCTATGAAGAGGCGCGGCAGTGTCGCTTATGTCCTGAAAAGTATGCGGTTGATGGTCGCAGACTTAGTACGGGAGGAGGTGCCCACATTACAATTGGCGGTCAAACAACCCCCCAAAGCCCTTTGCTGCGTCGCCCTGATTTACTCCGCAGCCTGCTTACCTACTGGCAGCACCATCCTGGACTTTCCTATCTGTTTTCTGACCAGTTTGTTGGACCTACCAGCCAATCGCCTCGGGTCGATGAAGCCCGCCATGAAAGTCTGTATGAACTGGAACTGGCGTTTCAAGCTCTGCAACCAGGGCAAGATATCGCTCCTGAATTAGTCGATCGCCTCCTGCGAAATCTGTTGATTGATGTCACCGGCAATACCCACCGGGCTGAGTTTTGTATTGACAAGCTGTTTCCAGTGGACAAGCTAAGAATGCAGTTGGGCTTACTGGAATTTCGGGCAATCTCAATGCCCCCCCATGAGCAACTGCGATCGCTACAACTGCTACTCCTTCGGGCGTTGATTGCCTGGTTCTGGGAACATCCCTACATGCGTGATTTAATCCGCTGGGGAACCACCCTGCACGATCGCTTTCTACTGCCTCACTACATTGCCACCGATTTAAAGTCAGTCATCACCGATCTGCACCAGGTAGGGTTCCCGTTTGAGTTTGAATGGTTTCTGCCCTTTTTGGAATTTCGCTTTCCCAAATATGGTGAAATCACGGCACAGGTTCCGGGCGAGGGATCGGTTTGGTTGGAGTTGCGCCATGCGATCGAAATCTGGAATGTTCTGGGGGAAGAAACCACCAGCCGTGGCACTGCCCGCTATGTCGATTCCTCAATGGAACGGATTCAGGTCACACTGCGGGGCGCGATCGGTCATTCCTCCAATCTCCCCAGCACTTCATCCCGTTATGCGGTGACGTGCAACCATCGCCCAGTCCCGCTGCAATCAACAGGTGTGGCAGGGGAATACGTGGGGGCAGTACGCTTCCGGGCACGGCAGTTTGGCACACCGATGCATCCCATCCTGGAACCCCATGCTCCCCTGGTATTTGAGGTGGTCGATCGCTGGCAGAACCAGGCGATCTCCGCCTGCACTTACCATGTCAACCATCCCAGTGGGACATTTTACGAAGCATTGCCAGTGACAGCGGCAGAAGCCGCATCCCGAATGAAAGAACGGTTCATCATTCATTCCTCCACCGCTGCACAAACGTCCTTACCGCCCTTACAGATTTGCTCAGAATACCCGCTAACCCTGGATCTACGCCGTGTTTAGGTGATTTCCCAAAAAGAACTGAGGAAATTTCAATCACAGAGAATACCAATATCGGGCAGCATGGGCTACGCTACGCTAACCTACGAAGTCAGGGGTAAATGCTTCTTCGCTGTTTGTCGAAGGCGCGATCGAGGGATCTGAGGCAAGAGGGGTCAGGGATTGGGCTGGCACTGACCCAGCGATTAGTCAGGCTCAGTCTGGTCGAATTGAGGTAGAAAGTGAAGTGAGACGAGGCGGTACCTTTCGATTTTGCCTGCCGTTGGCTCAGGTTGGATGATCATAATGAAGCACCTGAGCCAGCAATTTCTTAGGAGGTGGCTACATAGAGATAAGTAGATGTACTGTGTATCTAATAATACATTTGATCGTCTCCGTAAGGAATCTGGAATTATGCGGAAAGATTCTCGCGAATCAGCTTAAATGGCGTATTATGCGGAAATAATCGGCATAAGTAGTAATTTGGGATCTTAGGCTGAATCATTCTGCCTATCCGCCCAATTTGGGATCTTAGACGGAAAAATTCCGTCTACTAATAGTTATCTTCAGAGGCTTAGCTAACTTACCTAATACACGACCTCATAATCTGCATTTTCAGCAGCATGGAGCTTCCAGTACTCTTCGGCAATGCGATCGCTGCTGTATTTAGGATCATCTCCATTCACTGTGCCGCAGATAGTGACTGTCCCGACTTTAATCGGTGAGTCTTTGAGGACCGCATGTAGCGTATGTGCCAAGACCCGAATTCCCGCCTTGCCAATGGAAAGCGACACAAAATCAGGTTGAGGATAGAGAGAAAATCCACCTCCCGTTAGCAAGATTGTGCCTCGCTGTTGCTGCTGCATGGCTGGCAAGACCGCTTGAATACACACCATTGCCCCCGCGACATTGGCTCGAAAGTCGTTCACGAGTGTGTTGTAGGTTGTTTGTAAGATGTTTTTCATCCGGGGCACGGCTGCGTTATAGATCAGCACGGCTGGGGTTCCCAATTGATTTTGAAGGTGGGTGAAGGCTGTCGTGAGTGCTGCTTCATCTCCGGCATCGGCCAGAAAGTAATGAGACGTAATCCCTTCGACTTGTAGTGTGGACTGGTAGCTCTTCAGTTTCTGCTCATTTCGGGCCAGCATGGCAATCACAAATCCTGCTTGAGCAAATCGACGAGCGATCGCCATGCCATTGCCTTCGCCCATGCCCACAATCATGCACAAGCCAGTCATCATGATTTCTCCTTGATGTCATTACAATGTTCAATGTTTGGGATACAACCACCACGCCAATAGCTTTGTCAGCCTTGGCATCACCACGTAGGTCATCAATGTGGTGGTTAGAAAAACGAGAATCAGTAGGCGTAGTACAGACGGTAGTTGCGCTAGCCAATCCATGGGAAGAACCGCAAAAAGCTGATTGATCCCAAAAATGACAAGGCCAGAAACCAGCACCATTTTGTAACGGGGCGGGGGCAACATTCCCGGCTTTGCGGACAGCGTGAACCAGGTTTCTAACCCGGTGATAATTGAGAATGTGCCAGTATCCACTGTGAGGTTGCGAGCTTGAGTCAGGAACCGCTGGCGCAAAGGGGAATGTTCCCACCGCTTCAAGTTTTCTAAGTGGTCAAACTTGAAAACAATGCGGTATTCGCTGTCGTCTTGATGACTCGGACGAAACACCGATGAACCTAAATAGCCTTCAAAGGTGCTGGCCGTGGTGATAATCTGCCCTAATAGTGCTTCAAATTCTTGCTCCTTGCTCCTTCTGACCCGCTGTACGACCTCCACTGTCACAGGGGGATCGGTGTGCATAGCTCTAGCCCTCGCTCAACAAAGGCGCGCCACTCACCCCAACGGCTAAACGAAGCACCTGTGCGGGTTCCACGCCAGATGCAGGGGGTAAGAACATCCCGCCGTTATTGATCACATACAAATCTGTGCCGTGAAAGGCGACCGCTGTGCAGCCCGTTACCCCTTGTTCAGCCTGGGCAATGATAGTAGTTTGGCGATTAGCCAAAGGCTGTGCTGCGAGATCACGGTCAATGCGAATCACACTGTTGTAAACATGGGTAGCGCCATAGAGATTGCCGTGACGATCAAAAGCAAAATCGTCAATGTTTGTTCCTTCTATGAAAATCTCTGGCTCCTGTGGGTGGAGGCTCTTATCCAACGGAATCCGCAATAGCAACATCCGTTGTGTATTAGACGCATAGAGACTGTTGCCAAATCGCTTCAAGCCATTGACGGCTGGAAATGTGCTGGACTGATCACTGCGAGCGAGGAGAGGATGCTCCAACCAGGGTTCAACGCTTTTGGTAACGACATCAAACGACCAGATGGCACCTCGATAGGAATCGGCCATCAGGTAATAGCGAGCAGACAATGGCGTGATGCCATTAAGAAATTGAGCTTCTGGCAGCGTTTGGAGGAACTGCACCTCACCATCCGATAGCACGGCAATAAAGGGGACGCTATCAGCATTCCAGCCATTGACAAGGAACTGATTGGACTCAATCCAGGCAATGCCGCTGACCTTCCCGCTCAGTTGAACGTACACCGTAAGGTTACCGTCTGGTTTTAGCTGGATGACTTCTCCAACTTCATGGTTGGTGAGATAAATATCCCCGGATGGGAGAATCGCCAAATTTTCCAGAAATGTATTGACCGGAAACGTTGCAATGGGCTGGGCAGGCTGCAAAGCAACAGGGGTATCAGCATAGATATCAGGCAATTGCATTGTTTCTACCTCAAAATCAATCAGTGGGCAATTGATACGGTTGATTTCTTCTATCAGTCATAGGAATTCTCACTTCTGCAACTAGAAAAACTGATTTAGCAGTAATGATAGTGGCATGATCAGGATAAATCAAATTGATTATAGAGATTTTTGACATCAATGAAATCGATTGACCTTGGCGCAGTTGATCTCAATCTCCTTGTTGCCTTTGAGGCTCTGTATATCCATCAAAGTGTTACCCTCGCCGCCCAGCGCATCCACATCGGACAGCCTGCCATGAGCGCGGCACTGGGGCGATTGAGATCGCTCTTGAATGATGACTTATTTGTGCGGGTGGGGCGAGACATGAAACCGACGGACAGAGCAGTGGCGATCGCTCCACAGGTGATCTCTGCTCTAGACACAATCCGAGCCACATTAGCTGACTTGCAAACCTTTGATCCGGACTCTTCACAGAAAACATTCACCGTTGCCACATCCGATTATTTTGCCAGCATGATTCTGCCAGTGTTGTTAAGTATTCTCAGGCATCAAGCCCCGCATGTTAATCTACAGTTGCTCCCGCTGGAAAAGGAATTACTGGTCAATTCCATCGAAAATGATAAATTTGATGTAGCCGTGGGTACGTTCGCTAATTTACCACCTTATATTCTTCAACAAACGCTTCTGTCAGAGCAGTTTGTTGGCATTGCCCGTAGTGGACATCCTGCGTTGAAGGATGGCGTTATGAGTCTAGAAAATTTTGTCGGTTTTCCCCATGCGTTGTTTACTTTGCGGCGAGATGATATTGGGATCATCGACCAAGCTCTGGCCAAGCAAGAGTTAAAACGACGTATCGCTCTTACGGTTCCCTACTGGTTTGCCTTACCTTCGGCGATCGCGTCTTCCGATCTGTTAGTAGCCATTCCCTCCTGCATGGCAATCCATGTTATTCAACACTATTCTCTCCAGTCGTTTGATATTCCACTTAATTTATCGTCTTGGTCAATATCAATGGTGTGGAGCACACTCAACAACCAGAATCCTGAAAACCTTTGGTTAAGACAGACAATTCAACGCGCTTGTCAAAGAATTGTCGAAGATCGAAATATCGATGATTGAGATAACAACCGCGTGTACCGGACTGACCGATGATCTTTCTGCTTCGTTCTAGATCCCTACAGTCGATCTTGTAGGGTGCGTTCCTGAATGCAACTCTTGCGACTCACTGATAGATTTTTGGGAACGCACCATGCTCATGCTTGAAGCAATCGATCGCTGCATAACCCCAATGCACACCGACCGTTGAGAGGCTATCTGTTGAAAGTTCAAGGCTACCTGCGGCGGGTGATGGGCAACGTTAGACCGCCGCAAGTTCGCCATGAAGAATATGCAACGATTATACATTTTGAAGCATTGAAGCATGAAAGAAACTTCTGACTCAGATAAACCAATTGCTGTCGAAGTGCTACTAAAAATGTATGAAACTAAGTACATGTTAGCCAAGCAAGCAGAAGATCAGAGAGCTACAATGAGTAATTCTCAGAAATCGAATTGCTCAACTCTGCCCACAAGCGCAATTATTGGAAATAGAAAAGGAATCAATCGATAAAAATTTGCAACGGAGTCCTTCCTTGGCAAAAGTCCCTACGTTACATCTTTGGATTGCTTTGCATTCTACTATTTGTCTGATGGGAACTTTATGTGTACTACTTGCCTTGCTTCAGTAAGCTGATTCTAAGCCCAATAGACGCGGGTTTGAACTAAAATGAAAAGGCTACCAGCCTAATTCATATGAGTGAAACGGTCTATATCGAAACCAGTATTTTGGGCTATCTCACAGCCAGATCAACCAAGGACTTGATCCTAGCTGCAAATATCGAGATTACAAAAGACTGGTGGGAATCTCGTCGAAATGCCTTTATCCTTTACGCTTCGGAGGCAGTTCTAGAGGAAGTAGCACAGGGAGATCTCGCGATCGCGGCTCAACGACTAGAGATTTTACGCGAGTTTCCCTTATTGGCGTTGAACCAAGACGTACAAGATTTAGCCGCCCAACTTCTGTCCCGGAGCAACCTGCCTCCGAAAGCAAGAGTTGACGCAATCCACATTGCGGCTGCAACCGTCCACGGCATGGATTACCTGCTAACGTGGAATTGTAAGCATATTGCCAATGCTCAAATTCAGGGAAAGTTGGCAGAGATTAGCCTCGATTTCGGCTATGTATTACCTGTTCTCTGCACACCCAATGAACTAATGGGAGATTTAGGTTATGTGGACAGATGAAATTGTCGAGGAGATCCACCGAATTCGTGAAGAGTATGCCAAGTCCTTCAACTATGATTTGGACGCAATTTTTGCGGATCTACGCAAAAAGGAAGCAGAAAGCGGCAGAGAAGTCGTAACCTTGTCGCGAAAGCCCGGTCTAACAACACGTTGGAGCGGACGGGCGAGAGATCTTGGTGGGGATGCAAAGGATACTAGCCACCGCTCAACTTAGCCGTTCTGCCGTCGCGCTTACTACTCTGAAACTACAACGCAAAAGTACACCTGATTTCGACCGTACTTTTTTAGCAGCCGCTTGAATGCGTTTGTTAAAATGCACTCGCAGAAGGTCAGATAGAAAAGGAAATCTTCAATGGCTGTGTTCGCTATTTTTACTTACGAAGTAAAGTCAGGCAGAATGAATGACTTCATGGCAAAACTTGGTGAAGCAGCCAGCCCCAAGTTCAATAGCGAGGTCATGCCTCAGTCCGTGCGTCTGTTCCGCAACGCTGTTCCCGGCCCCGATACAGATTCGCTCATTCTCGTTATTGAATACGCAGATATGGCCGCTTACGGCGCACGCACCGCTTTTGAGAATCAAAATACGGAGTGGAAGCAATTGTTCAGCAGCCAGCCGGATTCGCCGGAAGTCTTGCGCTCGGTTCAACTGCTCACCGAATTTAGCCCGTAATCAATTGTGTCAGGTTGTTTCTAACTGACTATCCGAGTTGTCAATGCTGTTTACATGTTCAGATTTGAATTGGCGCATCCGCCAGACCAGGGTTTTGAGGTATTTTACCAAGCATCGGTATTGGCGCATCTCAGGGGCTGGAACATAAACGGGGGTAATTTGCTCAAGGGCAGCGAGTTTGGCAAGTTTTAGCGCATCATCTTTGTCCGTCTTGCGTTTGACGTTACGCCACTGCCCTGCCTCTTGATTTGGGTTGGCAACCAAGACCTCATAGCCGTGCTCCTGGCAGATATCGTGAACCCAATTGCTGTTGGTACAGGTTTCAATGACCACCTTCTGGGACTGCTTCCGTTGCAGCATGTCCTCAATCAAACCTCGTTGCATTGCGATCGTCTCGTACTCAGCTTGATTGGTCTCAGTATCGAACAGACAAGCGACGCTCTTGAATTTTCCTAAGTCAATTGCGAGAATCTTCATACCAGCCTCCGAGATCTATCGTTAAGTAGAATGAAACGTCCTATAGCAATTCTCAGCTTTGTGAGGTACGTTTTTGCATTGGTCATTGGTCATTGGTCGCCCACAAAGGACTAAGGCCTAAGGACTCATAACAAACCACTAGCCTGTACCACATCAGCATGAGAACCGCTGTATCCTCAAAGGCATCGGAAGTTTCTTCTTGCCTCTCACGGCTTGCATAGATTCTCTCAACTTCTTGGGTAGAGGTTTGTTGCAATATGTTTACAGAGTTTTTAAGTTTTAATGAGGTTAGGTAGCATAGCTGAGATCTTGCACCATTCTCAATAAGGGTTCCCAAAGGAGACAAAATCTGAAAGAAAGGGCGTAGCAAAAGAAACTAGAAGACGGTCATGGAAACCATTCTTCAACACGCCCAGGAGCTAGTGTATAGCCTCCTCTGCTTGAGCTAAAATCAAACACCAGTAAAGGTCAATTGAATTAATTAAAAGTAATTCAATTAACCTTGAAACGGCTGGTGTCTTACCCCTGTGAAAAGCGCTGTAAATTAGCCCCTTTGCTGAAGCATCCATTCAGAATGAGAGCCATTTAAAATGAGTCTTTCTCCTGTGCCCCGTCCCCCTGTGAGAGTCCCCATCGCTACCAAAGTGGTGGGAGTGTATCTCATTGTTGGATGTTTGTGGATCTTCTTCTCAGACCGACTACTCAGCTACCTGACCTATCCTCCCGCTAACACATTGACCCAACTCCAAACTCTAAAAGGTTGGTTTTATGTCCTGGCGACCGCAGGGATGCTTTTTTGGCTGATCAATCGGGAGACGCAGGTTACTCGAATTGCCACTATCAGACTTAAAAACGCCCTTGAGGAACTACAGACTACTCAACGGACATTACAGGAACTCAATGCCCAATTAGAACACCGAGTCGTTGAGCGCACACTGGAACTACAAACCCTCAGCGATCGCTTGATGGAAGCCCAAGAAGTTGCCCATATTGGCAGTTGGGAATACGACATCTCTACTAATAAAGTTTTCTGGTCTAGCCAGATTTTTCAAATCTTTGGGCTAACACCTGAGCAACAAGAACCTGATTACGAATCGCACCTGGCGCAAAACTTCCCGCCTGAAGATGGGCAAAGGCTCAAGGAGTGTGTCAGGAGGGCATTAGAACAGGCAGAACCCTATGAGGTCGATGTCCAGATTATTCGCGCGGACGGCTCAACTGGATGGATACTCGCTAAGGGCAAACCTATCTTGAATGACCATCATCAGGTGGTGCGCTTAGTGGGAGTCGTTCTGGATATCACCGAACGGAAGGCGGTAGAGGTACAGCAACAGCTATTGAATCAGATGAAGGATGACTTTCTCAATACGGTATCCCATGAATTACGCTCTCCCCTAGCTAGTATCAAAATGGCGATCGAGATGGTTGAGCTGATGGTTGAACAGCTACTCCCTGTATCGACTCCGAGCACAGATGGTCACACCAAACAACAGCAGCTCCAGAGGTATTTAGGAATTCTGAGTGAACAGTGTGATCAGGAGCTTGAACTCGTCAATAACCTGCTGGACTTACAGCGATTGGAGGCAGAAAGGCTTCAGGTAAGCATTGCCCCCATTCATGTGATTGACTGGGCATCCAATATTGCAGCAGCCTTTGAAGGCAGGATGCAGGAACGGCAGCAACACTTACAAGTGCTTTTGCCCGATGAACTCCCACCCTTTAGTTCTGATATCGACATCTTGACTCGTGTCCTCAGGGAATTGATGACCAATGCCTGTAAATACACCGCACATGGAGAAACGATTACGGTTAAGGTTGGCTCATCAGCAGGGCATCTTCAATTAAAGGTCAGCAATAGTGGGGTTCAGATTGCTCAAGAGCAGTTAGAGCGCATCTTTGAGAAGTTCTATCGCATCCCTAAGAGTGACCATTGGAAGCAGGGTGGAACTGGCTTAGGGTTAGCGCTCATCAAGAAGCAGATAGAATATTTAGGGGGCATCCTGTGGGCTGAAAGTGATGAGTTGGGCGTTCATTTTGTGGCTAGGCTGCCACTAGATAGTGCCGGCAATTGAGTTGATAATTGGATGTAAGATCTGAGATAACATCAGGTATAGATATTGAGCAGGCTTTAAGAGTGGCAGAAGCTGCTGCTCAAGCAGCCGCAAAAAACTTTCTGAATTATTGGGACACAAGTTTTCTGTGCGTTCAAGATGGGACTGAAGAGCGATAGACAAAACAGAACAAACGCAGCAAACAACCCGGATGGAGTGGACTGCTGAAAGCTCCCGGTGATGTTGCAAAAGCTACTCGCAGCCGCTCAACCGGAATGTGAGCCCGCCAGGTTATTTGTTTGGGGTAACCGGGAGATACATGGTAGGCGCGATCGCCAGGTACACAAAGCTTTAGTAAAGCCCGTGAATTGACGATACTTTTTTCCGGTTAGCCACAAACAAGTCCCGTCTTTGTCCCGATTGGTCAGTTGAGCGTACCTAACAGGCGCTTAGGCCGGTAGCAGGATTGTACTAGCACCCGGCTCTTCCGAGAGAGGTTTCGTTTCAACCAGGGTTTTTGCGATCGCTCCGGCAAGTTCCCGATTTTTCCAGTAGTTGGTGTGTGCGCCCAAGGAGGTGAAGCCTGCCCAGACTGGCTTATCTTCTAACTGACAGCCTTCATTTTCGGGATTATGGTTGAACAGGTTTTGTAGAGGGTAGGCAATCAGGTCTTTGCGATCGTAGAAGTTTAACCAGACATGACCATTGCCCCGAATTGGATTATAAACGGCTTTAAATGGATCATTGTTATCCCACAGGGATCCTTGACGCAGCATAAATAACCCAATGGGGGAACCCAGGGTAAAAAAGTGGCAAAACCGTTCCTTAAGTAAGCGCTTGTCCTCCAGGCTGATTTCCATTTCAGGGTTAAGCTCGGTTACAAACAGTTCATCGTCTCTCAGCAACTTAAACAGATAATCAAACATGATGACTGTGCCAAGAGAATGGGAAATGATGCTGTAGGTCGCTTGTTCATGCTTGAGTGGCTCCTTAATCTGTTGCCAGATCTGTTGCCAAACCGTTCGACGAATCACATTTACATCTTCGGATACATAAGCGATTACATCTCCTACAAAAAACGTCGCAAAGTTACGCAACGGACGAAACAGAGAAATTTTTTGTTTAGCTAAATCTGGAAAGGCTTTGTTATAAATAGTTGCTTGAGCGAGATGAATTTGCTCTGTATGCCAGTCGGTGTAGATACGCTCAAACCTGTCACCAAATGCACCGTTACTGGTTTGAGCATAGGCTTGAGCCAGATTGTTCCACAGGGTTGTGTAACTATTTCTTTGTTCCTGTTCTGCCTGTTTATGAGCTACCTGCGATCGCTGGTTAGACTGCCGCTCACCAATCCCGTGGACAAAAATCAAGTAGTGCTTGGGCATGTATTTCTCCAAATAGATTTTGCGATTCGGGAACACAGGCTTTTTGTTTGTAATCTCAGACGATGTTACATTTTATCTTGACGGCTCCACCAGATCTTTGGCAGTACCCCAGCAGGGTACTCTTTCAATTGCCGCCAGCCTTTGGTTTTTAATGCCGATTTAAACGTACTTGTGGGCACATCAAAGTTCAGGAGGGGCTTGGCACTCGCGGATTGATTCACAAACTAATCCAGTAAATCTAATTTTTTCCGAATGGTGGTTAGGTGTTAGGTGCCCGTCACCAGCTATCCTTTGTCGCGACAACTGCCAGGTTCCAGGCAAAGCGTTTCATTAGGGGTAGCTTCTTCAGCAACCGATCGATTTTTTCCAGTCGAAGATATTTTTTCTCTAATCGAGCATGTTCGATGATGATTTTTTTCCAATAGCGCTCCTCATTCGGATTGACTTTCTCAATCAGGTAAAAGCGCAGAAAAATCCACAGGGTTGCCAGCCAGAAGGTATCATAAGCCGTGCGAGAAAACTGCGATCGGACAAAATCCACGATCCCAATCTCTAATGGAGTCTCATCCTCCGTCCGCACTTTGGTTGCCATCCGCCGATACACATTAATCACCGGATTATGCTTCAGCGGATCCCAAAAGCAAACCTTACCCCCCGGCTTTACAACCCGATGCATTTCCTTGATTGCAAGGCGTGGATCGGGAATATGATGTAGCAAATTAGAGGCATACACAACATCAAAGGTATTGTCTGGAAAGGCTATATCCATTGCATTGATGACAGCCCCTTCCACCTCAACCCCATTTTGGGCTGCTAGTTTGCGCGCCACATCCACCATTCCTGGTGAGTAGTCAGCCGCCACACACCGGGCACCCTGGATGGCAAAGTATACGCTGTTTTCGCCTGCACCACAGCCCAGATCCAGCAAATACTTGCCCCGAACGTCTCCTAACTGTCGCAAAATGAATCGATTTTCAGGAGCCGTACAAGCCTCAAAGTAATCTGCAACCCGAATCCCTTCGATATCGATCGCAGCCGCCCACTGGTCATGGAAAATCTGCTCTTTGCGTAAGACTTCTTCTTGCATGGGTTTAGGAAATAAGGGGGCAGGTGATAGGGGCAGGTGGTAGGGGACAGGAGCTTTTAGCTGTTAGCTTTCACCCATTACCCATTACCACCTGCTCCTCCAACCAACTTGTCAGATAAAGTCCGTTAGCTTTGCACAGCGGCGACTCCCGCTTCCGCTTCCTTTTCGTGGCGCTGTAGCGCAGCATAGAGCCGGTTTAGCGCATTCACATAGGCTTGAGCAGATGCCACGATGATGTCCGTATTGGCAGCATGACCGGAGTAAATCCGCTCATTGTGGCGCAGTCGAATCGTGACTTCACCGATCGCATCAATGCCTGCCGTGACGGACTGCACCGAGAACTCAATCAGTTGGTTGGGAACATTCACCACCCGGTTGATGGCTTTATAAACCGCATCGACGGGTCCAGTTCCAGTGGCAGCATCGGTCAACTCTTCCCCAGCGGGGGTGCGCAGGGTCACGGTTGCCGTTGGACAGGCATTGTTACCACAGGAAACCTGAACCAGCTCTACTCGGAACAGTTCAGGAGTTTGCTGAATTTCGTCATTAACGATGGACTCCAGATCCCAATCGGTGACTTCCTTCTTCTTATCTGCCAGTTCCTTAAACCGGACAAACGCTTTGTTCAACTCCTGCTCTGACAACTCAAAGCCCAACTCCTTCAACCGGGAACGAAAGGCATTACGCCCGGACAGTTTACCCAGCACAATCTGGTTATCGATTAAACCAATCGATTGGGCATCCATGATTTCATAGGTCAACCGATTCTTTAACACCCCATCCTGGTGGATACCTGACTCATGGGCAAAGGCATTGGCTCCAACGATCGCCTTATTCGGCTGAACCAGCATTCCTGTCAGGTTAGACACCATGCGGGAAGTTTTATAGATCTGGCGGGTATCAATGTTGGTTAGCGGTTCTTCGGAATCAGCCGGACGACCAAGAAATGGATTAAAGTACTGCCGCCGTACATGCAGTGCCATCACCAGTTCTTCCATGGCGGCGTTACCCGCCCGTTCACCAATTCCGTTGATCGTACATTCTAGCTGCCGTGCCCCATTCTTCACAGCTTCCAGGAAGTTGGCGACTGCCAAACCCAAATCATTGTGTCCATGAACGGAAATGATTGCCTGGTCGATATTGGGTACGTTTTCCTTAATTCCACGAATCAGGGCACCAAATTCGGTAGGGGTGGTATAGCCTACTGTGTCAGGGATATTGATTGTTTTGGCACCAGCCGCGATCGCCCCCTCCAATACCTGGTAAAGGAACTCTGGATCAGACCGTGCTGCATCCATCGGCGAAAACTCGACATCATCGACAAAGGACTTGGCATAGGCAACCATCTCCTGGGCGATCGCTAGAACCTCAGCCCGTGTCTTCTTGAGCTGGTATTCCAGGTGAATATCCGAGGTTGAGATAAAGGTATGAATTCTGGGCAAAACCGCTGGCTTCAGTGCTTCGGCGGCTGCCTCAATATCGGCTTTGATCGCCCGCGCCAACCCACAGATGACCGGACCGCCCTCTACACCCACCACTTGAGCAATTTTCTGCACCGCCTCAAAGTCGCCAGGGCTGGTGTAGGGAAACCCCGCTTCAATCACATCTACACCCAGTCGCGCCAGTTGACGAGCGATAGTCAGCTTTTCATCGATGTTTAGCGCCGCTCCCGGAGCTTGCTCACCGTCTCGAAGCGTCGTATCAAAAATAATGATCCGATCCTGACTGGGTTTAGTGCTCATGATTCATTCCCTGAAATCCGTAGAAAATGACAACAAACTCAATTCTAAAGGTTACAGAGCATAGAGTGTAGGAGGAAGGGCATGACAATTTAGCCCTCCCCCGATCCCCCTACCCTGTAAATGCAAATAATTAAATTTAACCAAATCGTTGGCGAACGACTGCTCAGCCCCCAATCCTTACCGGGTTCAATAATCTGATTTCTCGATTTCCTTGCGAATGTCATTCAGATCAATATAGTGATCGGTGACATTGCGAAGTTCTCGGGCAATCATACCTTCGGTGGAAACGACAGTGATGTGGGTGTTTTTAGAGCGCAGAAGCTCGATCGCTCGTTCAAAATCGCCATCTCCACTAAATAAAATCACCCGGTTGTACAAATCAACCGTATTAAACATATCCACAACAATTTCAATATCTAAATTCGCTTTTTGAGAAAAACGTCCAGAATTATCGTCATAATACTCTTTCAAAATTTTAGTTCTAACTGTATAGCCCAGACTGATAAGAGCATCTCGAAACCCCCGTTGATCCTGGGGATCCTTTAAACCCGTATACCAGAATGCGTTAACCAAAATAACGTCAGAATCTCTTGTGAAATATTCCAGGACTCTTTTGGGATCGAAGAACCAGCCGTTTTTTTGCTGGGCGTAGAACATATTGTTGCCGTCTACAAAAATTGAAAGACGGTTTGTCATGTTATGCATAGAAGCTAGTAGGTCTGAAATTTGATAAGAGGTAATAATGGTCGAATGATCAATTGTAACAACTTGTTTTTACCTGGCTTGCCTAAATGTATGGGTCTATGTAGTGGTTTGCTCACTAACAGTCGATCCAAAAGCCTCCTGGGTCGGGTGCTGGGCTTGAACAGTTGAGGCGTTTCGGATCGAAATTAAACCAAATTGCAAAAATTCTGGTTAAAAAAACCAGGTTTGGCTAATTCACTACCACCAGCAGAAAATACATCCTGCACAAACTTCAAAAATATGCTTGCAAGAACATCCTCCTAATGGATGATTTTGAACGGAATAAATAAGTAATTAATCATGTAAAGGCAATCTACGATAATCGATATTGTGAGCGTTTGACTATTATTTCATCATTCATTTCTGCTGATAGAAATGAATGATTTGTAACTGAACACGGGTTAAGTGCCCTCATTATCGCAAAAAAACTTAAAAATTTCTGCGATCGCAGCGTTCTTCATGCTATCGATTGAAGGGGGATTGACCTCTTTAGGGGTTGGGAGAGCCGCCGCAAGGGTTGATGGTCGCTTTTCCCAATCGTTTAAGATGGGGCAAATGCTTTCAACCTAGTAGAGCTTGGCGTAAATCTGGCTACCGTTCCTAGCACCTGACACCTAACACCTGACCCCCTTGGAATGGTTGCCGAACTTACGCCGCAGAGTACTAGCTATGTTGAATTGCCCCTGGGTGCATGGAGTAAACATTCTTCAAGCGAGTACTTAAAGATGTTCAACAAACCGTCTAATTCCTCACTGCCCCCAACGGAGACGTTGCCTTCCAGCGGCACTGGTCGATCTCAGAAGTCGGGTACTGCCTTTGGGGGACCAAGGAAAAAGACGCTGATTCGTGGGCATGTAATGGCGGGGGTATGGGCAGTGGTGGCAGCGATCGCCACTGCCCAGCAAATCAGCCTCGCGCAGTTTTGGGAAAGCCATACCCACACCCTCTTCTTTAAAGTGCGGGGTCCGGTGACTCCCCCCCAGGACATCCTGATTCTGGCAATGGATGATGACTCGGTGAAAGCCAACCAGTTTTACCGCAGCGATCCTCAACAATATAGCTACCTGGCACCGCTTAGAACCTCGCCACCGAAGCGCAGTGCCTACGCCATTTCGGTAGACCGATTGATGCAGGCAGGCGCACGCTCCGTATCGATTGATGTGGTGTTTGATGCCCCCAGTGATACGGCTGAAGAGGATGCTAAGTTTGAGCAAGTCCTGAAGCGATACGCGGGACGGGTAACCCTGGCAGCCCTTTACAGCTCTGAAGCCACTGCCCAGGGTAATCAAACTGAGCTAGTTCTCCCCGACCCCAGTTTTCGCACCACTCCTGCCTCGATCGGGTTTATTAATCATCCGATTTCTCTGGATGGCAGAATTCACTGGCTGGGTAGCACCTATCCCCAACTGGAGGTGGAGGCTGCCCAACGCCGAGCCAAGAACTATCCGCCTGAAGTTGCTCACCAGATTGTGCAGCCAGTGAAAGAATTGTTCTTTGAGCAAGGGAAGGATACCCCCTCTTTTGCAGAGGCAATCCTGAAGGCGGCAAAGATTCCCTATCAGCAACCCAGGGGGCGATCGATCTATTTTTATGGTCCTGACCGCACCTTTCCCCATATCTCTTTGCGCGATGTCTTGGATCCAGAAACCTGGAAAGAGCACCTTCAGCAAGGAACGTTTCGGAACAAAATTGTCCTGATTGGACCAACGGCTAAGGTTTATCAAGATTTGCACAGTACACCTTTTTCAAACACCTTTCCCTACTCCACCCCCATGACCGGGATAGAGGTCAACGCCAATGGGATCGCCACCTTGCTAGAAAACAAGTCGATTGCAGAAGCGATCCCCAACTCGACCTGGCGGGGGGGGACTGTGCTGGTCATCGTCCTGGCGGCGGCTGGCTTCCAGAGTGGGGTATTGCTGCTCCTGTCCTCTGCTCGACGCTTTCAGAAACAACTGCAACCCTCTCTCCTGCGGTTTATTCTGGCAGCGGGACCTGTGCATTTGGTGCTGGCAGGGGCGATCGCCCTTGTCTGGGGTGGAGTGAGCTATTTCGCTTTCGCCTCCGGTCAACTGATTTTGCCGACCGCTGTTCCCATCGCGGCGATCGCCCTCAGCGGTGTCAGCTACTTTGTGGTGGCTTCTGCCAGTGAGTACCGGAGTAAACTTCAGATCGTCAAAATTCTGGCGCAGTTTCCCCGGTCAGAAGTGGTTCAACGAATTTTGCATGAATACGTTGAGTTTCAGGATTTACTCCAGGAGCCGGAGCAGGCATTTTTTGGCAAAATCCTCAAAGATCGCTACAGAGTTACTAAAGTTCTTGGTTCAGGAGGCTTTGGCAGAACCTACATTGCTGAAGATACTCAGCGTCCGGGGAACCCCCAATGTGTCGTCAAACAACTTAGACCTGCCAGTGACAATCCCAATCTGGTGCAGCTTGCTAAGCGCCTGTTTGAGCGGGAAGCCCGCACCCTGGAAAAACTCGGCAAACACAACCAGATTCCTCAATTGCTGGCTAATTTTGAGGAAGACGGTGAATTTTATCTGATCCAGGAGTTTATTCCGGGCAATCCCCTGAACCAGGAACTCCCCTTAGGGAAACGGCTTCCTGAAACCAAAGTAGTCAACATTCTGCGAGAAATTCTGCAAATTTTAGAGTTTGTCCACAGTCAGGATGTAATTCATCGGGACATAAAACCGGGCAACATCATTCGCCGGGTCTCCGACGGTAAACTCGTTCTGATCGATTTTGGTGCAGTCAAAATTTCTGAACAGATGGAAGCCGAGCAACATAGTGCGCTTACCGTTGGCATCGGCACAAAAGGCTACATGCCCAGTGAGCAAAGTGAGGGTAAGCCAAAACCCAACAGCGACATCTACGCCCTGGGGATGATTGGCATTCAGGGACTGACCGGGCTTTTCCCCAACCAAATTCGAGACAAGGAAGATGTCAAGACAGGCGAAATTGCCTGGAAAGAATGGGCAAGGGTAAGTCAACCCCTGGCAGAAGTGCTGAGCAAAATGGTGCTTTATGACTACCGAAAACGCTACCAGACAGTGACCGAGGTCCTAGAAGACCTGAATAATCTACCGATCGCCGCTTCCCTTCCCCCTCTCGTAGTGGATGAACCGATTATGCCAACGGATCGCTCCATCGATTCGGATCCGTATAGTGTTGAAGAAACCCGCCCCTGGCCCCAAACCTTTGGCTCAGCGGTTGACCCACTTAACCCTGATTCCCCCATCCTGTCAGAGATTGAAGATCAAGAAAATAACGAGCAGCACAGCACCTAACACCTAATAACTAATACCTACCACTCAAAACCTATCCTTCAATCGCAGGAAGCTAGAGCTTTGTTGCAGGCGCTAGGGTAGAAGAGAGAATGTTAGATTTCTGGTTTCCAGAACACCCCCCCGATGAAACTTCTCCTTTCTCTAGGCTTGCTGTTAGCACCCTGGCTTGTGGCTCAAGCTGCATTCGCTCAAACGCCATCGCTTCCTCGATTCACCCCTTCTCAGCTTCAGCGCATTACAGGCGCACTGTACCCCCTCGACTCGCAGAATTTTTTTCGTCGCGGGCAGCAGCAGATGGAAGCTGAAATTAAACGTCTGAATCAACGTCGGCTTCTAACAGAAGGGGTTCTCAAAATTAGCCAGGACGTGCTGAAACAGCCTGACTTTTCTCAATTTGAACGCCCTGATAATTTCAAGCTGGATAGTGAACGGTGAATATAGCGGTTGCTGCCTGCTGAAGTACACCCCCACCACAGACGGATGTACCTCATAGCAATTTGAATTGCAACCACAACAGATCCCGGTACGGGCTTGGCAGTGCCAAGCCCGTACCGGACTTTGATGTACCCACAAATCCGTTTAAATCGATATCACATGAACGAGGATTGCTATCAACGTTTCCGATACCAACTCTTGTCCTACATCTCTTTTATTTTGCGCCGCTTCCGCAACCAGGTAGCCCCCAAACCACCTAACCCAAACACGGCACCTGCCACTGTCGATGGCTCAGGAACCGCTGCCACCACACCAATCGGGCGCAACAGGCTGGGGTTGGTAAAGAGTGTGCCTGTAAAAGCTGTTGAGCTACCCTGCCCATTCCCAAACTCCAGCACAGAACCTAAGTTCTCGTTGGCAAAATCAAATCCAATCACATAAAGATTGTTTGCCGTGCTGCCGATGCCAAAGGTCAGGCTACCAATAAAGTTGTTGCTTGGAGTTGTGCCTGTGTAGTTTGTAGACAGCACATTGATCAGGTTTCCTGCCAGATCATATTCCCGAATGCCACCGGCAAAATCGCTGACAAACAGGCTTTTCTCGTTGGGTGCAAGCACCACCCCCAGCAAGCTGACAAATCCAAAGCTTTCATCCAGGGGAGTTGGTTGATCAATAAAGACCTCAGGGGTAGCCGTTGGTGCTAGTCCCTGTACCTGTTCAGGGCTATAGCGCAAGACCTGGCTTCTAAACCCATTCTCAGGAGAGCCAAACACCAGGTTTCCGTTGGCATCATTGGCAGTTCCTTCGATCGCCACATAAAGGCTGCCATCCGGTCCAAACAGCAACCCATTCGGACCATTCAATCCACCAATGCTGCCCAGACCATTGTTGTTATCTGATGCAAAAACATCGATGAACTCTCCTGTCTGCCCATTAAACCGTAGAATTTGATTGCTGCGGAAACTGCTGACGTAAAGATTGCCATCGGGTCCAAAGGCGTTGCCGTAGGGACGGGCTAATCCATTAGCTGAAGCGGCTACCCCTAAGAACTCGCCTGATGGGCTGAACTTAAGTACAGCCGAATCTTGAGGGTAAGTAGGATCTAGCAAACTGAGGCTATTGCTACCACCAACACTGACATAAAGATTGCCATCGGGTCCAAATGTAAGGGCATCTGGTGCCCGCAAACCGCCGATACCAGGGGTTGTAAAATCCCCTAAAAAGTGGCCTGTGGTTTCATCAAAAACCACAATGTTATTGCTCTCGCTATTGCTGATCAGCAGAAAAGCCTCAGCTTTGGAGGTAGCTATACCCAAAACCGTAATAACACTGAGAAGCCAGGGGGCTGTCTGAGGAATTTTCATGAAATTGATACATCAGGATGGTGATTTGACCCATTTTGGGGACCATCCAAGATTTAGAAATGTTTCAATAAATACAACTTCATTACTCTTTTACTTAGAAGCCCCTATTTATAAAGCTGTGGTAAAGCAGCGGAGTAAGCTTTCGCTAGACAGCCCTAAGTATTGACAGGCAAATCTTTATAATAAATTAATACGCTAAATGTGGAGTTCAAAAGAGCTTTTGGGCAGCAAAATTGCTAGGGGTAGAGATTGAATTGAATTTAATCCTTCCATCGTAATCAAACGTAGGATCTATTTCTAAGCGATTGTGGTTTAAGTGGATGTCATAGGTTGCATTGCGAAGAAAATCATTTATTAGGATCACCCTGTCAGGTGATCTGGTGAGATGAGGTTTCCTTGATTTTGCTCCGATAATATGTTTGCCATGTTTACCCTGTCATACCGCCTTGCTGCTTAATGACTATTAACTCTTAGGAAAGTGACCCGTGGAACTCAATCGCAGCAATACTCAACTCATCAACTTTTTGCAAAAGGAGCTTGCCGTTTCTGCAAGCTCGATTTCTATGGCGCTGCGCCACTGTGAACAGGATCCGGGTCCGCTACATATGATCCTGTGGCAGTATGGCTTGGTTTCACTGGAGCAACTTGAGCGAATTTTTGATTGGCTGGAAGGCTAAGTGAGCCGGATAGGCTGGATCTGTATTGACTGATCAGCCCTATCCTCCTTCTATTCCTCAATCGTGACCGAACGAATCCGATCGCCCTGACGAATAGCATTCACAACATCCATATCTTGAGTTCGCCCAAAAACCGTATGCACGCCATCTAGATGGGGTTGGGGTGAGTGGCAGAGGAAAAACTGGCTACCGCCCGTATCTTTACCCCGGTGAGCCATTGATAGTGAGCCTGCCTGGTGTTTGTTGGGATTGATTTCACACTTGATGCTGTAACCAGGTCCACCGGTTCCCGGCATTCCGCTGGCACCTTCGCGGGTATTGGGGCATCCCCCCTGCACCATAAAGTCTGAAATGACCCGATGAAAAGCCAGACCATCGTAGTAGCCTTTCTTGGACAGATCGACAAAGTTTTTCACCGTATTGGGCGCATCCTGATCAAACAGTTCCAGGTTGATGGTGCCCTTATCGGTATCCATAATGGCGCGGGTCATAATTTCTCCTTGACGATCGCTGAAATGGATGATTACCCATTCCAATCACTAAATGTTGCTTTCAGATCCTAACGCTCAATGGGCAGATGCGATCGCTCTGAAGTGAACCCCTCACGCTAGACTGTCAAGGAAAAGGATAAAGGCTGAAGGCTGAGGGCTGAAAGCTCCTTAAAAGACTAAAGGCTTGTCTTTAATGTCTTCTTTTCTTTTTCCATCTTTCATCCTTTATCTTTCATCCTTCATCTTTTTTCTATGTCTAACCGTCTTGCCCAATCCAACAGCCTCTACCTGCGCAAACACGCCGAAAACCCAATTAGCTGGTGGTATTGGTGTGATGAAGCGCTAGAAACGGCACGGCGGGAGGATAAGCCGATTTTTCTGTCCATTGGGTATTCCAGTTGCCACTGGTGCACGGTGATGGAGGGGGAAGCATTTTCTGATGGGGCGATCGCGGACTATATGAATGCCAACTTTCTGCCCATCAAAGTTGACCGGGAAGAACGCCCCGATCTGGATAGCATTTACATGCAGGCAGTCCAGATGATGATTGGGCAGGGAGGCTGGCCCCTGAATGTGTTTTTGTCTCCTGATGATCTGGTGCCTTTCTACGGTGGCACCTACTTTCCAGTGGAACCGCGCTACGGACGACCGGGGTTTTTGCAGGTGTTAACCGCTATTCGCCAGTACTACGACACCCAGAAGGAAAAGCTGAAATCCGTCAAAGATGAAATTCTGAATAACTTGCGGAGTGTGGCAGTCCTGCAACCGATCCAGGAATTTGATAATAATCTGCTTAAAAAAGGACTGGAGCACAGTACGGGTATTGTGGCTGGGAAAACCCCCGGTCCTAGTTTTCCGATGATTCCCTATGCGGAAGCCGCATTGCGGGCTACCCGATTTGCGTTTGAGTCTCGCCATAACACGACCGAAGTTAGCACTCAACGGGGGCTAGACCTGGCATTGGGAGGGATTTTTGACCATGTGGCAGGGGGCTTCCACCGCTACACCGTAGACCCAACCTGGACGGTGCCCCACTTTGAAAAGATGCTTTACGATAATGGGCAGATTCTGGAATATCTGGCGAACCTGTGGGCAATGGGAGTGCAGGAACCCGCCTTTGAGCGGGCGATCGCCCTCACCGTTGAGTGGCTCAAACGGGAAATGACTGCACCTGAGGGCTACTTTTATGCGGCACAGGATGCAGACAGTTTCACCGACCCAACCGAAGCTGAACCGGAGGAAGGAGCCTTCTATGTTTGGGATTATCAGTCGCTTAAGCAATGGCTGACTCCAGAAGAACTGACAGAACTCACGGCACAATTCACTGTGACTGAAAAAGGCAACTTTGAGGGCTATAGCGTCCTCCAGCGGCAGCACCCTGGCAAACTATCCGCAACTCTGGAAAAGGCTTTAAGTCAGCTATTTACTGAGCGTTATGGCAGTCCTGCCGATGCCCTGCGGACATTTCCCCCTGCTCGTAACAATCAGGAAGTAAAAACCACCGCCTGGACGGGGCGCATTCCCCCCGTAACAGACACCAAAATGATTGTCGCCTGGAATAGTTTAATGATTTCGGGCTTGGCGCGGGCTGCCGCTGTCTTCCAAAACACTGAGTACCTCGAACTGGCAACCAAGGCAGCTACTTTCATCTTGACCCATCAGTGGGTTGACGAGCGGTTCCACCGGGTTAACTACGATGGTAAACCCGATGTTCTGGCGCAATCTGAAGATTATGCTCTGTTTATCAAGTCCCTGCTGGATTTGCACCAGGCTGCGCTAGCCGTGGGTAGGGGACAGGAACCTACCCAATCGCCGGTTGCCTTACTTGAAGATGCCCTCAAAATTCAGGAGGAATTCGGCGAATTTCTCTGGAGTATTGAACTGGGCGGTTACTACAATACCGATGCCAGGGATGATCTGCTATTACGGGAACGCAGTTATGTAGACAATGCGACCCCGGCTGCCAACGGGATTGCGATCGCCAATCTGGTCCGGTTGGCATTACTCACAGAAGACCTGAGTCATTTAGATAAGGCAACCCAAACATTGCAGGCATTTGGCGCGGTGATGGAGCAATCGCCCCAGTCCTGCCCTAGCCTTTTCTCAGCCCTTGACTGGTTCCAAAACCACACGCTGATTCGCACCACCCCAGAGCAAGTTGCAACCCTCTCGACCCAGTATTTACCAACGGTTGTTTACAACGCTGAGGAAATCCCAGCAGGTATGGTTGGTCTAGTGTGTCAGGGCTTAAGTTGCAAAGAACCTGCCCGCAGTTTTGAGCAGTTATTAGAGCAGGTGAAACAGAGTCAGGTGAGGGGTGAGGGGTGTTCGCCTTTGGCGTTCCCGTAGGGTGGGGTGAGGTGAGTATTTTAGCCAGCGGGAACGAGTAAACGCGCTTCCTCAACTTTTTCAGCCAGGGAAATAGCAGGGTCTTGCCGCCCAGGTAGGCTTAAAGGTTCTCGTCGGGGTTTTTCGGCGGCTTGTCGCTTGAAGGAATAGAGGACAAACGCAATCACAAAGTAGGCAAAGATGAAATATTCCAGAAAGATGGCGATCGCCGTTAGCAGGTCTTGTAGAGCGTCCATAATCGGTATCCCTCGTAATCCTACTTTCTATTCATCATTCTACGTTCTATACACAAATTGCCAAAATCAGATGGGAAGTAAGTTTGCAGGTTCAACGGTTAGAGGCTGAAATCCTGGCTTGGGGGCTGCCCCCTAAACCCCCCGTCGCGGAGGACGGCTGCGTCCCCCGCACCCCCTCCAGAACTACTTTATCTAACCATTGGCGCATCTCTTCCCTTCTCGCGGTTTGTCTACAGGCAATCAAGGGTAAGTTAATCTTTATCAGCCTTCATTATTGATCTTTTCTCCCTCTTCCTCCCCATGACTCAAGATCCCTTTGAAAACGAGGATGTCAGGCATCTCCAGTTGTTTCTCTATCTGATTCCGGTGGTGGGTTTTTTCCCTGCACTCTGGACGTTGTATCGGCGGAGGGGAACGCGGCGGGAAAAAGATTTGAGCCGTCTGGTTGTGACTTTAGCCCTGGGATGGGTGCTGGGTTACTTCTTACTGGGAACTGGGGCAGAAGTCTCAGAGAACCTATCTTTGCCGCTGCTGATTACCAGTAGTTTGCTGACCTCAGGCTATTTCCTGACCAACCTCTGGTTGATGGTACGTCTATGGCAGCGCAAGCCCTTAAAGTTACCTGTTGTCAGCGACCTGAGCGATCGCCTGCCCTTGCGGTAATTGGGGGTTAGGAGTCAGGAAAAGCAGTTGTTGGTCAGTCAGTAGATTGGTTTAAATAATTGTTGGATGAGACGGTCAGTGGTCATTTGTCATTCGTCATTCGTCAACAGCCATGCACCAATGACAAATGACTATTGACCAGTGACGCTCCCATGTAACAGTTAACTGGACCTACCTACTGAGTCAGTGGTTAGTAAAACTTTCAACTCTCAATTCAACACTTTCAACTCTCAATTCAACACTTTCAACTCTCAACTCTCAACTCTTCCCACTTCGTTTCGCCTGAATTGCCTTCAACAGGTGTTTCATGCCTAGTTTGGGATTTGGGGATTCTGCGATGGCGTAAAAGGCAGCCTCGCGGGCGATCGCCCATATATCCCCTCCAGACAACCGAAACCGTTGCGATAAGTATTTCCAGTCAATGTCTGTATTGAGGGGGGTTTGGGCTGGAAATGCTTGCTGCCACAGGCGTAGGCGATCTGGCTGATCGGGGATGGGAAACTCTAGCATTCGAGTCATCTGCTGCCGCCAACGGGTTTTGACCGTCTGCTTATGGGTAATGCTGAGTAGAGTGATGCCCCGATGATGGTGTCGCCAGTCTAGAAATTGGTTGATTTCTGCTTCGGATAAAGGAGATTTCTGTCCTAACCAGATTTGGGCAGACTTCAGCAGGGATAGGGTGGGAGATTGTGCCATTATCTCTTGCAGCAAGCGGGAATGGTCAATGGGATTGAGTAGCGCCAGATCGGTGCAGAAAAGCGGAGTTTCCAGGGTTTGGGCGATCGCCAGGGCTGCGGTTGTTTTTCCTGTGCCGGGTGCTCCGATGAGCAAAACCGTTTTCCCTTGAGCAGGCTGGAAGGGAGCCGCTAGCGCTTGAAATCCTAAAGCCGTATCTACCTGGGAAGCATACTGAATTGCATGGCAAAGATGCTGGAGGTCTTCGACCAGGGAGGGGGGAAGAATCAGGTCTGACCAGGAGAGGGAAGGGGAGGGAAGGAGGGGAGGAAGGGGGGAGGAGGAGAGGGGGGGAGGGGGAGAGGGGGATGCAGTCGGGGCAAAAAAGTAGGGTTGCGCCGATGCGACCGGAATCAGATCAATCACCCGGTTGGGTTGCAGCAATGATTTTAGAAAAGCCTCATCCGGTTGGTCTGCCAGGAGATAGCTGACCAGAGGGTCAGACAGCTTTACCAAACGGGATAGGAGTGGTTCCAGAGGAGGACTTTGATCAGGGGAGAGTCGCGATCGCACCTCCAGCAATTGATACTGAAGCAATACGGAACCATCGACCAGGTATTGCCGTGCCATGCGCCACTCGGCATCGTTGCGGCAAAGAATTCGCAACAATAAATCTACTGTGGGTAACCCAGATGCCCCAGGGAGTTCTGTTTCCTGTAAGTAGTTATAAATCTGTCCATAGCGACGGCTGATTTCTGGAGCAAGTGCCATCAACACCAGGTTTTTCTCAAAGGCTGAAAGCTGTAACTGCTTCCGTAAGGACGGCAAACCCAGGCAGATTCCTCGCTGCTCACTCGACAGGATTTTTGCCTCCATCTGTTGCTGATAACCATTTTTGGTTGCCCTGCGACGGGGCATCTCTGCTGGCGAGTCATAGGATGCTTCCCCATCCAGAGACATTAGCCCTTTCCACCAATGGCTGGTTGCCCGGTCTGCGCGGGTGCGGGCAAGGCGTTCAACTTCTTTCGTTTCCTTGCGCTGCCGTGCTACAGCCAGACTCAAGACTCGATCTAACCAGTTTAGTTCTGCTTTCAGGTACGTCCAGTTATCTGGAAACGGTTCGGGAGATTCGGCTTGCATTGAAGAGAGCGAGGAATGGGAATTCAGTCAGTTCGCAGATTTATTGAGGGCAGGTTTATCCATCATACTCAGTGGATAAATATCCCATCTACCCATCCACGGCAAAACTCTCCTAGCGTTGCAAACACTAAATTTTGCAACATGAGGGTTTGGGGGCTTCGCCCCCAAGAAGGGGTTCTACCCCTTCACCCCTTGCAAAACTTTCGTTTTGTTGTACTAGCGCCGTACATTGTTCAGAACCACATAGTTGGACTGAATTGGAGGCATTTGCCGGGTTTCAACCAATGCCTGATAGATCATCGCCGCCGCCTCAGCGCGAGTGGCACTCTTGGTCGGGTTTAACCGCCTGGGGTTAGGATAGTTGACGACTAATCCCGCTGCCGTTGCCGTTGCAACTTGTTCCTTTGCCCACCCCGGAATATTGCCCCTGTCATCGTAAACGGTTAGTTCTTTAGTGCCGTTGCTTGTTGCCAATCCCAAACCGCTGACCAATGGAGCAATCACCTGGACTCGTTGAGTTTTCTGATCAGGTTGAAAGGTATTGTTGGGAAAGCCTTTTAAAAATTGATGGGCGTAATTTTGCTGAATCACACGATATGCCCAGAAACCAGGTTTCACGTCTTTAAATTTTTTAATAGTTGGGACTTCTGGTAGGTCAAAGACTTTGGTGAGAAGCGCGGCGTACTCAGCACGGGAAAGATGCGCATTGGGTTGAAATGTGCCGTCTGGGTAGCCTCTGACAATATCCTTTGTGGCTAATGCCTGCACAAATTTTTCTGCCCAGTGCCCTTTGATATCGCTAAAGAGAATAGGAGAGGACGGCTGCACTAAAATCCTCGTTCCCGCCGGGATGAGTGAAGGCAGTCTGCCGTTATTGGTAGCGTACTCTCCGGCTGCCAACTGGATGGTATCTCCCGGTTTAGCTTTACTTAAGGCATGGGATAGGGTTTTGAAGGGGTCTACTTGAGAGCCTTGATTGCGATCGCTGCCGTTGGTTGAATCAACGTAGATATCTAAATTACTGGATGGCGACGAGGGGAAAAGCAGATTTTTAGCCAGCCAGATTAACAATGGAATCAAAACGAGCGAGGCAAGGAGCAGCGGAACCTTGTTCTGCGTTGAAGAGTTTAGCTTTAGTCCATTCAGCAAGTTTTTTATATGCTCAAATAGGAGCTTGATTTGCTCCGTGGGCTGGTCAGAGGGTTTTTTACCTGATGGGTTAACAGGTGGGTTAATGGGTGGGTTAACGGGTGGATTAGCAGGTGGATTAACAGGTGGATTAACGGGTGGATTAACGGGTGGATTAACGGGTGGATTAGCAGGTGGATTAACAGGTGGATTAACGGGTGGGTTAACGGGTGGATTAACGGGTGGATTAACAGGTGGGTTAGCAGGTGGATTAACAGGTGGGTTAACGGGTGGATTAACGGGTGGATTAACAGGTGGGTTAGCAGGTGGATTAACAGGTGGGTTAACGGGTGGATTAACGGGTGGGTTAATGGGTGGATTAACGGGTGGATTAACGGGTGGATTAACAGGTGGGTTAACGGGTGGGTTAACGGGCGGGTTAACGGGTGGATTATTTACGGAGTCTTCGGTAAGGGGATTTTTGGAGTTTGTCTGGGGCAGTTGAAACATGGCTTGTAAAGTGGGCCAGTTGTCGATCGCTTTGGGAGCGTCTTTGAGCCGTTCATTCGATTCTTTGCCCTGCTCCAGAAATAGGGACTGCAAAATCTCCCAATTGTCGGGAGTACTTTTTGGAACTTCTCCTAATTTTTTATCTGTCATGGAGTGTTCTCCCCCCTTCTTTGGATGTGCCCTAAAAATAAAATTACAGAGCTGTACTACCTACCATAATGCTGTCTAAGCTGTGAGATTTCCTTTTCCAGGCTGAACAGGAGATCGCTCATGATTTGGGTTCCTGGGATTATTTTGAACTAGATGAAAACGCGAAACCTGTAAATGCAAGAGTTGGGATTTGTTGAGGCTCTACCCAGCCTATGGGTGAGCTTAATCCAATTTCAAGCTGATACAATCATATTGGCAAATTACGGGACAATTACTGCTCTTTGAAGACTATTGAATTGCGATTTTGTGTATCCGTTCACTTGCACTCTTGCAATCTCATTCCCTTGAAAGGGAGTTGCTTCGCATCCTGGTCGAAATGCTTGTCCGACTACACCAACTCTATCAACTCTTCGTACATCCTGGTTTATGAACGTGTCATATGTTCTTCCAGTTGTATGATCTTCAAGCCATACATGTTCTGGACAGACTTGACCTTCTCTAAAACCACCGCACACGTACACTACATTACTAAGCTGCTGTGTACGGCTCTCGCACAGCAAGCTAATTTTATTCATAGTTTCTTGACGAATCTGAGTTAATGTTTTTCCTCGAAGGTTTGTTCCATAGTCATAGTACGCCCCTATTTCATCCATTAGTGAAGTATAGGCACTATTAACAGTTTTTCCTGCTAGTGGATTGCCACTTAGTGCCCATACATGACATGACATTTCTCGAGTGGTCATGGTTTTTGCTTCACTCAAGTTAGATTGAGGCAACTGCGGGTGAAGATGTGTTTCACCAGGTTCGGGTAAATACAACGATTGTTCGATTGCCAGCAGTCGATTGGTTTGTGGAGTGTTTTCATAGGCTTGTGCCACAGATAATCCATCCTGAGCTTGTTCTCTCAGGCGTTGTATATCTTGTTCCAGTTGGAAGAGGCGATCGCTCATGTTACTTTCTCCCTGCGCGTTGTTAAAAAAGATGGAGATGTCTTCTGGACTAATCTTGATTTGATGAATAGTGATATAGAGAACTAGGTAAATAAAGTAGGATCGATCGCCCCTGCAAGACGTTGTGCCATCGCCTGAATGGTTGGATCGCCTCCTGCATTTGCTGTAGCAAGTTTTGTCTGGACATTTGCCAATTTAGCGTGTAAATTGGCGACAGCCGTCAGGTCAACTAACATAAACCCTTGATCGCCTGCCCCACCCGGACGACCAATTCGATCAAGCTTTAAGCCTCCCGTGGGTGACATTTCTGCCTCAGTCGCTTTGAGGTTATGAACATGTCCCAGAGGATTGGTTCTTCCATATTCATCATTTTCTACACCAATTAACATGCCACCCATTTTGTTCGCTTCCGGCTTTCGATAGCCAATATAGAGATGCCCATAGGAACCATTAGGTAAGATGGGATTGCCGTTGACATCCAAATTGCCAATTCCACCTACTGCCAAATTAATGCCATAGTGCGTCATGCCCACAAACTTGAACAGTTCCTTCTTCTCCTGAAACTGCCCGCCGGTTGTAACTTTGATGTTGTGGGTTGAGGAAGATCGTGTGCCAACCTGGGCATTGGTTTTGACAACATTATTGACAAAAATCCAATCCAACAGGTTGTCTCCTGTATTCTGAGGAATTTTGACATTCACTCTGCCTCCATGAGAAAGGGCGACGGCAACGTGCTGTATCCAGGCTTGATAGGGATTGGCACCATCACGATATTGCAGGTTCAAATGCAGTAACGCAAAAACCCGCTGCAAAATTTGCCTGACACTTGTATCAAGATTGAGTAACGCTAATGCATTCCCTGGGGGGATACGTCCAATCGCAGCTTGGCTGGGAACGCTGAGCGTTGCAATCCAAATATCGCGATCGCGATCATAAATAGCTTGTCTAGAAGTAGCAGCAGTCGCGCTGGGTGGATTACTATTGGCATCAACGGAGCGCGCTTTCCAGTATCCTGGTTTGTTGCTCATATCAACTCCACCACCCGGATTGTGGTTATTCCATTGATAGGTTGCTACTTGTAAACGGGTTGGTTTAGGCAATGTTTCCCAATTGTTAAAATTATTCCCAACTGCATAGTTCACCATTGCTGGATAGTCCATCAAGCCACGATCTGTCAGAGCTTTGGTTCCAGCAGGTCCTGCGGCTGCACCACCCGTGCTTAACCGTTGGATTTCTGTAACCTCTGCGGGTGTTAAAAGTCTCTGGTTAGTCTGATACTGAACGGTTAAAACTTGCTTTGCTGGTAAGGTGCTGGGTGCAGCCGCTACAAAAAATACTTGTGCATTGCTATATTCCAGACTTCCTGAAAGCAATTGCTCCATTTCTAGCTCTGGTGGGTAGAGCCGATCCTCTGCCTCAGTTGCGTCTGTATCACTCAAACCCAGTGCAGTGTAAATTTCTTTGTCTGGAAAGCTTGTCTCATCTACCTCTGTTTCACCATCTGCTGAAGCAGCATATGCTTCAGCAGATGGGAAACTGGACATCTCTTCCCCAAAGGCTTTGCCTCGTTTAGGTTCGGTCCAAACCGGAATACAGCTTCCTTCGCCTTGCTCATTCGGCATAAAGAGAATAGGCATCCCAATATATTGAGCATCACCATTGATGGCAGCATCAATGCTATAAGTTCCACCTTTGTCAGGATTAAAGTCTTTTCTTTGAGCAAAGTGGCTGAATAAACTATCAAAATGCTGTTCAGTCCAGGCATCTGGGAAAAAAGTGGAGGCATCTTTTTTAGATTTTCCAGTTCCCCTTTGTTGGACTTTTTGCTGATAAACACCAAATTGATCCGCAGGTTTTGTCGGTTTACCAATTCTTGTGAACTTGGCATTCCCATTTTCATAACCTGACCAGTGATAGCCTGTTAGCGCATCTGGATCTGCATTGCTTCCTCCAATACTGATGTGATGCCAGTATCGGTTCTTAAGTTCGTCAGCCGTGACTTTAGGAGCAGATGCTTTTTGCCAAAGTGCATTAACTGCCGCACTAATATTTGGGTCGTCAACAGAAGACTGATATTTCTTGCCGTATCGTTTTTTTGCTTCCTGCTTCAAACGAAGCAAATACTTATCCTTTAGCTCATTTTGATTCGGTGGAACGTTTTCAAGCAGGGAGGCGATATCGTTGTTCTCAAGTTGGAATTGAACTGCTTGCCACGGTTCGTCCACACTGAGTGCCTCCACGTCGGCTATCACTTCGTCCTCGTCGAGCATAAAAGATTGGGCTGTTTCAGAAGTTTCCCCCATATTCTGTATTTCAGACGTTTTCGGTTCAGACGTTTTCGGTTCCGGGGGATGAACAGATGCCTCTGACTCAGCTAGAGCCTCGCTTTCCTGGTCATCTAACAGGCGATCGAATTCGTCGAACTGTTGCTCTAAGGAGAACGTGCCCAGGTCAAAAGCCGTAGCATGGGTCATGCTTCTGCCCATCTGGTCAAAGACATCGTGGGCAGTGGATAGCTTAACGGGGGCAGATGGGGCTGGGGACTGGGATGCAGCTTGTACCTGGGATGGGGGGGCAGGTGGAGAAGTTTGAATGGGAGCCTCGTAGACTTTTTCTCCCCGCAGAATGGCGTCCAAATCGGCGGCAAAGGCTTCGGCATCAGCCGAGCGATCGCGCACAGGTGCCTGTTCCAAGGCATCAAAATCAAATGCCTCCGCATCAACGGGTTCAGCCGACTTGTGGGGCGGGCTGGGCGGATTTGCCACCGTAGCATGGACTGGAACTGCTTCCGAAGGCTGATGGGTCTGAGTCGTGGGTTCACATCTCGTATGGTTGGCATCGAATCCATAAGCATGGTTTTCATCAGACAACTGACCTTCATAGGATGCCTGGTCAGCATAGCCTGAGGTGGGTTCATCGGCGAACCCATAGGCGGTGCTGCCGGGATAGGGTTCCTCGGTGGCTGCGGTTTCCGGTTCATCGACCACCTCAAAGGCTTCTACCTCGTAGGTTGGGGGTTGATTCAATCCGGAACTGTAGCGACTGTCATCGGTTGGTAGCCAGTCAAAGGACTCAGCCGTTGGATAGGCAGAACCTTCGTATTCCAGTTGAATCGCTTCATCCCAATCAAAGGCTTGAGCCTCAACCGGCTGGGTTTGCCCCTCCTCAGACTCTTCCAGATCCTCGAAGGAAAATTGCATGGCTGGTGCAGTCGCGGAAAAATTGCCCAACAGGCTTTGTTCCAGGGCAAAGAGAGAATTGGATTGAGCCAGGGGGTCGATATCTTCTTCATCCGGTTCCTCTGCGATCGCAAAGGCATCTGCCTCTTCGTCTTCCGCTTCGGTATCACCTGAATTTTGCCAGCTCATGGATTGGGAGTCAGAGTCAGTCTCCTCCGCTTCTTCTTCGTAGCTCAGTTCGATCGGTTCATCCCAGTCAAAGGCGTATGCCTCCGCCTGCTGGCGTTCCAACTCTTCAGCCTCCTCCGTCTCTCCAGTCTCCGCGGCTGCAAATGTTTGGGAAGGAGGCGGCAGCGTCCCGAACAGGCTTTGCTCCAGAGCAAACAAAGAATTCGAGGGATAACCGTTTAAGTTGGACATAATAGCCACCGGGGATAAACGTAGGGGAATAGAAGCGATCGCGGATGCAGGTTATTAGAGATTATTCGGGGTCATCAATGGGAGGAAGGGTTAATTCAGAAAAGTCTGATGGCAGCAAGGCTGGTTCAGAAGCATCGTTTGATTGCCCAGGCAATGAGATCAGGGGTTCATCCCACCAGTCCTCGTTTTCCTCATCGGTGTCCAGTTCTTCAACGTCTGCGATCGCCTGGGCAGTGACATCGATGGTGCGATCATCGTTTGCCAGGAAGTTTGAATTGTCTGAGTCAGAGGGGGTGCGATCGCCCTGTCTCGCCCGTTGCAGCACAGACATGAGCGAAGCATAGGACGGTTCACCTTCCGAGAAAGCAGCATTGGAGAGGGGAGAGGGGTAGGGTGGGGTAGAGACTGCCCCATCCAGGTCAGCCAATCGCTCAACCTCCAGATCCCCGGTTTCTGGGAAGGGAAGAGGATCGATCGCATCCGGCTCGACAACAAACTGGGGAGCTTGCTCTGACTGAAGTTGAGTCACCCCATTCAGATCCGCCGTTTCTGAGAAAAAGATTGAGGCGATCGCATCCGGCTCAACCTCCAGATCCCCGGTTTCTGGGAAGAGGCTTGGGTCAATTGAATCAGGTTCAGCTAGAAACCGGGGATCTTGCTTTGCCGAAAGCTGAGTCACAGCATAATCAAACCGCTGACTGGCGCTGTTTTGCAGCATATTAGCAAGGGTTGCGTAGGAGAATCCCCCAGACGAGTACACAGAATTCAATAGAGGAACGGTTTCTTCTTCCACCTCACTCTCCCACTCCTCCACTCCTTCACTCTCTTCCTCCCAATCCATTGACCAGTCACTCTGCGGCGGCTTCGGTTGGTTTTGGGGTTGTTGGGCTACTTCTGGATAAACAAGGCGCGAATGCTGCCATCCCTTCAGTTCTTGCTCAAGGGCTAAAAAACGATTGTTAAGGAAATCTTGGGAGCTAAACATGGCAGGTTGGGGGAAGTTGAGAGTTTTGAGTTGAAAGTTTTGAGTTGAAAGCTGAAAGTTGAAAGTTTTGAATTGAAAGTTAAAAGTTTCGGGCTGCTGCCCCCTCACCCCTTCACCCCTTCACCCTCCCCCAACTTCAAATTCATCGTCACAATCGCATAGGGATCAAGTGCAACCTGTAACTGGCTTTGATGACCTTTGAGGTGATTGTGATTCACTTGAATTTTCAATTCTGTATCACTGGCTGAGATGATTTCGACGGGTTGGTTGTTGATGGCAGCGACGGGAAACTGATCGAGGGATTGGGCGATCGCCAGGTTGTTGCCTTCCAGCGTCAGGATGGTTTTGCCCTGTGCCTGGGAAATGCTGGCTTTGGAAACGGTGGGAGCCAGTTGCTTGCGCCGCGACTGATTAATCAATCCGGCAAGTCCCTGATAGTCCACTTTGTTGTCGGTCGCTTTGCCAATATCAACATTTTGTTCCTCAATCGTTCGTCGTAAGTCTTCCGCAGAACGAATTCCCAGTTTTTTCAGTTCCTTTTTCTCTGGGTCTGGCAGGTCGATCTCTTCCAGGGAGATATCCCCACGGGTGAGCGGCTTGCGGGCAACTTCCTGGATCTGGTGATCGCGGATGGAACCAAGCTGGAAGGTGACTTTGGAAGCTCCGGTTTCGCCGGGTTGGGCGGTGACAAACCGGACAGTTTCGCCGTCAAATTCAGGAAAGATTTGCAAGTCCAGAGACATGTCTTTGACGGTATAGGTCAGTTTCCGATTCATGCCTTTCACAGAAAGTGTGTCTTGAGCTTTGTCAAGCTCAAAGATGAGTGAATCCAGAAATGATTCCAGATTCCAGGGGCGGTTGTTGCTACTCGCCATCCTCTCTCACAATCCGTATCCGCATATGGTGAAACACAGGCATAATGGTGGTTTTTACCAGTTGGGTGGGGGGGGAACCCCTGAGGCTACTCACCGTTCCGTCAGGGTTGACGGTGACGTTCAGTTGAACAGGCATATCGACCGTTACCTGTTCGATCGTCATGGCAGAACCCGACTCTGGATCAACGCGCTGCTTGGGGTAATCTGCCAGCTTAGTCACCAGTTCAGCAAAAGGCATCAGCAGGCTGCGATCGCGCGTTGGCGGGGCAGGCTGGGCGATCGCGTCAAAGAAATCCAACTTGGGCACATTTTGCTGAGGCGAATTTGTCCCATTTTTCACACCACCTGGTTGATTCGATTCACTTGCTGCGATCGAACCAGTCGCAACGGGAGCGGGTTGGATAGGTTTAGCGGCGGCTTCCACTGTGACGCTCCTCCTCTTTCGATTCCAGGTTAACGGGGTAAACACTAACAGGTTGGTCGAAGATCACTTTCATACCATTGAGCAGGACAGGTGCGCTGGATAGAGCGTAGTTAAAGCGAGTTTGGGATGAGGCGTACTCGGCAGCCATTGTAAGGGAAGAGGACGACAACTCATTGATAAAACCGGTCTGTTGGTTAAGACTGCTTGCTCGTGTTAGAAATGCTTTGCCCAAATTCTCCCATTCGTCAGGACCGTCATAAAAGCCAGGTAACGTCCGGAACTCCACGACGATGCCACCTCGGTTATAGTCATCCCCTGTTCCTGGCACATGAGGAATTGACTCGACTTCTGTGCTGCCCTTGCGTTTAAGCCCTACAACGGTAGGATTATTCAGAGGCTTACCCGTCAATGCAACGTTTGTTCCCACCGGATCCACTAAGTCTGTCAGTGAATGAGAGACCCCGGGCGTATTGGGAAACGTGTTGATGTTGTCCAAGTCGGTAGATTGTCTAACCCTCTCAGGTCTACCCGTTCTTTTCATCAACTCCTGTACAATTTTCAGTTTATTGTTTTGGTAGTAGTTTGATTCGGCAGTAGTCCATCCATAGGTTGTTGCTACCTGGTTTGGACTCTTTAAGAGAACCGGAGCCAAGTTTTTAGCGGTTCCTCCCATATTGGCCGTCCGCTTTCCTCGTAAAAGGTACAGTGCTAAGTGAGTAAACCAGCCCTGCAACCCTAACAGGTTACCAGTAGCCTGTATTTGAGTCGGGGTAAAGGATTTCCTAATTTCTTCTGTAAATTCCAAGCCTATTTTGACCGCATTTTGCAAGTCTTCTCGAATGGCTGTATAGAGAGGACGTTCAGCAGGAGCCACCCGATTCGGATCGGAATAGGTAGATCGAACATACCAGTCGATTAGGTTAGCATAAGCTCGTAAATCAATTCCGATATTGACCTGGATACTGCCCTCATAATTGTGGCGACTGCGCCGAACTGCCGTATACTTCGTGCCCAGACTTTCATAATTTAAAGGACCTACTTTAATACCTTTAGTCCAGGGGTTTGTAGGGGTTCCTCCCTTTTCGGTATCATCCTGAGAAGCTAACCACAGCTTGGTAAGGTTGTTAGTTTTAGTGTTGATGGTCTGAATAAACTGCTTAATGTTTGCCATCGTTTGCGTAAACTCGGTCATATTGGCAGCAGGGGGATCCATCACGATCTCCATAATGGAGTCGTACCCTCCTTCCAAAGGTGGAAATGGTGCTGGACTAGGCGGTATAACCCGGTCATCATGGTCTGCGTCTACCCGAAACCCTCCTCGACTTACACGAATGGTTCCATAATCTACTCGCCCAGGACCAGCCTTACTACAAATGCCTAGCACACGATTTTTAATGCGTCCTTGCCATGTGGCGACTTTGTTTTCTTGGGTTGTATCGAAAACTTTTAGGGTCGTATAATATAGCTTCTTCTGACAATCCGCAATTTCGATCGCGTTTAAGTCTCTGCCTAATACGCTCAATCTATCTAAGTCACTGATAGCGTCTTTGATTTCCTTAACATGATTAGTACCCGGATCAGGTTTCATATCCAATTTATTAATTGGAACCGGAACTTCAATCTCCAAACCAATCGCCATTTTCTAAACTCCTGATGAATTGAGTTACAAAATACATTGCATCGATATGGCTTATTTTTGCTTCTAGGTACTCACGCCAATGAAGTGAGCTACGGCAGGCATCGGGAAGTAAACAGGATGTTCCTTCAGTGCCAGTACATGGCCATTTGGATTAGTCTGATCGACTCGCTTCAACATCACCTGTTGCAATTTGAATTCGGGGTAGATCCAGAGGGCGACGGTTTCTCTGGGTTTTCCTTTGAAGTTGACCTGGGTGCGGGCGGCGTGGTTGAAGCGTCCCTTGAACTCGGAGGACATCAGGGCAGATAGCTCCGCTTCGTTAAGGCGGGGATGGGAAGAAATCTGTGACAGCAGTTCGTTTAAGCCAAAGGGACCCAGAATTAAGCCGGATTTGAGGCGGCTCTTGCGTCCTGCCATATCGTTTTCTAGAACCTGGGTGATGGTTTCCATGCGGGCATTTTCAGTGCGATCGCGCTCCAGGGTGTAGTAGTATTTGCAATCAAAATTCATCCGCCGCACATCATCAGTGAAACTGCCCTGCCACACCTTATGCCAATAGGGGCGAAACCGATCGACATCATTCAGGGGTATGGTTTGACCACTGCTTTCGACGCGATCGAAGACATACTCGCCCACCAGTGTGATCAGTTGCATTGTGCTGGTTCCCAGCCGTTTGACCTGTCCCGTTTTTCGCGATCGCCCCTGCCAAACCAGGGTGGCACAGATTAAATACTCTTCATTGGGAGCCAGTTTTTTAAGCTGCTCCTTGCTCAGTTTAGGCACAACGTTCAGCCGTCCAGAGCTTGCAGTTTCAATGCGATAGTTTTGCTCCAGCAGTACCTTCAGTGTTTTGGAATTTTTGACCAACAACTGTAGCCGCGCCTTTCTGACAGGTTGGGGAGTTTCCAGATTGAGGGGAAAGGAAATGTCCTGATCCTGGCGGTAAAGAAAGCGCGACTTGCCATGCATCATCACCGGGCTGACCTCGGTAAATGCCAGCGTCACGGCTTCCACCCGTTGATGAACCAGATCTGGAGTGGGAGCAGCGGCGAGGGCTAAACTCAAGGCAATCAGAACCGCGTTATCTGCCTCATCTTCCTCATCCTCTCCTTCCACACCCAGCATCATACTCATTTGCCCAGCCGTCTGCTGCCCTCCAAATAACGAGCCAAATAAGTTCGCTAATTGGGGTCCAAATTTTGAGAATAGACTGGATGCCAGGGGGATGAGCTTGGGGGCAAGGGATGCCAGAATACCACCGATCGCAGGCAGAAACATGGATTCCGCGTACTCATCAGATAGGGCATCGGCATACTCTATGGACAGGGCATCGGCGTACTCGGATGACAGGGATAAACCCAAGGACTCTGGATACTCCTCCTCCGGGGCATAGAACCCATCGGCATCATAGGCTTGAGCCAGGTAATCCGATCGGGTGGCGTAGTAATCTTGAGCGGAGAGTGCCAGGGACTGTGCCCTTACGGTTGCCCTCCGGGGTGCTGGGGCACTCCGCATGAGTGGACGCGCTCCCGTGGCTTGTCCTGCTCTCGCTGCGGTTGGTGCTGTTGCGATCGCGGCAGGGGCAGGCTGGAGAGTGATTGGATTTGCGGCTTGTTCTGGTGTTGCGCTCACAGCACCCGCTGCTTGCTGGAGGGTTGCCAGGAGCGCCTCGATCTGACCGGGATCTGGAGGCTGCCCCCCTTCGGCTCCGCCCGTCATTCCCCCAATGATGCCTGCCAGTTGGGGCAGTAAGGAGCCAAGCAGCCCCGAAATGCCACTACCACCAGCCCCACCAGCGGCTCCCGTGACTGCACCCACCAAATTTGCAACGCCACCCGCCCCACCAACGGCATTTGTGACTGCACCCAATACAGGGGCAGCCGCTTTGATCAGGGGAGCGGCAACACTCTTCACCGCATTGATGATCCCCCCCAGAAACATGGCTTCACTAACAGGGGGAACTTCCCGATATTGAAAGGGAACGGTTTCTACAGGGGATTTAGCCATAGCGGTTTCCAAAGCCATTTGTAAGTTGAACGAAGGATCGGATGCTGTGCCCACACTCATCACCCGCACAATCTCAGAGGAGGCAGGTCCAACCTTTTGAGGGTTCCGAAAGCTGGTGATTTGGATGGCACGATGCTGGCGATCGAATTTGTCGTTGGGTACTTCCAGAATGGTGCGTCCCAGGCTGGCTTCTGGTAGGGGACCGATTATGGGAGAGGTGTAAATCGGATCTTGCAGCAGTGGTAAGCCGTTCTGCCGCATTTCTTCGCCACCAATCTGGTAGATGTAAAACCGATTTGTCCCCAGTTCAACCTGGAATCGGCTCTTTTTTCCGTCTGTTTCTTGAAACCGTAGAATTGCCAGTGCCATAGCTCAATGCGTGGGGTCAGTGGGGGTTCATAGGCGGTTGATTGATAAACCTGGAGAGGATTTTGTTGGGTTTCGTAAGCTCAACCCAACCTACGAGGCATCAATCATTGAGCAACGGGAGCGGCAGGGAGTTGCTGGGCAGGGGCTGTTCCTGGGGGAACTTGTGCTTGGGGAAGTTGACCAGCACCCAAATCAAAGGATTCCTTAAAGTTGTCCAGTTTGAAGTAGTCGGATTTGAATTGAATCTCGACAAATCCTTCCATCTCAGTCGAGGATTCTGAACCCATTTCGGTGCTGGAATCGGCAACGCTGATGCGAGTCTCCGAATGGCTGATGCCCCCCCCAAATAACCCAAAAAAACTCCCACCGGCACGAGATGCTTTGGATCGAACAACCTCAGCCTCGTCATAGTTAACAGTGTCTTCGTAGGCATCAATTTTGAATTTGACGCTGGCTCGGATGATCCCCTTTTCGACCACCAGACGAGATACGCCCATCAGGATGGTTTCCCGCAGCATGGTTCGGCGTTCCTTTGCCATTGCCAGCTTGGCATCCAGGATTTTTGCCTGGATGGCGCTGTCATTCATATTGACTTCCTTGCCACTCTGATCCAGAAGCACTGCTTTCTGCTCTCCACCCTTGTCCGACCCTCCCTTAGAATTACGCCGACCACCCCGCCCGCCCCCACGAGCTTGGGCTTTTGTCATCTTCAGCTTGTATTGATTGTTGCCCTCGACCAGACGCATCATTGCCTCATTGTCATCAATCGCATTGACAAACTGGGAAAGGGACTGGGTAGCGCTTTTGAGCAGGTTCTGAAACGCTTCCATTTGTTTAATGTTGGCGTTTAAGTTGGCATCAAACACGCCGTTCAGAAGATCTTTGACAAATCCAGGAAAATCCACCTTTTTAACGGTATCGCTCAGAATATCGGCGGTGGTTTGACCCGCTCTACCAATCCGTTGATTTTGGTGGCGACCCTCGTCGATTAGATCGCCTGCGGTTGCCATTGCCGTGGATAGCCCTTGCGCCTCGGCAAGATCGTTGTACTGAGCATCGACCAGATCTTTGTACAGCGACATTTGCTCCTCCCGCTCCATATTGCGGAAGGATTGGGAGTGGGCAAGCAGCGATCGCGCCTTAGCACGCGCCTGGTCTTTAATTTCTTGGTATTCGGGCATGGGAGTAGTCCTGTAGTCAGTAGTCAGTAGTCAGTGGGCATTGGGCAGTAAAACTCAAAACTTGCAACTTGCAACTAAACATCCCAATCATCAAAATCATCTCCTCCTGCCTTTTTCTTCGATCGCATCGGTTCTCTACGGCGTTGATTCATGCGTTGAGAGGGTTTATTTCTTCCTCTATTACTTTCCTTGTCGGGCAGGAACTTGCCGTTGCTGCCGGTTTCCATTGATGCCTGGGCAATAATCCAGGATTCGGCGGCACTCAGGAGACTTGTGAAGTCGGTTTCGCGGACGGAACCTTCGGTTTCAAAGTTGGCGATCCATTGGAAGATTTTGTTGCCTTCAACGGCGATCGTCCGGAGGGTGGCGGTGGGTACCATGCTGCCCAGGTCTTCCTTAGCAACCCGCTCAATCACACTCCAGAGGCTCTTACGCCGTCCGCCAAAGTTATTGATGATTTCTTCTGCCCGCAGGATCTCCATTGCTTCCTGGAGATGGGCGTAGTCTTCTGTCACCTGGATATGGGACATGCCGGTCATGTGTTCGGTCAGGTTGTATTGCAAATTCTTGGTTGCCTGGTAGAGGGGCGATCGCGACACCCAACTGTCTCTGCTCCCTTCAGACTTGCGGATGTATTCTGCAACCTCTGCCATCAACTGGTGCCACAGCATGGGAAATGCCTGATTTGCCACCATATTGGAAAGCAATTTCCCACCGCCCTTATTCAGCACGCGCTTGTAAAGCATTGCTCGTTCCGCCGCCGTGTTACGCTCATTCCGCAGTTTATGGAAACGGTGGAGCATACCGGCGGTTTTCCCTTCTGGGATATCCAGCATCCCACTTGCCCAGCGCAATATCAGGGCATTTGTCACATCAAACACCCGCATCCCTTCACCAATGTTAAAGAGGTAGTCCAGTGCCCCCGCCGCTCTGATATTGGCTGGGATCACGCCCTGGTGGTCAACCGCCTCAAAGGTATCTACGGCAAAATTCCAGGTGACTTCGCCGCCCTTGATCCGCGCCGTGTCGATCGGATCGTCGGCGACGACACTCATCCTCAGTGCCTCGTTGTAGGCAATGATAAAGTACTTGTCATAAACACCAGCATCGAACTTTCTATCGGTGTCTACCCGGTTAAACTGCACCCCCAGTTTGAGCAGGTGGTTAATCATCGCCTGCTTGATGGTCGATGTAAACGAGCTGTCTGGGATAGCGCTGCGTTCCCTGATATACCGCCGCAAATAGTAGGGAATATTGCCCTCGCGATACAGAATCGTCAGAAGCCCCATTACCGCAGGGCGGACCTGTCCTGCTCGGATATCAATCCCCCGTTCCAATGTCAGATCCACTAAGCGGGGCCAGTTCTTATTGGGATCATCCTCTGCCAGCGTGATCTGAACTTTCAGGTCATGGGTTACGTCTGCCAGCACCCTTGCCAGAAAGTATCGTTTCGGCTCACCGACTACACGCAGTAGAACCGCATTGGATAATCCAGCAATGTCATCTGCTTGGACGGTCTCAGCCGCTTGCAGCAGGAGGTAGGCATAGATTTCTGTACTGGATAGCAACAGTCGGGAAATGTCTTCCAGCCCAGTATTGTCCAGTTTCTTAGTGACTTGATCAACCTTCTCGACCGATAGTTTCTGGGGCAACCAATCTTTTGCCGTTTCACCCAGGGCACTGATGGGTGTGGCACCACCAGCCGCGGACTTCGCCTGAATCACTTTTTTGTACTCGGGCCAGCGGTCGGTGCGTATCCATTTTTCAGTGTCTTTAAATGCCTTGTCAGCATAGGCATCCAGGTTGGTTTGCCGCCGGATGTACAGTGACTTGTCCACTGCCCAACCCTGCGATCCGTTGAAGGTTGTTAATGTGGTCGATTCTGTTGTTGTTGACATTGTCTTAATCCCTGACCCAATAGTGTAAGTTTTTCCGTGGCTGGTGCAGTTCTGTCTAGATGGAACTCAATAATGGAGTTTCGATGGCTAGTTTTTCAGCCTCCGTTTTTAGTTTCTCGACATCTGTTTTTATGGTGGCGATCGCAGTTTCAGCCCCTGTGATGGTTGTGAAAGCTACATTGACTGCCATTTCAGCGATCGTCGCTACCGCTTTGAGCGCGGCTGTCTCCTGCACTCACTGCCGCTGCATTGGCTTTTTCCAACTCTATGGCAGCGTTTGTTGGGCGAGTCTCTTCACTGCTGCTGTGGGAATTGACTGGGGCTGATTTCTTGATTTCAAACAATTCCTTAAACACAGTCCAGTTGGTGGCTTCTTCCACCTCTTTCGATCCATCGACATCTTCATCTTTCCGTCCATTAAATAAATCCCAGATAGCTGAAAAGTTAGACCGATCTTGGAGTTGGGGATCTTGTTGGGGAGGGGGTAAGCCCTCGGCAGCCGCTTTCGCCTGACGCTCGGTATCCTCCTTTAAGGCGGCGAGATCTGTAACAATCTCAGTCAGCGATTTCAGCGCATTTTGGGCAGAAGTCTCAGCCGTTTTAGCCGCCTGTGCCTGCTTTTCTGCCTCTGCGGCGGCAGCTTTCACAGCCGTCGTTAGGGTGGCATCTTTAGCCACTTTCTCTTGCTTTTCCGCTTCCTCTGTTGCCCTATGAGCGGCGACTACCTGTTGCTCCACCTGAGATAGAAAAGTTTTTGCATTGTTCAGGTGAATTGGTGCTTGTTCTGCATTGGACTTCGCTGCTTTAGCCGCTTTGTCAGAATTTTTTGCTGCATCTGATCCAGGTTTAGCCCGTTCGATGATCGCAGTGGTTTTTTGTGCCGCATCTGATAAATCGGTAATGGCGATCGCCCCGTCCTTAATTTTTTGGTGGACCGCGATCGCGTCAGCCAACGCTAAAGCTGCTCGTCTTGCCGATTCCCTGGCTCTAACCGCCGAAGCCGAAGCCGAAGCTTTTGTCGCTTCCCTTTGTGCTTTATCAGCGGCATCCGTTGCAGTTTTAACAGCCGTTTGAATCGGTCCATCCTCTTTGGTCGCATCGGTCACTGCCTGCTTGATGGCGCTAAGAGCCGTTTTTTGAATCGGTCCATCCTCTTTGGTCGCATCGGTCACTGCTTGAGCGACTGCACTGAGAGCCGTTTTTTGAATCGGTCCATCTTCTTTGGTCGCATCGGTCACTGCCTGCTTGACCGCATCAACCATTTGCTGTTTAGTTAGGTCAACTCGTCCAAGCAGATCTTCCAATTCAAAATTAGTTTGAGACAGAATTGGTTCAAACCGTTGAATCAATGCTGCCCAGGTGCGATCGCCCACCCCCGGTTCATCAGTGATTCCGGCTTTTTCTTTGAATGCCTCCACCGCATCTTTTGTCTGATTGTCGTCAAATGTGCCGGTGATATCTCCCTGGTAATGATCCAGAACCTTCAAATAGCTCTGTAAAACCTTTACTAATGGACTTGTAGAACCTACATCAAGTGATGCCATGATCGACCTCTAAGAACTGAGCTTGTAATCAAGGAGCCGCAATGCATCAATCAAGTTCAGATGTCCAAACCCTGCCTTGTGATGCTTAAATCGGGTATCAATTTTGTCTGCCGTATGTTGGAAAATGTGTTTTACCTGGTTGTCTCGCAGGCGCACCCCTCGTTTTTTGAGGGCGTAGGACTTGAGCAGGGCAACCGCCCCTGCCACAAAGGGGGAGGCATGGGACGTGCCGGTAGAGAAGGCATAGTCATTGTTTAGATAGGTGCTATAGATATTGGTACCGGGTGCCAGGAAATCTACTTTGCCAAATGTGGAAAAAGGGGCGATCTTTCCTTCCTCATCTACGGCTCCAACCGCCATAACATAGGGCAGAGCACTGGGATAGTAGAGTTGTTCGGTGCCGTCATTACCGGATGCTGCCACAATCGTGACCCCTTTCCGTTTGGCATAGTCCACCACTTCCTGGTGGGGCAACCCACCCCCCGTATGCTGAATCCCCAAACTCATGTTGATGACATCGGCACCGTGATCAATTGCCCACTTGATCCCGTCATTAATGTTGTCTACCAAGCCAGCCCCAACCCGCTTACTGCCCCGTGCCATTGCCCCCAAAACTCGCACCGGCAAAACTTTGCAATTGGGAACAACCCCCCTGGGCATCCCTTCGCCCTGGGCGGCAATGATGCCAGCGACGTGGGTGCCATGCCCAACCTCATCGTCTGGTAGCTCATCTGCCTCCAGAAAATCTCCCAGGAATTTCCCAGCCCCGTCAATGATGTGAACAAAGTCATATCCTGGCAACAAAGCTTGGGCAAATTCGGGATGGTTGAGCGCCACGCCTGTATCCAGAACCGCGATCGTAATTTCTGGATCACCTTCTGTATATTGATGCGCCTCTGGGAGATAGATGGCTTTTCGGGATCGCAAGTCTGTGGTGACACTCATTTGGGATGAGTGCATTGAAGGCAAACCAACCTCAGCCACCCTGCCAATTTGCACCTCCTCAACCCCAGGCAGGCGGGCTATTTCCTGAATCAGTTCCAGCGGAACCGTTGTGTCTTGTTGCACAATAATTCGATAAACGCGATTCAAACCGCTTGCCCGTTCTGCATCATCCCAATCCTTTCCCGCAGGCTGATATTCCCTTGTCACCCATACCGGCAACCCATATCGGGTTAAGAGGGCATCAATGTCAGGGCGAATGTGGGTGACAGCTTGAGTCCTATCGCCAATAAACGTTTGCCAATAGGGCACGCTCCCAGACCAAGCATCCTGTTTAAATTTCAGCCTGATATGTGGCTTCATATCCCTACAGCGCTTTCCTATACTCATACGTAATTTCCCATAGTCCAGGTTTGCGCTTAAATAAACAACCTAAGTTTAGGAAGATAAAACAAAACTTTATGGTTACTTGTAATCGTTTTCTGACATGCAGTACTGCTCAGTCATAGACCAATTCAGAGCATAGGAAAGGGGACATCCCAGGCATATCATTCTTTAGCTTGTTTTCCGCAAGGTATACCGCAATATCGCAGCGTTACTGACTTGCGAATTTGCCGTTAATTTGGAAAACTTTCTTAAATCTTTAGTTAAAGCAACCAGAGATTCAGTGCTTTGCAGCCGCTTTCCCTTGCATAAGAAGCACCTTTGGCACTAAAGTCTTGGTTGTTGGCAGTGTAAAGAAAAATTACTATTTTAGGATTATGAGGCGATCGTAAGTATCTGGGGCATGGTGGTTTGGGGGGAAAAGAAAACGGTGTGTTTAGAGGTTTGACTACCTGTTCTAACTGTCATCTGATAGCGGCCAAAAAATGCCTGAGTTGCAACAACTCCGCTGCTATTAGTTTGTCCACTGGCTCTGGTCCACCACTGGTTAAATACCAGATCTTGATAGGTTTGGGCAGCAAGGGTTGGTTCAAAGTTACGCTTGACCACTGCCGCCGCTGGCTCCCAATTTGCACCTTCCCAAAATCCCCACATCAGAATGCCATTTACCGCTGGATGGGCAAAGGCGATCGTGTACAGGTCCTTTAGAATCCGGGCTTGCTCCGCTTCCGTAGCTGCGACCACCCCCAGTTCGGTAATTTTAATCGGCAACTGAAACTGTGCCAGTGTGTCCAAACAATGCTGGATCTGTTCTGCTGTCATGGGTTCACGAATGTGTGCCTGCACGCCAATTCCACCCACGGGTACGCCTCTGTCTAACAGCGAACGGATTTGACTCACGTAAGCATCAAGCAATTTGCCGTTGAGAATATCATAATCATTGACATATAAGCGGGCAGTTGGATCGGCATTCCGACACCATTGAAAGATTTGATCGACAATGCCTTCGCCCAATCGCTGTTGATAGAAGTTTCCATGCAACATCTCATTTAGCACATCGTATTCAGAAATGCTACCTCGATAACGGCTGCATACTTCGGTGGTTCGCCGCTCCACTGCCAACCGTAATTCTTGTGGGTTGAGTGCTTGCACCCAGGGCTGGTTCCATTTCTCCACTGCCCAAAATAGCGTGTGTCCCCGCATTTTGAGTCCGTTTGCCTCACTCCAGGCGAGGATGCGATCGGCATCTGCATAGTTCACCTGTCCCTGCTCTGGCTCGGTTGAGTACCACTTCAGAGCATCCTCATGCACACTCGCGTTAAACCATTGTTTTGCTAGCTGAAGATACTGAGTTTGCTCATCAGGATTCACATCCGGGTGAAACATCTTAGAACTGAGTGCCGTACCAAAGTCAAAGTGGTGGGCGGTTTGCTCTACAGTAACCGTTGCACCCACAACAGGCTGTTGTTGAGCGTTAACTACCCGAATCACCAACTCGCCAGTACGCAGACGGCGAATGTTAGCTTCTAAGCTGTCAGCGCTGATGCTGGCTGCCACTGTTTGTACTCCACCGTTATAAAGCCAGTGGATGAACCAAGTGGCGATCGCCACCATCCCCAGCACCAGCCCTTGCTTCAGGCGACTATATTTGCGCCTGCCACCACGATTTAGCTGATTGATTAACCTGGTGATCATTGCTTATACAAATTGGGTGATTGTGCTTCAACTGCGCTCAGCACTCGGTAATTGGGGGTTAAGCGCAGCCAAAACCCATTCCCAAATGCTAATTCTTTTGTTGCTGGGTTAATAATGCACTGTGCGACTTGGCTGAAATGCTGGCAAGAACTGCCCACCCATCGGGAAGCAAGTTACACCGTAGCCCATCGGGAGAGGGCTGCGGTGTATACAGATCTCGGCTTCGTTAGAAACTGGCTCTGGGGGACTTCCCCCCAAACCCCCGCCTCTTGGGGTCCTAACTCCCCCAAACCCCCCGAAAGGGTCTAGCGCTGGGTCTTCAAGTCTAGCGCGACGAGAATCGGTCAAAAATTGCCTCAGCTTCAAAACCAACCGCTCCCCTTGCCACCCTTTTGCCCTTGCTTGAAGATCCAATCGGATGAATGTTGCCATTGACGACGAGATCGCATCGTTTTGGAGGGGGTGCGGGGGACGCAACCTGTTTTACTGATGAGAACACGAGGCAAGCTTTGTCAGTCTCACCCGTAAAATCCTCTGCCACGGTGGGGTGGGGGGCAGCCCCCCAAGCAGGATTCTGCTAACCCACCGTCAATGCTGCGATCGCCTGCCGATTCAACTTTCATGATTTGTGTATACACGGTAGTCCGATGGGAGAGGGGACAGGAAATGTCTGAAAGCGCTTCTCCTGGGGGAGAAGGGTGGGGATGTAGCTTGCTTCCCGTAGGGTGGGCAAATTGTTGCACATCCGGTTAATAGCTTGTGTTTTAGCTCTTAACAATCTCATACCGAAAGCTTACTAAGAACTGTAACTTTTGAAAACAGGTTTAAGCCGTAAGACAGAGAACACCATCATCAAAAAGCCATCCAGAATCCCATGTTTCTTCCGCTGTTTCCACCAGTCCATATCACTATAAAGCAGTGTCACCAACTTCCGGTTTTGCTCCACGGTTAGCTCTGGAAAAGTTATTGATACCTGGCTGCGATTATCTTTCACACTGGAGCGCAGAACCTTCGCTTCCACCGAAAAGTGATGCTCCAGGAAATCCAGGGTAACGGTGTGGTCGCCTGTGACAAAGGCAAAGCGATCGCTGGTTACGGTCAGGTTTGCCCCGGTTTCCGAGAGATCATTGGTGCAGCCCCAGTAGGTATGATTCCCTACGGTTAACTTGCAGGCAGTAAACAGGGGAAAGCGATCGACCACGCGCCTAACAGGCTGATCAATCCCCGATAGGATCGCAACCGTCATCATCGCCGCGTTATAAACAACCCAGAACAACAGCACTTCCTTCCCTTCATACTCGTACTGCAATGGAATCCATAACCCCAAACCATAGCCGCCGTAATGCAGGAATAATCCAAAAGTGGTCAACCCCAACAGCACGAGCAGGGGAAACGTCAGGTGCAAATTGTAGTTTTTGCGTTCAGCTTTCACACCCTTACGGGTAGCTGTGCTGGCTTTTGCAAACGGATTTCGCAAAACCAGCGCAATTCGTCCCAAAGCAGGAAAACAGAAGGCTGTATCATACACTTCATTCCAAAAGGCAGACAGACGGTAATCATTGCCCCAGGTAAAGCTAACAAAGTACATCAACGTAAACGGAATGGCGTAAAAAATATACTCTGAAACTGATGCTACTAATGGAGAAGAACCTAAATAAAGACTCAACAGAGGCACCAAAAGGGAGATTAGACGAATGACTGGATTAAACGAAAACAGAATCAGTGTAATGTGATGGCTCTTCTGAAACCAGTTCAGCTTAGACCAGATCGGTAACTCATTACCACAAAAGTAAACTTGCAAGTTTCCTTGCAGCCAACGCAACCGTTGATCAATAAAGTCAGCAAAGGTACGGGTTGATTCACCCATACTCAAAACTTCGTTCAAGTAAATGATTTGAGCACCCTGGGTTAGCATCCGAATCGAAGTTTGGTAGTCTTCCACGCAACAACGGGTGTAGTAGCCACCTACTGCTTCTAAACTACTTCGACGCACCACATAAGACGTGCCACAACAAATGACACTGTTGGTGCTATCTCGACCGGGCTGCACATGCCCAAAAAAGTGCTCCATATCATTAGGTTGAACCTGTTCTAACCCCAGATTGCGCGAGTGGTAATCGGGATTATAGAAATGCTGGGGAGTTTGGACGAGATCAACCTTTGGGTTTTGGAAAAAGCCGACTGTGCGTGTCAAAAAGTTTTTGAAGGGGACAAAGTCGGCATCCATGATCGTAATCAACTCACCGGAAGTCTGCTTCAGAGCATTGTTCAGGTTTCCCGCTTTAGCGTGGTTGTTGTCTGCACGGGTGATATACTCACATCCCAACTCCTCGGCTAATGCCTTGATGTGGGGGCGACGAGTGTCATCCAAAATGTAAATCGTTTTGTTGGGGTACTCCATCGCCTGACAGCCAATCACCGTCCGACGCACAATATATTCCGGTTCCTTGTAGGTAGGAACAAAGACATCGACAGATGGAACATACCGTTGTGCCAGCACATCCTGGGCATATCGATTAGCGGCGGCACTACGGTTCTTCTCGGTTGTCCAGGCGGTTTGAGCCAGATATAACAGGTAAGACCCAATCCAAACCAGTTCATTTAAGAAAAATGCCAGACTGAGGGCAATGCTTGCCCAGTGAGCAAAGTTGAGCGTGGCAACGGAACGCCAGATCAGGTAACGAATGGCGAGAACTGCCATCACACTACGAACGATGAGGCGGGAACCATTCGTTGGTGGAATCCAACGTAAGCAGATGGAAAATGCCAGAATACCCAGGAGTGGTAACCAGATACTTTCGGCATCCTGAGGCAGGGTCAAAAAGTCAGGCAAACTGCGTAGAACCGTTGGATTTGCCTCCTCTAAGGGGAAGAGGATTGGTCTTCCCAGCGTGAAGAACACAGCACCTAACCACAGCAGGGCACTGACGATAAAAATATTCCAGACCCAGGGAGAGATCCCCGATGGGGTGGCGGAATTTTTGGAGGGGTTTAAGCTTGGGAAGGAAGGCGATCTGAGGGATTGGAGAAATGTCTTCCTAGACGGTTGTGATTTGGGCAAACGCATTGTTTTAATGAGCGCGTATAAGGTTAATCAATTCAGCGCTTAAGTAGGAATGGAAACCAGAGCGGACATGTTTCGATAGAGATGCAATGGATGTTGAGTTCCTACTTAAATTGTCTTCAAACTAAGCGTTTAACTGTTTTGGCGGGTTAAATCACCTGAAAAGATGAGGTTGAAGCTTTAGCTGTAACCATGTTTGTTAGGACAAGCGACTAAAGCTCCCCTGGTTGCCATAGACGGTTTATCGTTTCCTAATGCAGTATCAATAACCCTTCTGTGCATCCTCCAACAGAGTGACGCAACGCTTCCGTAGATGTTGGGTTACCTTACGGGAAGCATGGCTGGTTAACCCGCCTTCAACGAATTTTGAATGCTACTTGAGCGGTATATCCGACATAGCAAAACTGCCCGGAGCCACCCTGCTCAGTCCCTGGATCCAAATCTACACGGACTTGGGCTTTGCGCGGTGCGTTTGGAGTCGTTGGCACTGCAATGTCTTCCCCAGCGGATAGCCTGCCTGAACCAGGACGGATACTACTAACTTGACCTTGCAATACCTGGGAGTCTGCTCCGTACAATTTGACGGTGGCTGGAGTTCCCGGTTGTAGCGATCGCGCCGCCTGTTCATCGACAAACGCATCCACCCAGCGTCCACTACAGTCCAGCATTTGCCCCAGCGATTCGCCCTGCTGGACAAACTTACCGGGTTGCACTGCTAACCGCCACAGAATCCCGGTAGCAGGAGCATTCACAACCACAGCCTGTTGTCTTTCGACATCGGTGTTTGCCTGACTCAGTTCGGCTTCCGTTGCCTGAATGCCTTTCCTTAAGGTTTGGATCACCTGGCGTTGATCCGCAATTTGCATCTGCAATTCTTCCAGGCGAATCCTCGGATCGGAATTGCTACTTGTTTTTACCAGGGAAAGGTTGAGTTGGGCTGCTTGTTCACTTGCCTCCAAAGCCTTGATCTGTCTCTCCAGTCCCATAACTTCTGCGCTCCGCTCCTCAACTTCGGCGGCGGCTGAATCCAGGAGCGATTGGGAGAGTGCGCCCTGGGAAGTTAAGTATTTTGTGCGATTGTAATTCACCTTTGCCAGTTGATGACGAGCCTGCGCACCCTTCAAATCAGAGGCAACTTTTTCAACTGAGTGCTGAGCAGCGACCGTTTCTAAATGCTGTTGGTGCCTCTGATCAACCGTGACCGTTTGCAATAGCGTAAGCTGCTGGTTTAGCTTTGCTTCGGCGCGGTCTAACTCTGCCTGTTGCTGGTTGAGCTTACCTTTGAGAGACTCAATCTGAAGCTGACTAATACGGGCATTCTCAATTTTCAACAAGGGCTTACCCTGATCTAATGGCTTACCCGTACTGCCTGTCAGCGTTGAAACAACACCCGCCTGGGGTGCTCTGATATCCGTAACCACTCCATTAATGACGGCATCAACACTGGTAATTGAGAAAAACTTTTCCTGAACTAGACGAAAAGACCAGACAATTAAACCGGCACTGAGGGAAGCAATCAACAAATTGGACAAAAGCGATCGCGAAGGCGCTTTATAGACAGGTGACGATACTGGAGAGTCTTGCATAGAAATAAAGTTCGGTAGAACAGGAACACAAACAGTCAATTGGCTAATCAACATTAGCCAATGACAAACACAGCACCCTGCCTCGTAAGTGAGTGAATTAAAAACTTCAAATTAAACGGGCTTACCAACTGACTGCAAACCCACCACTAAGCGTTTGTTGAGTTATAAGAAAAAGCTAATTGGTTTACCTGAAATCTTCCGTATTGATTTTGTAAAGATTAAAAATTCCGTATTAATTTGTCATGAAGCTACGCAGGTATACTGGGGTAGATTGTCACTAAAAATACATTTTTTTGGCTAAAACTACGGAAGTTAATCCTGTTTCCTCTAGGCTCCCAAAGAAGTTCAAAATTCTTGCCTGTCTATTATTCAGCTTTTTCTTACAACTATTCGCTGCTGAGTGAGTCGATACCTGATGGCTGGATTGAATGAATTCTTGCCTCTGCTCAGATTCACCCAATAAATGTAACGTTTCTATGTATGGATAAATACAGTTTCAACCTCTGCTCAGATTCACTCAATCAATGTAACGTTTCTATGTATGGATAAATACAGTTTCAAGCTGGTTCTAAGGAGTGATGTAGCCCTTGATTGATGCCTTGACCATAGAGGAAGGCTTTAGAAAATGCTTTTAAAGTTCTGCCTATAAAAAAATGTGCCCCTTGGCAAACCATGAAAGTTCACGCTGCTTCCCCTGAATCAATCAAGGAAACTAACTAAGGAAACCCCATGAAAGCAGTCTGCTGGCAGGTGCCAATAACATTCAAGTTGAAACTGTTCCCGATCCCAAAATCATTAATTCACGGGATGCGATTGTGAAAATCACAACTACGGCAATCTGAAAATCACAACTACGGCAATCTGTGGTTCTGATTTACATCTCTATGACGGGTACGTTCCCACGATGGAAATAAAGACAACTGCATCAAGATTGTCCTCAAACCAGGTGAGGCGGCTTAGGAGCGGGAAACTTTAACGGGAAGCTTCTGTATCTAGAATTACACAACGGCTTAATTGAGAACTTCAGCCTGAGGGGGAAGAGAGAAGAGAAGCAAAACTGTTACTGTGTGATAGCTGGTTGAGCTGAAATGCGTTTGTTTGTAGCAATTCAGCTTTGTCAGGTGCGTTACTGGTCATTAGACATTAGTCATTGGTTGCCCACAAAAGACTAATGACTCATAACAAACCACTAGCTTAATCGACTTCTCTGCCTGAAACTGAAATCAAAAAAGTTGGCATCAAACACAGAAAAGACTTACAAAGTCAATTACCAAAAATTTAAAGGGACTTTATGAAACAATTCAGCCTATCCAAAACCGTTTATGCAAGTCTTTTTGCGTTAAGTCTAGCGTCTGTGCCTCTGGCATCGTCAGTGAACGCTCAAGACGCTGCTCCTAGTGGTACTACCACTACGCCGGAGGGAGCAGTCGAAACGGTTCCTGCACCTGGCGGCACGACTAATGCACCTGGCGGCACGACTACGTTTCCTGGTGATACTAATGCACCTGGTGGCACGACTACGTTTCCTGGTGATACCGCTGCACCTGGCGGCACGACTACATTTCCTGGTGATACCGCTGCACCTGGTGGGACAACGACTGCACCTGAAGGCACCACGACAGTGCCCGGTGGCACGACTGCACCCGATGGTACGACAGCAGATCCCGGTGCGCCCGCAGGAACAACGATTGCGCCTGGAAACAACACGACTGATTTGCAGACAACTGATACCAGAGGGGACGAGGGTTTTGACTGGGGTTGGCTCGGCTTGTTGGGCTTAATTGGCTTAGCCGGACTGTTGCGTAAACCGGAAGAGCGCACAACCACCTATCAGGATCCCAATGTGACTACTACCCGCACAGGCACCCGGTATTAAAACTTGATTTCTCCTTTCTCGTTTTAGGATGCTAATCGGCTATGCAACAATGTCCAGATCCTCAGTGTTTGAGAAGGTTATTTCAGCTATTTACAGGCTGATCAATTTAAGACACTGAGGATCTTGGCTATCAAGTTGCCAATTGGATTAGCAATACCGGGGAAAACAGGAAAAACCTCTAACTCCAATCCTAAACTTCAGTTTTAGCCCCATTTTCAAACGCAAATATACAAAAAGCACTAAAACAAATATAAAAAATATAAAACTTCACTACTACTCTAGGACTCAAGACAATGGCAAACGACACAAACCATAACACGAAGAAAGAGTTAGAGAATGTTGCTGAAAACTCTGGAGCACGAACAGCGGCAATAAATGCTAACCCTGAAATATCCCTAGAAGAAGCTAGAAATGCAAATGCGGGGGAAAGTCCCAATGCATCTGGGGGAACCGCCTCCAGCAGTGCAGAAGATTATGTTTCCAGTACGTCTGATCCCAATGCAACCAACCTTCCCTCTGCCAACATGCCAAATCCGCCAAAAACTGAGCCGCCTTCAGACGCTAATGATCCCTATTCCACTGTCTACGTCGATCGCGAGTAATTAACCAACCTCTGATATCTGAAACCTGCTTAACTGACGAAACGCCTACTATTCCAGTGCCTCAAGCTAACTGATGACGGTTACAGCAGAAAATGTTATACCGATTTAAACGGTTATCGCTAAAGTGACCCCAGCACCTGCGGTACCACCCTTGTCCAGTTAGGGACTCGCAAATTAATAAAGTCCCAACGTCATTCCCGCGCAGGCGGGAATCCATAGTGGAGCGGATTGTCCAGTGGGTACTTTATTTGGGGGCACATCCCTTAGCACTAATCATGAATCGTTCCATCGGGCATTTTTGCCCCCTTCAAGTTGGCATGAGTCAGGTCTGCATTGTTCAAATCCGCCCAACTCAGATCCGCCCCTCTTAAATCTGCCCAACTCATATCCGCTTCCCGCAAGTTTGCCCAGCGTAAATTTGCATGACGAAAATTGGCTCTCGTTAATATAGCTTTGCTCAAGTTGATATAGCTCAAGCTTGCAGAGCCAAGGTCAATATTACGAAAATCTCGCTCTCCTGCTGCGTACAGCATTTGGAGTTCAATCACATCCATGTTTTTAACTCTAGCGCAATTTCTTTGCAGCGATCGCCTTTTTCTTGAGAACTATGAGGTAAGAGTTTTGAGGTTTGAATTGTAATAGTTTCTGACCCCTCATCTCGCTAATAACCTTCTCCACCCCTCCACCCCTTCACCCTTTAAGAGCTTCAATCACAACCTTCAAAAAATTTCCCCCCGTTGGATTCGCCTCAAACTGAGCAAAGCGCTGCGTCAGTTGTCGCAGGTTACGGTGACGAGAAAACCAGATGGGTGTTGGAAAGATACGGAAAGGTGCCCGCAGAACAGATTTTTGTGGATGTTCAAACAGGTAGGTATTGTGAACCATCCCCTGTCCAGAGCGAATATCCTCTAAGGAATTACCGGGGAATGCGCCCCAGGGAAACATCGGCATGGCAAACAGGACGGAAGACCAGACATTGAGACCGATCGCCCCATAGTGTAGGTTGGCGATCGCGGCTTCCAATTCGGTTGCCCATTGGCGTTGCGTCCCTGGGTCAACCAGGATCATGCAAGAAAGATTTCCCCAGACTTTCTGGTTCACAAACTCCACAGCTTTTGCCAGGAACTCATCAGTGGTAAAGGCTTCCAGGCTCACCTCTGCCAGCACTCCACAAAAAGCCTCCTGGGTTAGGGCGTGTTCCCCTTCCGCCGCAGGCACATCGGGGATTAATGTCCAGGGAACGATCGTGTCACTACCCGAGTTGACGGGTTGCGCCTGGGGATAGCATTCCAGAAACTTCAGGTAACGCTGTTTTGCCCCTGGGTAGTATGCCTCGCGGGGAGGAATTTCACTGAACTCTCGCTTTAACAGAGCTAGAAACTCCTGCCGCTGTGCCCAATCTTTGGCGGTTACCAGCAGTTGGGCAGAGCAGCAGTTAAAGCTGGCATTGTGAACTACCATTTCAGCCACATGGCGGGCTTGGAAGGCAAGATCTGCCGGGGACCAACGACCGGGCACTACAATGACTGGCGTTACACAGCCTAGCTCAGAGGTAATAGGTTTCGCATTGAGAGGTTGCTTGGTTGCTTTGCGCTCTGCCTGTTCTGTGCCAGTTGTGCCCCAAACGATCGCGTCGTAGGTCTGGTGGGAACCCGTAATGTGCAGGGTGTCTATCTGGGGATGGTGACAGAGATAACTGCCCAGATCTGCCCCACCATAAACAATTTCAAAGAACCCATCCCGCTGCAAAGGTTCAAAGGCGGCTGCCAGAATCGGACCCATGTACTCATTCACCGGGTTCATTTTCAGCAGCACGACGGCATCTTCGGCAAATAGCTTGTACAGAGCATCCATAGGGGCGATCGCTCCCAGATTGCCCGCCCCCAGAACCAGTGCCACCTTGCCCGTTGCCGATTTTTCCCGATAAACCATACCCTGAGTTGCGGGCTTTCCTGGCTCCATCCAGACTTCGCCCGTAAAACCCAGGAGCAGTAACCGATCCCTGAAATCAGCAGGAAACACCTGAGCTACGGTTTGCCCATTACGAGTCCTCAGCTTTGCGGGACGGGGCTTTCCGTTTGCCTGGAGGGTGTTCACTAGCAATCGCAGGTTAAACACTACGACCGCCGGACCAACGTACCATTCTTCTCCTGCCAGGGTTGATTGGGGATCGATCCCTTTTGCCCGACAGGCTGCCTCTACCCACTTTTCTGCCACTGCCATCACAGATTCGATGCACTGTTCCAGGTAGCGAATTCGTTCAGCCATACTGACCTGTACCCAGGCATCCTTACGCTTGGTAAGGCGAGTGGCGATCGCATCGGCTGCTTCAAACGAAGTCGTTTTGGGGGATCCGAAAACTTCAAGAGATCCAGTCAGCATTATGGTGACTCAATTAAGATAATTCCATGACCCGATGTTGGCGATGCTAACCCTGACCTTAGTTTAGGCTGATCATAGGGTTCCTCTGCTGTTCTTCAATAAGTGACAAAAGCGACATTGCAAACGACCTCTAAAATGAAATTTTAGATTTGAGGATATCAACCAGGCTGGCAGTATGGTTTAGTGATGCCCGTGCATTCAGTCCAGCTTCAATCCCATCCAGATGACGCATTACGGCGGCAACAGCGGCATCCACATCACCCGCGGCAATAGAGTCCAGAATTTCGCTGTGTTCATCTTTGGTGCAAACCGGCATATTCCGAATTTCATAGAAGAACGCCAGTGACGTTTGCGGCACGAGTTCTTTGAGGAACCTGCTGAGAAACTTGTTGTGGCACAGATCGGCAAGCTGCATGTGAAACTCAGCAGATAGGCGGGTCAACCGGGGAATATCTTGCGCATCACAGGCTTTGCGCTCCTCTAAAACAAGTGCCCGGAGTCCCTTTACCTGTTTTGGGGTAATGGATTGGGTCACGTCCCGCACGATCGCAACTTCGACCAAGCGCCACGCCTGATAAATTTGTTTTGCTTCCTCCAAAGACAAACTGGCAACAAACGCTCCCCGATTTGGCTCTAGCTTAACCAGGCGATCGTGGGCAAGCCGTTGCAACACCTGCCGAATGATGGTACGGCTGATGCCGTAATGCTCAGCCAGCAAGTTTTCACCGAGTTTGGTTTCTGGTGGCAGGCGACGTTCCAAAATGGCATTGTAAAGCTCGGCATAGATGAAATCTTCTGTCGGCTTTGATTTGGACTGAGTGGTTTGCTGCTCACGAACCATAAACAAAGTTGGGCTTTAGGGCAAAGTGAACCAGGCTGGGAAAGTTAGGGATACCGGGCATATTACTCCGCGTTCCCTGAAAGGAGACTTTACCAGAGCTGAGGCATCTCCTGAATTCTGCCGCCGGATCAGTCCTAACATACCTTAAAAGTTCCCATTGAGCCTGCTGTATAAAAGCTGTCCCAGCCAGTTTCGCGATCGCGGGTTAGATTCTTTTACGCTCCTACATTCCTACTCCCTAGCCGCTTCAATCGTCACCTCAATAGCAGGACGCACTAAACGCTGGTCAAGGTAACACGCCAGCGAAATGAGTAAGGGCAAGGAGAGGTTGATAATCAAAAGTCGGATCACATGACCCGCGGTGACGATTTCTATGTTGTGATGCAAGCTGAGGGCGATCCAGATCATTTCTGGGGAACCGCCCGGTGCCGTGACTAGCAAACAGGTGAGCCAGTCCCAGGTGGTCAGTAATCGGGCGGCAGCGGCGGCGATAAATCCGGCTCCAAACATTAACCCAACGGGAACCAGGGCACGCCCCACGGTAGACCACTTCAGCGGGGGGTTGATGCCCCAGTATTCGCCAATGGTGACCCCCAGTAAAATTTGACCAACCCCATTAACCAGGGGTGGCAGGCGAAAGTCGAATGCAGCCAGGGAGGGTAGCAGGGAAGGGATCGCGCCGAATGCCAGCCCCGTGGCGATCGCACAGAAAAACCCTGCCACTGGAATTTTCAGTTTGCTGCCCCCATAGACCGCAACAAATGCGGTTGCCAGCACCAGGATGGAGAGGGGCAACCGCTCTACCTGAATGGTTAATAAATGGCTGGCAATGGCTGATACCGAGGTATGGGCAGGAGGGGCGATCGCGACGTTTGCAATCATTGGCACAGCTAGAATCACAGACGTAAACCGCATGAGTTGAATCAGAGACACCAGCGGCGCATTCTTGCTATAGTCTGCCGCCATACTCGCCATCACACCAATATTGCCGGGAGTGGTTGCCAGCATCGCTGTCAGCAGGTCAGTTTGCTCAAGTCGGGCATAGATAAACCCAATCAAACCACCACAGACCAACAAGAACAGTGGCAACCCTAAAAAAAATATCCAGGTAGAAGATAAAATATCCAGGTTGCCCTGCTGAAGCGCCAGCCCAATCGTTAAACCAATGATGGTTTGCCCGATTTTTCTTGCCCTCCGATTCGGCTGCATTGGGGTGTGGTCAACCGAATGGCACAGGTAAAACACCAATGCACCCGCGGCAATTCCTCCCAATATCCAGGCGGCACCTCCCAGCCCTGCGACTGTTAGCCCCAAACCCACCACCACTGCCAACAGCAATTCTGCAATAACGATCCAAAAGTTGGCTGGTAACCCAAAACCAGTGCCCACTTCAGAATGGGAAACTTCAACCACCTACGGCTTCTCCTAACTGCGAATACCCGGCTAAAAATCTATCCAGCAAGCCCTAAGGGATGTGCCCCAAAATAAGTACCCGCTAGACAATGTGCTCCACGATGGATTCCCGCCTGCGCGGGAATGACGTTGGGACTTTATTAATTTGCGAGTCCCTAACTGCCAAAGCCCAGAATTCAATCCAGAAAGTTTTTGATAGTCTGTAATAGTCCAATGGCACTGAAATAAGCGGAAACATACGAGTGACCGCACGTTTCCATCATCCATCCCTCTCGTTCTAAGGCTTTGCCTTGGAATGGCAACCCTGGAGGCTCTGCCTCTAGCGCTGATAGAGGCAGAGCCTCTCAGTCAATGTTCCCAGGCTGAGCCTGGAGAACAAGGTAAGTAGGGATTCCTGTTTTACAGCGGTTGCCGCTTGAATAAGCCACAACTTGTAGGGTGGGCATCGCCCACAAAGCCCTATAACTAAAGCTTTTGGAAAATGTGGGCAGTGCCCACCCTACCGGGAATCGCTGTAAGTCAGTGCCATTGGTCTGTATAGTCTTTCTCTACAGGCTTTAAGGAGACTATAACGTTTTCTTTCCAAATTCACCCAAATGGATGAGTTGGCAGGATGAGGTGTGGGACAAGCCCGAGGGGGTAGCCTAAAAGATGTGTAGAGCACAAGCACATGGGGGAGCTGAATGGGGGCATTCTCGCTCCCCTCTTCTTTGGCAAGAGATCTCTTGCAATCAAAAAGCGTTATAGGTTTTAGAATTGGTCAGCGTGAATTTCATAACCTTCTATCATCATGATCAAAAAAACTTTGCTGGCGTTGAGTTTGTTTGCTCTATCAACAGGTAGCGCTCTGGCAGTGGATCTGCAAAATGAAGACAATACCACTCACCAGGTAAAGGTGGTAGAAGGAACTAACATTATCTTATTTTCAATTAAGCCGAATTCGATGGAGCGGGCTGTTTGTGAAGCGATGTGCTCGATTGAATTGGGGGGAGACGTGTTAGGGGCAGTGGGTGAAACGGTTGTCACGATTAAAGGGGGCAAACTGCAAGGACAGTCCCAACTTTGCCCTAAACAGGTTTGCACCCCCAAGGGTTGCGAGACGGACTATTACCCCGCACCCCGCTGTCCAGTTCAACCTAGCCAAGAGTCCACAAATTCACAACCAACCCAAGGTAAACGCCTGATCCGCCCGGTACTCCCTTAATCCTGGCATCGCACTCGATAAATTCGCCCATTTGCCTCTTCAGTCTTAGGGATGTGCCCCAAAATAAAGTACCCGCCAGACAAGCTGCTCCACGATGGATTCCCGCCTGCGCGGGAATGACGTTGGGACTTTATTAATTTGCGAGTCCCTTATGGTCCAATGTTTTCAGTTTCAAGCGGAACTGTATTGCTGAATCAGGGTTGCGATAAAACGGGCTGCCGTGGTGGGAATCGAAGGCTTGGCAGGGTTGGTGGAAATGTGCCAGCCGATCGCAGTTTGGGGCGATCGCCACAGATCTAGATGGTCCACTCCAGGCTCGGCATAGAAACTGTCCTCTCCTTTCCCTAACAGGGCTGAACTCCAGTGGGTGAAGAAGTCATGGCTCACCCGATGGATGGGGAAATTGCCCGCTAAAGGGACACCCCAGCCATCCAGGGCAATCAACCCTCTGACCTGACCACCCCCCAGTTGCCAACTCCAGGCAGATCCTATAGCAGCGGCAACACCAGCACTAAATGCCACTATCAATAAAGGAGGGCGAGGAAGGCGATCGGGATCTGCCACCGCTAATTGCCGATCGAGAAACTGAAGCACGTGGAACGCAGAATAGGCTGGATAGATTTGAGTTGGAAAAATCAGGGGAGCTTGCCCAGCCGGATAAACGCCTATTTCTCCCAGAAGCGCGGACAGGAAAGATTCTGTCAATGCTGAATCATGTACTCCCGGACAAATCAGTAAACGCATTATTAAAATCTATCTCTGGAGAGAGCAATTTTCCATCCGCTGCTGCAAAAATTTTCTTTCATAGCTATTGTCCAGAATGTTTAGGACCGGCAATCCTGGCACCTGACACCTCACTCCTTCCCATCCACCCCTTCCCTACATATAGCAGTCCTAAATCATTTGTGAAAAAGAAGAGTTGTGAAAGTCTTTCCCTGACGGGAAGTTCCTTTCACAATCCAAACAGGATCGCTATAGCTGTTGATTCTTTTAAGCTCTATCCCCCCTAAGGGGATGTTAGCCTAGAGAGGAACTGTAGTCATTCTCAAGCAAATCCACTCCCAAACCTCACCCACTGAGGGACCCGTAGCTTTACTGGGAAAAATTTTCAGTTCTCAATCTGGATCAGGTTTAAAGGGTGGTAAAGGCAGTCATGACTACAGTGGCTAAAAAATGGTAATCACAAGGCGAGGAATTTCCCGTGGTCGCTACCTCCGAAAAACTTCAGCAAACCCCAGAGGCATCCAACTCCCAAGATCGGGTTGCTGTTCTACTGATGGGCTATGGAGAAGTCGAAAGCTATGAAGACTTCGCCAACTACAATGAACAGGCACTCAATTTACTAACTGCTAAGTTTGCCCCTGTCCCTACCTGGATCTACCCTCCCCTGGCAAAGCTTCTGGCAGTCTTTGACCTGCATGAATGGAGTCATCAGCATGATCACTTCATTTCGCCCCACAATGCCATTTTTGAACGCCAACGGGCAGGGATTGAAGAATCGTTGCAGAACCGGTGGGGCGATCGCGTCAAAGTCTTCAAAGCTTTTAACTTCTGCCAACCCTTCCTGCCAGAGCAAGTGCTGGAACAGGTAAAAGCAGAAGGATTCAGCAAAATATTGATTTACCCGTTGCTGGTGGTGGACTCCATTTTTACTAGCGGTATTGCCGTGGAGCAGGTGAATAAAGCCCTGGCTAGTCTGAGTGACGCAACTGAGCAGTGGGTCAAGGGGATTCGTTACATTCCTTCCTTCTTTAATGAACCGGACTACATTCAGTTGATGGCACAGTTGGTAGAGGAAAAGATTCGGACGGAACTGGCAGCCGCTCATTTACCGTCTCAAACCGGAATCGTGCTGATGAATCACGGTTGTCCCCACAAGGCAAAAGGCTTTACCTCTGGAATTGACGAAAGCCAGGCGCTCTACGAGCGTGTACGTGAAAGGCTGATCCATCGTTTTCCATTGATCTCTGTGGGCTGGCTGAACCACCAAACGCCATTAATCGAGTGGACTCAACCGAATGCAGAACTGGCAGCGAAAAATTTGATGGAGCTAGGAGCGACAGCGATCGTCTTTATGCCGATTGGCTTTGCCACTGAAAACCATGAAACTCTATTGGATGTGGATCACATCATCCATACTCTCCACCGTCAGCGTCCCGATGTGACCTATGTTCAGATGGAGTGCGTTAACGACCATCCCCAATTTCTCAAAATGGCAGCAGAGTGGGCAAATCCTCAAATTGAGGCACTAGTGACCGAGGAAGCTCTGGTAGTGAATCCCAGTCTTGCCCAGAGCCACCATCACCACGACCACCATCATAATCATGGTCATCATCACCATTAAGGAGTGGAGATTAGATCGGATTGGAACCCAGACCTCCGAGGTTTTGTAAAACCTCGGAGGTCTAAATCACTCCTCACCGCTCAACCTAACTACCATGAATCCTTTTCTAATGAAGTTAAGGCGCTATCTCAAGGGAGGGATGTCCAGTGTTGGGAGATTGGAGCCAGGTGACTTTTTGCGAATCCTGGCAGGTTCGGATGAGGTGATTAAGCGAATTGAAGACCATCACTTTTCGATTGTGCTAAATATCCATGACCGGGCGATCGGGTTGCCCATTTTGCTCAAGTCTAGTTATGAAGAAAATGTGGTTCAGGCGTTTTTGCAACACTTGAAGCCCGATACTCATTTTCTGGATATTGGTGCCAATATTGGTTATTACAGTCTGCTGGCTGCCAGCCATTGCCCCCAGGGAAAAGTATTTAGTTTTGAACCCGATGAAACCAACTTTCGGTATTTGAAAACGAGTATTGCTTACAACGGATTTGACTCAATCATTCAAGCCTATCCATTAGCAGTCAGTGATCAAAATGAGTCAATCTTAATTTATGACGCAGGCAGTTCGGTCAACTCTGGCGCAATCGTCACGTCTAAGGATAAGGAGTCACTCAGTCCCTACGTCGGAACTGGAAAGCCTTTGTATAAAGAGATTACAGCAGTCGCCCTGGACTCATTTTTGGGAGAAACGAATATTGATGTCGTCAAACTTGATATAGAAGGTCATGAACCCTTTGCCCTCCAGGGGATGAAACAGTTATTACAGCAAAATCAACCCACTATCTTTACTGAATTTGCCCCAGTTAGTTTGAACCACATTGGTAAGACTTCACCAGAAACCTTTTTGCAGTTCTTTGTTGACCTGGGTTATCAAATCAGTGCGATCGACGGGGGAGGGAATCTGATTGCCTGTCAGCAAAACATTTCTGCAATCATTGACTACTTTCAAAATCAACGCCAGAATCACATTGATTTGCTATTAACCCGGCAATGATCAAGCAACAAATCTACCAAAAGTTACTGAATTCAGTTGGAAGCTGGAGCTTCTATAGTAATTCTTATCTTTGTGAGGTACGCTATTGGTCGTCGTTGGTCATTGGTCATTGGTCATTGGTTACCCACAAAGGACTAATGACTAATGACTCATAACAAACCACTAGCTTATACCGCATCAGCATAAGAACTGCTGTAACCCGACGTTACGAATCTGGAGCCTGTTAAGTGGGAAATATGAAAAATACGAATAATCAATAAGGAATCAAATTGAGTCATTGAAAATATTCATCAATCGTTGCCGCTGGGTTAATCATTAAAAAGATTAACTGAGGATGGTTTTACAGTTTGAAGGTGGGCACCCTGAAGAAATCTCTTGATTTAGAGAATTTCAACACGACTTACTCCATCGGGGCACATGCATCTTCCATCACACACTACAACGCCTGCGACCCAGGCATCGATTCGGGCTGGACTACAGAAAATCTGGGGATATTCCGACTTCCGTCCACCCCAGGGAGAAATTGTTCAATGTTTACTGGAGCAACGAGACTCGCTGATTATTATGCCAACTGGAGGCGGCAAATCCCTTTGTTTCCAACTGCCTGCCCTGTTGCAAACGGGGCTGACGCTGGTGGTTTCGCCTCTGGTAGCCCTGATGGAAAATCAAGTGCAGGAATTACGAGAACGGCACCCGTCTTTTCAGTGGTCCGTGGCATCGTTGCACAGTGAGCTGTCTAAACAACAGCGTCGGCAAACCCTATGGGCACTGGAAAACCATAAGTTGCGCCTGCTCTACCTCTCTCCCGAAACCCTGTTAAGTGCGCCGGTCTGGGAGAAGTTGTGCCATCCCACACTGAAAATTAATGGAATCATTTTGGATGAAGCTCACTGCCTTGCCCAATGGGGAGACACGTTTAGACCCGCCTATTTCCGCTTGGGAGCGGTGCGATCGCCCCTACTCCAGAGCAAACCAGAGGGAAGTCGCATTGCCATTGCCGCCTTTACTGCCACAGCAGATCCCCACACTCAACAAACGATTCAACGGATTCTGCACCTTCAACACCCCCAGGTTTTTCGGCTCAATCCCTACCGTTCTAACCTGAGCCTGAATGTGCAGGTGGTTTGGACTCCACGGGGACGGCGGCAGCAGTTACTCAAATTTATTCGAGCTTACGGAAATCAGGCAGGTCTGGTCTATGTCCGCACTCGGCGGGATAGTGAACTGTTAGCCGAGTGGCTGAGCCAGCAGGGTTATCGCACAGCGGCTTACCATGCAGGGTTAAGTCCCGATGAACGCCGCTTGATGGAAACTAACTGGATCAACGATGAGATTCAGTTTGTGGTTTGTACGAATGCATTTGGCATGGGAATCAACAAACCAAATGTACGGTGGGTTGCCCATTTTCATGCCCCTTCATTGTTATCGGAGTACATTCAGGAGGTGGGACGAGCGGGCAGAGATGGTAAACCCGCAACAGCGCTGACGCTGATCAGCGAAACCACGGGTTGGCTCGATTCGGAAGACAAACAACGGTGGCAGTTTTTTGAGCAACAAACCCAGAAGCAGCAGCAGATGGCGCAGCAGTTGGCAAAGAAGCTGCCCTCCCAGGGGGATGTGGAAACGGTGAGCCGTCAGTTTCAGGGTGGGGCACTGGCATTGTCCTGGCTGCACGGGACAGGTCAGCTTGAGTGGCAAAGTCCTTTCCAATACCGATTGCTGCCTCAGGCAAAAGGTTCATCTCCAGCAGAGTCGAATACGAAAGCATCCCAACAAATGGTCAAGTTCCTGAAAACCCGCGATTGCCGCTGGCAGTTTTTGCTGAGTGCATTTGGTTTTGCAGATGAAGCAGGGAAACTCAGGTGTGGGGGTTGTGATAATTGCCGCAAATGACCGGAGTGCAACCATCGACCGCTCCCCGGTGTCTGGAAGGTTATTTTTACAATTAGAGTTTAGAGCAACGAGACACCGGGGATCTTTGCTAGCAAGTTACCCATTGCGTAATCAAATCCCAATCCTCAAAAAGTACCCAACTGGTTACTGCTGATGGAGATAGAACACTCCCCTACCCACCACTTTTATTACTATGCCGTTGGTAGGAAGCATCCTCCTTCAACGCCGCCATCACCTTCGCCATCACCCCCGCCCAATCCCCCGGAGTCTCCTGCCGAAACAGGCGCATGGTGGGGTACCAGGGGCTATCTTCCCGGTGCAGCATCCAGCGCCAGTCACAGGCGAAGGGCAACAACAGCCATACGGGTTTGCCCATTGCCCCAGCCAGGTGAGCCACGGCTGTATCCACCGAAATTACCAGATCCATTGTGGCGATCGCCGCTGCCGTATCGGCAAAATCCATAATCTGAGGACTGAGATCCTGAATTACCCCCTCAAAACCGGACTGAACCACCTCCGAAGCATGGGGTCCTACCTGAAGGCTATAGAGTGCCACCTGGGGCATGGATTGCAGCGCTATGAATAAGGGCAGGGAGGTAGACTTATTCCGGTAAGACTTAAGCTGACGGGGGTTGTTTGAGGGGGCACTTGCCCAGGTGATGCCGATTTTGTAAGCAGGGGAGACGGGGAGAGGGGGGGCAGGGGAAAGGGGGGGAGGAAAGGAAAGGTAGGGGGTTGGTTTGGGGAGGGTTTCCAGGGTTGATTGCAGAATCAGGGGGAGGCTGATCAAGGGCAGGTGGAAGTCGGCGGGGGGAAAGGGGTTTGCTTTGGAGATGAGTTGGGTGATACCGGGAAAGGCGGCAAATAGGCGCTGTAGTTCTGGCTGACAGGCGACGATGATGGAGGCACCTCGCTGAACCAAATCAGGTAGATAACGGATGAATTGGATCGCATCACCAAAGCCCTGTTCTGCGTAGAGAAGGATTGTTTTTCCTTGCAGGTCTGCCCCCGTCCAGCGATCGCCCGGTAGCTCTGGCACCTGAAATTCCGGCACCCGAAACCGCCACTCATACTCCGCAAACCCCTCTGGAAAATTGCCCTCCGCCAGTAGGGCGAAGCTGAGATTCAGGTGTGCCTCAGCCGAGTTGGGATTTAAAGCAATTGCCCTGCGATACTGGGCGATCGCCCCTGCTAGATCGTTCTGCTCATACAGGGCGATACCCAGATTAGTCAGTAGTGACGAGTCATCGGGATTGAGCGCAACTGCCCGCTGAAAGTGTTCTACTGCCTGCTCTAGCTGCCGCTGTTCCTGTACCATCAACCCCAGGTTGTTGTGAACCTCTGCCCGGTTCAGTCCCAGCTTCAAAGCGCTCTTGTAGTAGGTAATCGCCGCCTCGATCTGCCCCAGGGCACTCATGGCATTACCCAGGTTGAAATAGACTTCTGGATTATCCGCCTTTCCCATTAAAGACTGCTGATACTGGGCGATCGCCGCCTCCACCCTGCTCTGCTCCTGCAACACATTGCCCAGGTTGTTGTGCAGTTCGTAATTCTCCGGTTCCAGAGCAATCGCCTGCTGAAACTGCTCTCCAGCCGCCTCCAGTTGTCCCTGCTCTCGCAGGACTTGACCCAAATTATTATGTGCTTTGACGTAGTTGGGGTTCAGGACAATCGCCTGCCGGTAATGGGCGATCGCCCCCTCCCAATCCTGCTGTTTCCGAAGCAGATTGGCAAAATTGTAGTGGACAGGGGCGTGATTGGAATTAAGCGCCAACGCCTGCTGAAAATGGCTGGCTGCATCTTCCCACTGTCCCCGGTCTTGCAGCGCCACTGCCAGATTGCCATGTGCCTCCCAGTGATCAGGTTCAACCGTAAGCAATTGCTGATAGCAAGCGATCGCCGTCTCCAGCCGCCCGGTTTGATAGGCGATCGCCCCCAGCAAATGCAAAGCAGGCAGATACCCCGGTTGCTGCCCCACAATTTGCTGGCACTTCCATTCCGCATCAAACAAGTTCCCAGACTGATAAGCCTGAACAGCGGTTGCGAATGCCTCAGAGATCGATACCATAGGGAAGCTGGGGGAGGAGGTAATAGTTGAGAGTTGAGGGTTGAGAGTTGAAAGTTTTGAGTTGGGGGTTTACTCGGTAGTGGTGAGCGGTAATGGGGTTAAGTAATTGGATCACAATTACGGGATGACTTTATGGAGATTGATTACTTGCAAAAGCTATGGGAATAGGGAATTTTGAAAGATGGCAGATTCAAGGTAAAAGAGGAATAGAAAAATCTTTCAACGAATTTAATACTAAGGTACTATCATCCAATTTTAGCCTGCACCGAGATTGTAATTTAAACATTGAAGCCCCTTATCGCAGTTCATCCCCATCTTGTTTGTCTTAAAATATTCCCCCTCCTCCCTCTCTATAAACCTCGAACTCTCAAGCCTGCTCCCCTATCTCCTTTACTCCCTGTAAACCCCAACTCAAAACTTAAAACTTAATCTCCCCTCCATCCTCCCCATTCCCCCAAACTTAAAACTCTCAACTCAAAACTCTCAACTTTTCACCCCTCACCCCTCTCTCCTCACCTTCCCTACCCCCAATGCTATTCTCCCTACGGATTGAAAACTTTGCCCTGGTTGACCACCTGGATCTGGAACTGGGTGCTGGGTTGACCGTACTAACTGGAGAAACGGGGGCAGGTAAATCCATCATCCTGGATGCGATCGATGCCGTGTTGGGAGGGAAAGTGACCAGTCGGGCGGTGCGAACGGGAGCAGAGCGGGCACTGGTTGAAGCGGCATTTCAGATGGATGCTGAACTGGCATCCTGCCTCACCGCCTATGACATTCAGGTTCCAGAGGCAGTGGCACTCACCTGTAGTCGAGAAATTACTCTGAACCAGGGAAGCCAGCGCAGCCGTTCGCGGGTAAATGGGGTGGTCGTTAATAAGCAGCAAATGGAAGGCTTGCGCGATCGCCTGGTGGAAATTACTGCCCAGGGGCAAACCGTCCAGATTGGGCAGCCTCCTCTCCAACGGGAATGGCTGGACAGCTATGGTGGTGATCCCCTGCTCCAGCAACGAGAACGGGTGACTGCCGCCTGGGCTGCTTATCAACAAGCGACCCAAGCCCTCGATCGCCGCCGTAAATCTGAGCAAGAACGGCTCCAGCAACTTGACCTGTTTGAGTACCAGATCCGGGAACTGAATACTGCCAACCTGAGCGATCCCGACGAACTGGAGCAACTAGAACAGGAGCGTAATCGCCTGACCCACAGCGTTGAACTTCAGCAAAAAAGCTACCAGGTCTACCAGGCGCTCTACGAAAACGACAGCGGTGTCGAAGCCTGTGCCGATCTGCTGGGGCGTTCCGAGGAAACCCTACAGGCAATGGTTGAGTATGATACCCAACTCCAACCGATCCTGGATCTGGTCAGCAATGCCCTGGCACAGGTAGAGCAGGCAGGGCGGGAAATTAATTTCTATGGCGAGAGTATTGAAGCCGATCCCCAGCGGCTTCAGGAAGTGCAGGAACGAATTGTTGAACTAAAACAGGTCTGCCGTAAGTATGGGCCCACTCTGGCAGATGCGATCGCCCTTCAGCAACAGTTACAGGCTGACCTGGATACCCTCACCGGCGGCGGGCAATCCCTGGAAGAACTGGAACAGGCATTCCAGCAACGGCAGGCAGAACTGACCGAAGCCTGTGCCAAACTCACCCACCTGCGTCAGTTAACTGCCAAAGATCTGGAAGAGCGATTAGTCAATGAACTCAAGCCCCTGGCAATGGAGAAAGTCAAATTTCAGGTGCAAATTAGTCCCTGCCCCCCCTCTGCCCTCGGTGCCGATCAGATCACCTTTCTGTTCAGCCCCAACCCTGGTGAACCCCTGCAACCCCTGACTGAAATTGCCTCTGGTGGTGAAATGAGCCGGTTTCTGCTGGCGCTACAAGCCAGCTTCACCCAAATTGATCCCGTCGGTACCCTCGTCTTTGATGAGATTGACGTTGGCGTTTCGGGTCGGGTTGCCCAGGCGATCGCCGAAAAACTTCATCAACTCAGCCACCGCCATCAGGTTCTCTGCGTCACCCACCAGCCCATCGTTGCCGCTATGGCAGACCACCACTTCCGTGTTAGCAAAGAGGTCATCGGCGACAGTCCCCCCTCAACTAATGGCAAGCGTGCAGAACGGAACACGGCAACACGACGACGCAGCGACACCGAGAAACCCAACCCTGCAACACCCCTCTCTCCTCTCCCCTCCGATGTCCGCACCGTCGTTCGGATCACGCCCCTCGACAGCCAGCAACGGCGAGAAGAACTGGCACAACTGGCAGGAGGTGATTCCGTCCAGGAAGCGATCGCCTTTGCCGAGTCACTCCTAGTGCAAGCCGCCAACCTGCGCCAAAACCATGCCGTTAACCCGGATCTGTCTCCCCAACCCCCTCCCGACCTAAACACCAAATCGAAACCTCGGTCAGGCTCCACCAAAGCCAAAGTTTCAAAAAAGGCTTGATGCCAGCCCTCTGAACGCCGAGAATAAAAATCTTCAAAGATCATCAAAAATTTTTCTCCAACGCCCCATCTCAACAAACACCGCGATAAAGTGTGAGGACACCCCAACCAACTCCTGGCAAGATAAAGAGCAAATGCCCAAACTTTTTCAAACTAGCGCTCAGAATTTTTCAGGAGTGGGCACTCTGACACTGAGCAACCCGATTCAGATAGTCACTAGAGGGAGCAATAGTAAGCCTCAGTACACACAATGTCGTCCCATAGTGACACAATCGTCCTAAATTCGGAAAATAGTCATGCTAGTGGTTTGTCAACTTTGTGATTGTGAGTTTGGGATAGGAAAGGGGTTATTATTTTGGGGTTTTCAACCCACAAAGTAATTCTTGACAGACCACTAGGGGTGCGATCGCCTGTTCGGTTGGTGGACACAGAAAATCTGCTAAACCTCCTGGTTGTGGCACCAATAGACAGACCTGTTGGGGCATAGATTGGCAAAGGTACTCATTATTCCTAAAGATTATTTAACGAAATATGACAACCACATCGCCGCATCTGCCCGAGAAAAACCGCAGCAACACCACCGTTGATGTTGTTCCTCAAACTGAAATTGAGGTGATTCCAATCCAGAGCGAGGCGGATGCCAGCGAAGTGGTGACCGACCTGCGTGCCCGGAATGAGGAAGAACGCTCCTTCCAGTCTGAAATGGGGTTTTCCCGCGCAGAAAATGGTCAGTCCCCTGGCAGGGGAGGTGCCCTGGCGACCCAACGCGGCACATTCCGCTCTTTTCTGGCTCCCCTGACCCAGGAACGGTTCAAAGAAGTGGTGACTGACGTAGAGCGGAAGCTTGAGATTGTGAATCAAACCCTATCCATGTTGGATATGCAGGGGTTTGACTCGGTTCTGGAGGAGATGCTCAGTTCGATTACTGCCAAGACAGGAGAACTGCTCAACGCTGATCGGACGACTATTTTTTTACTGGATAAAGAAAAGAACGAACTATACACTACCGTTGCCAAAGAAGGCGGCGGCACCGTTGAAATTCGAGTTCCAACCGATAAAGGGATCGCAGGTGAAGTTGCCACCTTCAAAAAAGTGGTTAATATCCCCTTTGACTTCTTCGATGACCCCCGTTCGGTTCAGGCAAAAATTCAACACAAAAATACGGGCTACCGCACCTACACCATGCTTGCCCTGCCCCTGCTCAACGATAAGGATGAACTGGTGGCGGTGATTCAGCTCATTAACAAACTGAAGAAGAATGCCGATCCCGCGGCTGCTCTGGCAGACCGGATCGACCTGGAGGGATTCACTCCCCATGATGAGCAAGTATTTTGGGAATTTACCCCCTCCATCCGCCTGATTCTTGAATCGTCCCGATCTTTTTACGCCGCGACTCAAAAGCAGCGGGCAGCTAATGCTCTGATCCAGGCAACCCAGTCCCTCAGTAAGAGCAGTCTGGATCTGGAATCGACGCTGAAGAACGTGATGGATGAAGCCAAAAAGCTGATGAATGCGGATCGCAGCACCCTCTGGCTGATTGACCAGGATCGTAACCAACTATGGACCAAAATCCAGATGGCAGATGGTTCCCTGCGCGAAATCCGGATTCCCAGAGATGCTGGGTTCGCAGGGCAGGTAGCAACCAGCGGTGAACCACTGATGATTCCCTTTGATCTGTACGACCAGTCCAACTCTCAAACGTCTAAGGAAACGGATCAGAAAACGGGGTATCGGACTTGCAGCATGTTGTGTATGCCGGTGTTTAACGCCGATGGTGAGCTGATTGGGGTGACCCAGTTGATCAATAAGATTAAACAGGGAGAGCATCCCCCCTACGACCCCAAAAACTATCCCGCAGCGCCAGAATGCTGGAAGGCAAGCTTCAACAGCACCGACCAGGAGTTCATGACGACTTTCAACATTCAGGCGGGTGTGGCGCTGCAAAATGCCAAGTTGTTTGAAACGGTACGTCAGCAAGAACAGATGCAGCGAGATATTCTGCGATCGCTGTCCAACGGGGTCATCTCTACCGACAAACAGGGCAATATTGTTGCTGCCAACGAAAGCGCCAAAGAACTCCTGGGTATTACGGCACAGGAACCCCTGGAAGGAAAACCGATTGAAGACTTGATTAACATCCAGAAAGGCGACTTTACCCGCTGGTTCCGCACGGCACTGGAAGGCAAAGACGAAAAGAGCCGCAGTCAGTACTATCCGGATCAAACCCTGGAACCCTTACAGGGTGGTGAGATGCACAGCATCAACCTCTCAGTCAATACGATCGCCGATGCCAATGATAGCAAGCGGGTATCGGGAGCGCTGGTGGTGATGGAAGATATCAGCGATGAAAAACGGCTGAAGAGTACCATGTACCGCTACATGACCCAGGAACTGGCAGAACAGTTGTTAGAGAACCCTGACGCTGCCAAAATGGGGGGCGATCGCAAAGAAGTGACTGTCCTGTTCTCTGATATTCGCAGCTACACCAGCCTGACTGAAACCCTCAGAGCAGAGGAAGTAGTGGAGATGCTCAACGAGTACTTTGAGCAAATGGTGGATGCAGTTTTCACCTATAAGGGCACCCTCGACAAATATATTGGGGATGCCATTATGGCAGTCTTCGGTTCACCCTTACCGCTCAATGACCATGAGTGGATGGCAGTCCAGACTGCGTTAGAGATGCGTCATCGATTATTAGCGTTCAACGCCAAACGAATTGCCCACAGCCAAACACCGATTAGGATTGGGATTGGTGTCAACTCAGATGTGGTGATCAGCGGTAACATTGGCTCCAGTAAGCGCATGGAGTTTACGGCGATCGGTGATGGGGTGAACCTGGGTTCCCGGTTAGAAGGAGCTACCAAGCTATACGGCACTGATATTGTGATCAGCGAGTATACCTATCAGCCCTGTGCCGATCGCATTTGGGCAAGGGAGTTGGACTACATCCGCGTCAAAGGCAAGGATAAGCCGGTGAAGGTCTACGAACTGATTGGGCTACGGGATGAACCATTGCCCAGTGAGCAAGAGCAGATTATTGAGCATTACCACAAGGGACGGGAGTACTACCTGGAGCGGAACTTCCCAATGGCAATGGCAGAGTTTGGCACGGTTTTGAACATTAACAAGGATGATAAGTCTGCCACTCTTCACCTGAGCCGTTGCCAGCACTGGCTAACCAACCCTCCCCCCGATAGCTGGGATGGCTCCTGGGCACTGACTGAAAAGTAAATTACACTGACCCATCCCTCGAACAGCCTGTTTGAGCGATCGCTGCACAATACTCTCGTGTAAGTGATGTCGCCTGACTACACCACTCCTTGGATCTTTAGAACGCGATAGGGATGGGAACACAAATTGCCATTGCTTGTTGTGGAACAAGATGTAGCGGCGAATCCACCCCACATAGGTTTGCTCAGTTTTATAAGAGTAATGCTTGAGTCGAATCGCATCTCGAACCTGGTCGAGTAGCTTCTTGGGTCGGGTTTCCATAAAGGGAGTAGATACATAAATAGAACTAAAGTACTAATTATGTACTAAATGTTACCCGCAGATACTCCGTACAGACCATGAAGACTTGCTGAAGCCTGTCGGATAAAATGCTCTGACGCGGCTAGTATACGACTCAAATGCTGAATAAAAGGCGATTCAGGCATGTTATTCAGAACCAAAGCTGTCTAATCCCCCGATTTGGGTAAATAGCCTGCACGGGTGCCGGATAATATACCAATCCGGGTGCTTATACAGCATTTTTGCAGGCTAGCTATCTACTGAGAACAGATAGCTAGCTTGGCTGCTGGATAAATATCCCTCTGGGGGGTGTTAGCCTGCTTGGAAGGGAGAAATGCTGCTCAAATAATAGTTAGCTGGCTCCGCTCAAAGTCCTTGCACTTGTTTTTCAAGGCGATCGCTGAGTCCGAAAATATTTAGGATAGACAACGCCGGATCAGTTTCACGGCAGGCACATGGCTATGTGATAATTCTCAGTTTGTCAAGGCTTATTATCCCCTCTAGGAGTAGAATAAATTTTGAGATCATGCTAGCCCCTAAGGTGAGTTTTTGTGTGTGATTCGGAGTTGGGTAATTCCAAAGATATACAACAAGGGCTTGACGGCCTACCCCCCCCCCGCGTGATAGATGATACAATCCCTTGGCATGGGATCTCTGCAAAAGAAGCGTTTCAGGTTATTAATCGACAACTCAGTACCAATGTTGACCCCACCCTGAATCTAGGCACATTCTCTACTGTCTGGATGGAGCCGGAAGCCAAAGACCTGCTGCAACAGGTGGTGGGTAAAAACTTTATTGACCAATTTGCCTATCCTGCCCTTGAAGAAATCCACCAACAAGTGATTGGCTATATCGGGCAACTGTTCAACGCTCCTGATAAATGCAAACCGATCGGTACGGCAACAATCGGTTCCTCCGAAGCCATCATGCTGGGGCTGCTGACCCATAAATTCAACTGGCGTAGGCAGCGTGAGCAGGTAAGTCAGCCCATTGACTGCCCCAATATTGTGATGGGTAACAACGTTCATGTTTGTTGGCAAAAATTTGCACTCTATTTCGATGTTCCTAGCCGTACTATTCCTGTAGAAACGGATCAGTGCATTCTCACTGCTGATCAGGTTGCCAAAGAAATTGATGAAAATACTATTGCCGTCAGTTGTGTGTTAGGCAATACCTACACGGCACAGTTCGATGAAATCGCGAAAATTAATGACTTTCTATTAACAGTTAAGCAAGAACGGGGTTGGGACATTCCCATCCATGTGGATGCTGCCATTGGTGGGTTTATCACGCCCTTTGCTTATCCTGAATTACTGTGGGATTTTCGTCTTGAACAAGTGAGATCGATCAATGTCTCGAATCATAAGTTTGGTCTGGTGTATCCCGGCATGGGTACACTGCTCTTTCGCGATCGTTCCGTGCTGCCAAAGGAATTAGTTTTTAATGTGTCCTATATGGGTAATGTTTTGTCCAACTACAGCCTGAATTTTTCACGACCCAGCGAGATGGTGCTGTTACAGTACTACAACTTCCTTCGCTTAGGCAAAGCAGGCTATCGAAAAATTGTCCTGGAAACACTAGAAAAGGCTCAAGTTTTGGAATCAAAACTGTTAGCAACGGGCTATTTTGAGATCATCAGTAATGCTAATTATTTGCCGATTTTAGTGCTTCGTCTCAATCCTCCTTATACCGATCCAGCATTTGCGGTGAAACTTTCTCAACAATTACGGGAGCGGCACTGGGTTGTGCCAACTTATGCCCTACCCATCCCAACAGAGACTATCCAAGTATTGCGCCTAGTTGTAAAACAGCACTGGACGTTAGACATGATTGATTTAATCGCTAAAGACATTCAAGAAATTATAGCTAATTATTAACGGGAGTAAGCATTTTGATGATTCGATTAAATTCAGATTTGATGTCTGGCTTATTACTAACACTGCTTTCATCTATTGCTTATGGAACGGTTGCGATTCTGATCAAACTTGCATACAGCAATGATATGCAGGTAATGGATGTTCTCCTAGTTCGCTATGTTGTTGCCACTATTTGTGTATTTATTTTTTCGATTTGGATAAATCCCAACCTTCTGAGAATTAAAAGGTCAGCTTTATGGAAAATTGCTATAGTTGGCAGTCTTTTTTTTGTTCAAAGCCTACTTTTTTATCAATCTCTGAAGTATCTTCCTGTCTCGACTACCGTTCTCATTGTCTATCTAAATCCAGTTTTGATTAGCTTATTGTCGGCTTTATTTCTTAAGAAGAGGGTGTCTAGCTTATTTATTGCGGCATTGGCTTTAGTCACTGTGGGTTCATCTTTTATCTTTTTTGATGCCTTTAACCGCCAACTAAATATTTTAGGCATTGGTTTAGCTATTGCTACTCTCATTTTTTCTGCTTTTTCGTGGATTGTAGTGGAAAAGTCACTGGCAGAAATTAATCCTCTCAGTTCACTTTTTTACACTTTTTTGTTTTTGGCAATTTTATTCTGCTTTGGCAGTCATCCAACTAATTTACTAGGCTGGCGGGGCAATCAATTAGTAGTTGGATTCAGCTTAGGCTTAGTCCCTACAGCGATAAGTGGAATTTGCTTTTATCTAGCTATTGAAAAGATTGGAGTTGCCTATGCTTCGCTTTTTTCCTCTTTTGAGCCAGTCTTTGCCCTCATAGCCGCATACTTCTTTCTCAAGGAAGATATTGTTAACTATCAATGGGTTGGTTCATTGCTCATTATTACTGGAATTGTTTTGCCCAATCTCACTAGAAAAAACTTATGATGCAATCGAAACGTAAACTACAAAGTATTGCAGATATTCGTCGATTTTTTCTTGCTAATGAGCGTCCTCTATTTTTCATAAGTCCAACTAACTTTAATCTATTTGGTATAGATGATTGGATGGAAAATTTTAGCAACATCACTTATTACGATTGTTGGGACAAGCGATGTCCCCACCATTTCACGCCCTCATTAAGTCCCAACTCTCCTTTTGAAAATATTCACAATCCTCAAGCAGGACAACTGGAAATTGTTGATTATAACAATTACCTGCTCCAGCATCCAGAGGTGATTGACTATATCAAACAGATTGGCGGTAAACCAATCGCTTTATTTTTAATGTTTGACGAAGAAACCGAAGCCTTATGCAAACGGCATAACCTAGAAATTTGGTTTCCCTCAGCTCAACTCCGCAAGAAACTCGATGACAAAATTGAAACGGTTCGTCTCGCAAATCTAGCAGGTGTTCCAAGTGTGCCTAACTGCCTATCAACGGTTGATAGTTATCCCCACTTATTAGAACTCGCTGCAATCCATAACCTTGGTCACGATCTCGTGATTCAAACCTCATTTGGCGACTCTGGGCATACTACGTTTTTTATTGCCAATGAAACCGACTGGAAGAACTATGAAGACAAGATTACGGGCAGTGGAGTAGTCAAAATCATGAAACGGATCGATTGCGATCCAGTCACTCAAGAAGCTTGCATTACCAAATCCGGAACGATCGTCGCCCCTTTACAAACGGAAGTCATTGGGTTCCCAGAATTAACCCCCGATCGTGGTGGGTGGTCTGGAAATGAACTTTTTGCAGGGGCAGTTACTTCAGCTATTTGTCATCAAGCCCAAGACTATACCCTCAAGTTTGCCGAACAGTTACGCAAAGTTGGCTACCGGGGGTATTTTGATCTTGACTATCTCGTCGATCGCCAATCGGGTCAGCTTTACCTCAGCGAGATTAACCCCCGCATCTCTGGAGCAACTCCTTTAACCAGCCACTCTACCTTTGCCGCTGAGCATGTCCCCCTGTTTTTATTTCATTTGCTGGAATTCTCGGATGTTGAATTTGAACTCGATGTCGATACGTTTAATACAGCTTGGGCAGCGGCATCAGCCACCAAGGATTGTTGGGGGTCGCTGATTATTAAGCACACCAGAAACAGCATCGAGCAAGTCAAAAAAGCACCCCAACCGGGGATTTGGTCGATGAATGATGCTGGCGACCTTCGCTATAGCCGATTTGACCATCGGTGCCATAGTTTGAGCAGTAGAACAGAAGCCTTAGTTCAACGGGTGGCTGGAGTGGGAAACTATCGATATCAAGGGGGCGATTGTGTCAGACTGATTCTTCGAGATCGGGTGATGACGGATGACTTCCAATTGAGCGATCGGGCAAAACGTTGGATTGATGGCATTCTGGCAGAATATCAAACTGAAGTGGTGTATAGAAACTCTAAAGATTTTTGAACTCAGTTTGGGTGTCAGAGATATTCACTGTGTTGCAAATATCGGAGAGCACCTAATTTAAGAGGCGTAAGCTAACAAAATACCCACATCAGGGTAGTTTGTTGAGCAGGTTAAAATGTGAACAAAATAATTGTGCCAACTTCAATCCATTCCCATACCATGCAAATTATCCTTAACCTCGATGAATCTCTGCTTAATGAAGCCTTCCAACTGACAAACCTTAGCTCTCAAGAAGAACTAGTGAACTTGGCGTTGCAAGAGCTTGTGCGATCGCGCCGTAAGAAAAACCTTCTCGACTTAGCAGGACAAATCCAGTTCGATCCAAATTTCGACCACAAGGCTCTGCGCGAAACTCGTCATGTTGCTGATTGATACCTCTGTTTGGATCAGTGTCTTCCGTGATCGTAGTAGACAAGTTCGCCAACAGCTTGAAACTTTGATCGCTAACCCGTGAAATTCTACTCACCCGGTTTACTCAACTTGAACTGCTTCAAGGTAGCTTAAACGAGCAAGAATGGGATCTCCTCTCTACTTACCTCGAAACGCAGGATTACGTTGAACTTACAGTTCAGTCTTGGCAAGCAGCAGCCCGTATCTATTTTGACTTGCGCCGCCAAGGGCTTACTGTTCGTAGCCCAATCGATTGTTGTATCGCTCAAGCAGCACTAGAAAACGATTTGCTTTTGATTCACAACGATCGTGACTTTGAGACCATTGCGCAGGTTTGATCTCTCCAACACCTTCGTTTTCAGCCTTGAGTTCTCTAATCGTACTTGAAGACTATGTGTGGGGTAAGCTAGCTAACACTGCGTTGGTGCAGACGGAACAGGGGTTATCGGTGGGAGTTCAAGGTGATCTGCCGCCGCACAACTTCACCGTTAGCGCTGCACGATACTGGACGAGATAGCAGCAAGATGTATTATGGCTCCCTGGCCCTTCTACGTGTAATTTATAGACAGGGGGAAAAGGCTTGATACCCCAGCATCTCAGGAAACTACTCGAGGAAATCCGCACCAGACATTACAAAGACTATGCGGCTGCTTGGAGCGTCTTCAATACGTGGTACAGCAATGCGCATCCTGACGTCCATAACGATGCGAATGCAATAAAAGCCATCAAGCAGTATGGCGCGGAACATCTTTTGAGAAAAGCATTCCAAGCACTTATAGAAAAGCACGATAGCTCTCATTATCCGCTCATAAGAACACAATTAGAGTCTTCGCTTCGTGCAGCGCATGCGGAAACTGCTCCTACCCTTGGTTTTGTTGATCATGGACTAGATAACGTCGTGATACGCCTAGTTAGGGAGTTTTGGATCAACTCCAACACTTGTGGACTGGTGTATTGCGGACAAGGAAAGCCTGAACACGGAATGCGGCGTCAGATCGCAACGGTATATGTAAGTATGTCACTGTACAGACGTTTATATTCCAAAGCGAGTGAAGTTGCGGCCCAATCGCAGAATATGTGGCGGCCCAGTCGTTCCGTACAGGAAATACTTAGAGAAATCGGTATCGAGTCGATTGGTTCCTGTTGTTATTTAGTTGCGAACGAAACCCCAAGTACTCAAGAAGCAAGTGTTCTGATGAGTGAAATGGTGGACACAGAGCTTGAGAGGTTACTGAACATCCAGCGAGATCAAGACTCGTACTATGGATTCTTTGCCGATGTGATCGAAATACTCTATGCAGTGCGGAACTTCACCGTTCATGGCTACCTAGACCCAAGCAATTTGCAAAACGATAAATTGTTCCAGTCAGCTTATGAATGCCTCTTTGAACTCTTTACTGAGTATTTGCGGCTCCAGAACTCAAGTTAATCTGTCATTCTAAACTGTTAGAGTTCTAATCTAATGTAGGCTAACTTGACGCAGGAGCGGACGGAATTAAAACTTGGGAGTTGAATCAACGATCCTGACCGCCGCTCAGCTCCTCGTTAGCTGTCTGCCTTCCGTTCGAGGCTGTCGTTCTTGAAAGACTGTTGCTGAGTTGCAGCCATTGAGTCAGCGAAGGTTGGGTGAGTTAGGGCGATCGCTGGTGTTGCAACATCATCCGATCTCTGGTTCATTCGCGGCAGAGGTTAAGCGGTTGAGGGGCGATCGCTCCCAACGCTCAACCTCAGTCAGCAGGGGCAACTGGCTGTCTCTGTTCTAGCCCAGAGTACACCGCACCCGTTAGCGCTCCGGGTTGGAATCAGTGGGTAATTCTGTGGAACTACCGATATTCTCCAGGGTCAGGCTTGGGCTAGTTCGTTTAATAATCCCGGTCAAAACCTTGCCTGGACCTACTTCTACCACCCGTTGAATGCCCTCTTCCGGCAGTTGGAGGGAAATTTCGCGCCAACGGACGGTACCAGTCATCTGACGGTTGAGGCGATCTTTCAAAACCTGGGCATCGGTGGCAGGGGTGGGATCCACATTGGACAATACAGGGACTTGAGCAGTTAAGAACGGAACAGCGTCAAGATCAGCCTTAAACTCGGTGGCAGCTTCTGCCATCAAAGGAGAATGAAATGCACCACTGACATTCAACTTCACGGCTTTTTTGGTCTTGACCTTGCCAATAACGGCTTCAACAGCGGCAGGTGTGCCTGAAATGACCACTTGACCTGCATTATTATCGTTTGCCAGAACGGCATCGGGGGTTTGTTGAAGCTGCTGCTCTAGCTGGTCGCGGTCAAAGCCCAACAGGGCTGCCATCATTCCATCAGAGGCACGATCCATCAGTTCCGCTCGACGTTTGATCAACCGCAGCCCGTCCTCAAAGCTGAAGACTCCGGCAGTATAAAGAGCAGCATACTCTCCCAGACTATGACCGGCAACGAAGTCTGGCTCTTGCCCGTGTGCTTTCAGCAAGTCTGCCAGGATGGTTTCTACAACATAGAGGCAGGGCTGGGTATAAAGGGTGCGAGATAGCTTATCGTCCTCGCTCTGGCAAATTTCGGCAACCGACCAGCCTAGAATGGCATCTGCCTGCTGAAATCTAGCTTGTCCGCTGGGCAAATCTAACAGATCCATGCCCATACCTACTGCCTGAGAACCTTGTCCAGGGAACACCCATGCGGTTTTAGTCATTCTGCAATCAGTCCAATCAAACACCGTTTAGTTATTGTACGGGTTCGTGCGATCGCCAGAGCAGAATTCAAATTTAGCAGGGATTCGGAAAGGCAAAGTAGCAAAGGGGCAGGAGACAGTCTGAATGTGACAAGATGGGAGAAGTATTTAGCGGAATAGTTGCCCTATGTCTTCAAATAACCCTTCCCTGGAAGAAACACTCCTCCGTTTGCGGGAATTGCGGGGGGTGTTACTGCGACTGCATAAGGCGCTGTTAGAGTCTGAGCGATTAGAGTATGAGCAGATTCATGGGCAGATTCAGTCTAAGGGAGAGTTTTTTCAACTGGTAATTGGGCATGAGTGGTTTAATTGGCTGCGCCCAATTTCCCAATATATTGTTTTGATAGATGAAGCCATGAGTGCCAAGGAAGAACCCATGACTCTGACGACGGCAAATGGGTTGTTAGAAGAGGGGCGATCGCTACTCCAGTCTTTGCAAGAAACGGCTCCCGCAGAGCAACGCTATCAAGCTGCGATTCAACGTGATCCAGAGATTGCAGCCATGCATACCGAGGTGTTGGGATTGTTAGCCTGATCCTCTGGTGAGTTACAGCGATTTTCAGATGAGTAAACCACAATTGCGTGTGAATGAGTGGATGGGGGGATGGGTATGGATGGAAGCTATCGTGGGACGGCGTTTGTTGGAATTCTTAATCTGTTGGAATATAGGACTGGCTTGAAATAGAAGAGCGATCGCAAATTTACTCAGACTGAAACCCCCCACCCGTCTGCCCACGTATTACAATCTGTGTTATTAGCCTCAACTGAACAAATTTTGGCTGAGGAATGGGGGGTCTTGTGTACAAAATTGCTGTTCTGGATGATGATCGGGCTTGGAATGTTGCTGTGAAGCGTTTTTTTACCAAGCATGGTTTTCAAGTCGAAACCTACGAAAATCCTTCTGATTTTCTTAATGAAGCCCAGAACTACGATCTGGCACTGATTGACTTCTACCTGTCCTCCAGCCCAGAGGCAATTAATGACTTAAATGGTTATGCAATTATCCGGCACCTGAAACGAAGTCTGGAAGTTTGCCCAATCCTGGTGATTGTTTCTGCTTTTGTCGATATGGAAAGCGCCCGGTTATTTCCAGAAGCAGACTTTTTCCTGGTAAAAGACATTGGTTTAGACTCCATCTGGCAACGGGCGAAGGAGTTAATCGAGTCTCGAAAAAGCCAATCCATTGCAAAAGCGGTTTAAGGGCTTAACTGAGCGGCGGCAGATAATTTTTGCAGTTCTGCGGTTGCAATTCCAACGCCTGTGTCTTCAACCGTAATCAAGGCAGGGTAACGTTCTAGACGTGTGGTTCTCAAGTTCAGCCGCTTCCACTCATTCAACAATCGTGACTGAAGCTGGCTTCAACTGCTCGATTAACGGTTCATTCGCCTGGACGAATGTTCGTTCTTGGTTTAAGTTCTTCTAGGACTGTCGTTGGACTGATCTGCAATACACGAGCCGTATCTTGAATGCCATTTCCATTGACTGCCCTATCACTAATCGGTTGCTTAACCGTTGGTCAATAGCCTTGATAAGTATAGTTCCGAATAAAGCTCTGGCGTGTGCAATTGGAGTTGCAACCCTTGTAGCACTGCTTGCCTGCGGCTAATTTTCCATGCTTGACGATCTGAGTTCCATCATAACTCGGACCGTGTACAGGTTCTAGCACCACTGGCATCTTTTCTACCTTTAGCATCTCATTTGCAAATTCTACTATCTCATTGTAAGACCCACACGTCTATAACACTACCCTTTGCCCCTCCGCAGGAAGCAAAAGCTAATCTTAAATCTCTCCAGCGTGTCATTGCTTTAACCAGACTTCAGACATGAACCTTCATCCTTAAAGAGTTTGCTGTCTTGGTGGAGAACTTCCAGAAAACTGATACGATTGAGCGAATTGTTTAACAAAATCAAATAAAATGACTTCTAAAAAAGCGTTTTCTGGTCGAGTCGAACCTTACAAATTGCCTGCTACAGGGCTAAACCAAACGATATAACCCCAAGTTCTATGTTAACGGAGCGGAATTAATGAGTGACCTGCTTGCAACCTGGGTCGTCAGCATCATGACAAAGATGGGCTACTTGGGTGTTGGGTTATTAATGTTCCTGGAGAATCTGTTTCCGCCTATCCCTTCTGAGTTAATCATGCCTCTGGCAGGGTTCACCGTCGCCAAGGGCGAAATGGATTTTACGCTGGTCGTCATCGCAGGGGTGGTTGGAACCATGTTAGGGGCGTTGCCCTGGTACTACGGTGGAAAATTGTTGGGTGAAGAGCGGCTAAGAAGGCTAGCCGATCGCTATGGCAAATGGATCGCCATGTCTGGTAAGGACATCGACAAAGCGAACCTCTGGTTTAGCAAGCACGGTAGTAAGGCTGTGTTTCTCTGCCGTCTGGTGCCAGGAGTGCGAACCATTATTTCCCTGCCTGCCGGAATCAGCGACATGTCCATGCTTGCCTTCTTGTTCTACTCCACTCTGGGAACAACGGTATGGATTTGTCTGCTGACTGGCTTAGGTTATCTCCTGGGTAACAACTATGCGCTGGTCGATCAATACCTCGGTCCAGTCTCTAAGTTTGTCCTTTTCGGTCTGGTTGGATTGTTCATCTTCTGGGTGATTCGGCGCAGGCGGAAATTGCGCGCTGTAAGACGGTCGCACGAGTAGTCGGCAACCCTCACTATTCAAGGCTATCTGAGATCTTGCAGCATTCTCAGTAAGAATTGCCAAAAGAGACAAAATCTGAAAGAAGGGGTATAGCAAAAAAACAGAAGACGGTCATGGAAACCATTCTTCAACACGTCCAAGGGTTAGTGGATAGGCTCCTCTGCTTGATGCCTAGTGCTGATCAAAAAGCCAGTCTCAAGGCTCTATTGGGGTTGTTCCTACACGCTCAAGGTCATGCCTTACCCTCCCGGTAATGCTGTAGATTTGTTGTTTTAGGTGTGAGAATCTGTTGGGATAGAGAAGTCCCCTCAGTCTATTCCAACTCATGGTTTTAGAACCCGTTCATTGCCCAAATTGCCATGGTACTCAAGTCATTAAGCATGGTAAAACGCCCGAAGGGAAACAGCGTTATCGCTGCCAAGATCAAGAGTGCAACCGCAGCACCTTTATTCGAGAGTATAGCTATGCCGGATTGCTGCCCAAGGTCAAGCAGCAAATATGTGAGATGGCAATGAATGGCAGCGGTATCCGGGATACGGCGCGGGTACTTGGGGTGAGCCAAAAGACGGTGATGAAAACCCTTAAAAAAAAGCCCAGAGTTGAAAGCTGTCAATGAAGCGGTACTCGCTACGTTAGAACCGACTCAAACGATCGTGCGGTTTGCTTGGCTGAGGATGAGGACCTCGAAGCGGAAGTAGACGAAATGTGGAGCTTTGTACAATCAAAGCAACAACAACGTTGGCTATGGTGGGCAATTGATCATAGAACAAGCCAAGTGTTAGCGTATGTGTTGGCTAGCCATGCAGATGAGGCATTTTTGCAATTGAAAGCCTTGTTAGAGCCATTTGGAATTATGCAATTCTACAGTGATGGCTGGGGTGCTTATGAAAGGCACATTGCGCCTGTGTTTCACACTGTTGGCAAGCGGTATACTCAAAAGATTGAGCGTAAACATTTGACGCTACGTACACGAATTAAGCGACTGGCGCGCAAAACCCTTTGCTTTTCCAAGTCTATTCTGATGCACGATGTGGTGATTGGACTATTCATCAATCGATTTGAGTTTGGTCTACCAATTTAGCAGTAACAACAGATTTATAGCACTACCGTCAACCACCTCAAGTCGAAGGGAGCAGCAGAAGCTACCGGAGCCGACCTGGATCAAAACGATGGGCAGAGTGCCTGGAATGATACCCGCACCAGAGCCGCTGCCTACCTGGTCAACACCTGGCTACCCAGCGACCCCACCGGGCAGGGCGACCCCGATTACCTGATTATTGGCGACCTGAATGCTTACAAAGGCGAAACACCGATCACAGCGATCAAGAACGCGGGCTACACCGACCTGGTTGAGCAATTTGGCGGCAACAACGCCCATAGCTATGTGTTTGATGGGCAGTTGGGCTACCTGGACTACGCTCTGGCAAATGCATTGATGGCGGCACAGGTGACGGGGGTTGCCGAGTGGCACATCAATGCCGATGAAGTAACTGGGTTTGACTACACCAACACGCTTCGGGATGGCGATGAGCAATCCTTTGAAGCAAAGCCAACCGGCAATAACCTGTACGAGCCGAACGCTTTTCGCACCTCAGACCACGACCCGGTCATTATTGGACTGGATCTATTCCGTCCTGCCCCCAACATCATTGAAGGAACTCGCCAGGATGACACCATCACTGGTACGGCGGGTCCAGACCGCATCAATGGTAATAACGGGGATGACATCATTTATGGATTGGGTGGCGACGACATTATTGAAGGGGGTCGGGGTGGCGATATCATCGTAAGACCCACACGTCTATAACACTACCAGCAGCATCAAGCTTTCCACTCAGCTTCAGCGAAACCCAGGATCGACAGACTCTAGCGTGGATTGAATAGTAGGTTTCATGCTTCAAACTTAACTTGTGACAAGAGCGGCGATCGCAGCCTGAAAAGGGGGGTTTTGCTGCGATCGCGATGCATGCTCTATCGACTACTCTGTCTATTGCCCTAGCGAATTTTCCAGCCAGTACCAGCACGGTAAAAAATAACCTGCCAGCACATCATCGATCGCCCAAAACTCTGCAAAGCTATCACTGGAGCAGTAACAACCTGTGAACACAATCAATAAATCCTGAAACGGTAAGGCAGGATTGGTTTCTACCATGAAATCGGTATAGAGGCTATTGAGTACGTTTTGCAGATGGAGCAGGTTACTAACAATTTGGGTAAACATGCCGGTTTCGCCAGTCATTGTTGGCAGGTAAGTGCAATTGTATTCCTGTAGAAAAAGTTGGTAGAGATGGGCGATCGCCTGCTTCAAACTGGTACGCAACTCTAGCGAATTGACCTCATACCCTGCCTGTGCCCATTCACTTAACAACTCTGTTTCCAACAAAGTGTCCTCAAACACAGACAGATGCACTTCCAATAAAGGGCGCAACACTTTTAGAAACAGGAAATCCACATCTGCCAGCGTTAGATCCAGCTTGGTGGGTTGGGACTTGAACAAGGATGAACTCAGAAGCAGATCCGCCGCCTGAGGATTGTCCCAAACAAACTTGAACTCTGCCACATCGGCAGTTAACTCAGCAATCAGATGGGTAAACAGCAGTCCCAAGCGTTGTTGCACCTCCGCATGGAAGAACAAATACACCCTTTCCTCATCCACCTGCACCTGGTTCTCCTCCAGCAGAAACAGTTCCCGGCAGGTCAACGGACCCATGTCGGTATAAGCCGTTTCGCCTGCCCTGAGGGGTTCGTCACAGGTCATCAAAATGGCATAGTCACTCTCAAATTGAGTCAACATTAACTGCCAGTGATGTCCCCAAATATCATGGAGCAGAAATGCCTCTGCCTTTTGGGTGGGAACAACCCCGACGGAACGAGTCAGCGAACGAATCACATCGGTAATTTCCAGTCCCAGGGAGTCAGCCAGTTGGGCACACCAGGCATAATCTAGCTGTTGCGGCGTACAGGGACCAAATACCGGAAACCGTTGAAATAGCTCAAAGCTAAACTGCTTGAGGGACTGTAAAAATGCCTGCACCTGCGATCGCCCATCCTCCGTCAGGCTGCTCCACAACTCAGCCTCACATAACTGCCCATCCTGATAATCAATGCAAAAGAAAAGCTGCATTTCCGTCCAGACACAATCGATCGCCGCTGCTGGAATTGGAATCGAACCAAACAGATGATGGAAAAGCGTTGTCACCCCATCTGCCTCTGCCATGACCGCCCGAATCACCCGCTGCTGCTGATCAATATAGCGATCCACCCCTTCTAGAGCCTCTCGCAAATTGGTTTCAGCCTCCGCAGGCAGCGCAAAGACCTGGCACAACCGCTCTACCGCCTGTTCAGAGCGCAGACTGGCAGGAATTGGGTCGGATTGGTACTGACTCAGGGTGGGAGAAGCCAGGGTACCTTTCCAGGTATTGCCGCCCAGGTGTTGGTAACGAGTCACCAGCAAAGCGGCTCTCACAAATGCCAGCCGAACTTCCAGGGGAATGGTTTCTACCGCCAGAGGCTGCCGCTGAATCGGATGGGCAAATTCTTTCAAGCGCTCCTGAATCTGGCGTAACCGTTGCTGCCGTAGCTGCACCAGATCGGTTTCGGCATCCGCAGGCAGGTTTAGCAGGTACCGGGAAAGCTGTAGTGCCTCCGCTAACAGTTGGCGTTGGGTCTGGTTGGGTAAGGGAGAATACATCCGCTTCACATCACCGCAAAAGTTTCGAGATTATCCAAAAGAGTAAGTGAAGATCCAATCGGGGTAAGCTAAATTTTGCAAAGCATTGATTAAGATTGACCTCAGAATTTAGCCCCTTCACAGTATTACCCTGATTACCCATGACCCATCCACCTCTGGTACCTGTAATTCTGGCAGGCGGCAAAGGAGAGCGATTCTGGCCCCTCAGCCGCAAACACCGTCCTAAACAATTTCTCAGCCTGGATGGCAGCGGCAAAAGTCTGCTCCAGGCAACCGCCGATCGCCTGTTGGAGATTGCAGGCGGTTGGCAATCTGTATGGGTAGTCACCGCCTCTCACCTGGCAGACGGGGTGCGAGAACAGTTACCCAACCTACCGGCGGAAAATTTGCTGGTGGAACCAGAGGGTCGGGATACGGCCCCTGCCGTTGCCTGGAGTACGCTTGAAATTGCCCAACGCTATGGCAGAGAGGCGGTGCTGGGCTTCTTTCCGGCAGACCACTGGATTGAGGATGAGCAGACCTTTGCAGCAACCCTGAGGGCAGCCGCAGAACTGGCAGCCACAGAATCGGCGATCGTGACTCTGGGTATTTCTCCCACGTTCCCATCTACGGGATACGGCTACATCAAGCAAGGGGAACAGGTTGGCTCCTATGGGGTAAACCCAGGTTCCGGTAACGGGTTTCCAGCATACCGGGTCGATCGCTTTACCGAAAAACCCGATCGCCCGACGGCTGAACAATTTCTGGCAACCCGGCAATTTAGCTGGAACAGCGGCATGTTTATTTTCCGGGCGGGTGTTGCCCTGGATGAAATGAACATTTACGCCCCAGAAATTCTCGGTTCCCTGGAAGAAAAAGGGGTGTCCGCCTATCCAGAGATGCCCAAGAAAAGCATTGACTATGCCCTGATGGAAAAAACCCAACAGGCATACGTATTGCCCGTGTCCTTTAGGTGGGATGATTTGGGGGACTGGAACGCGATCGAACGCCTGCTCAAGGGCGACAATCCCAACGTGGAACTGGCACGCCACATCGGGCTGGATACCCACGGTGCCCTGTTTTACGCTACGGATAAGGAAGACCTCATTGTCACGATTGGCTTAGAAGACACGGTTATCGTGCGGGATGGCAACGTCACCCTGATTGTGAAAAAAGACCGCACCCAGGAAATTAAGCAGGTTCTTAAGGAGATTCAGGCAGATCCCCAGTTCAAAGATCTGCTGTAAACGGCAGATTGAGGCGTTTAGTTGTTAGGTTTTAGATGGTAATAGTCATCGGTCCTTCGTCATCGGTCCTTCGTTACTAAACCGTGGGTTAGTACAAGTGACTAATGACAGGTGACAAGTGACAGCACCTACTACCTGACCCCTAACACCTAACACTTAAATTAATGTTTTCACGTCTTGCCCAAAACAGTACCCGTCAGCGCGAAATCGCTGAAGTTGTTTTGCGGAATGGTTGGGGCTATATGCGGCGACTGCTGACTGGTACCCGCGCTGAAGAACCCCAACTGCCTCCTCCTGCTGTCCTGCGCAATATCCTGGTTGAGTTGGGTCCGGTCTACGTTAAGTTGGGACAATTGCTCAGTACCCGTCCCGACCTGCTACCCCAGGAGTACATTACTGAACTCACCGCATTACAGGCAGAGGTGCCACCGGTTCCCTGGCAGGAAGTGGAAGCCGTGATTCTTCAACAGCTACGCACCCCGTTAGAGGAAGCGTTTAAGACCGTTAACCCCCAACCCGTTGCCGCTGGTTCGATCGCCCAGACCCACCGTGCTACCCTGATTGACGGTCGGGAAGTTGCGCTCAAGATCCAACGTCCCGGCATCGAAACCGTAATTGAGCAGGACATTGCCCTCATCCGGAGCCTTGCCGACCTGGTCACCCGAACTAACTTTGGGCGGTATTATGACCTCAAAACCCTGGCAGAAGAGTTTGCCACTTCACTCCGGGCGGAACTGGACTTCTCCCAGGAAGCCGCCCACACTGACCAACTGCGACGCAATCTGTCGGATAGTCGCTGGTTTGACCCCGATCGCCTGGTCGTCCCTGAGATCTACTGGGACTTAACCACCAGTAAGTTGCTGGTGATGGAGTGGTTAGATGGAGTGCCCCTGCTGTTAGCCAATTGTTCAGGGGTAGGATTTGCCGGTGACCCCAAGGCAGAAAAAGAGGCAATTGTGAGTTTGCTGGTGCGAGCATTTTTTCAGCAGATTTACATTGATGGGTTCTTCCATGCCGACCCCCATCCTGGCAATTTGTTTTATTTAAGCGATGGACGGGTGGCACTATTGGACTGCGGCATGGTGGGACGGTTAGATCCCCGCACCCAACAGGTATTAACGGAAATGCTGTTGGCGATCGTCAACCTGGATGCTCAGCGCTGTACCCAACTAACTCTGCAATTGGCGGAGTCGGTAGAGCCGGTGAATCTTGCCCGCCTGGAAAATGACTACGATCGCCTGCTCCGCCGATATTTCAATGTCAGTCTGTCCCAGATCAGCTTCAGCCAGTTATTTTACGAAGTGCTGCAAAAAGCCCGTGCTAACCATTTGCGAATTCCCGGCAACATGGGGCTATATGCCAAAACCATTGCCAACCTGGAAGGGGTTGCCCGCGAACTCGACCCTGATTTCAACTTCTCCGATCAGGTAAAGCCGTTGATGACCGACCTGTTCCGACGGCAGTTGGTGGGGGAAGCACCCGTCCAGGCATTGTTGAGAACCGCCCTGGATTTAAAGAACCTGGGGCTTCAGTCTCCCCGCCAAGTTGAACTGTTCCTGGAGCGAATTACAACTGAAACGTTGCAGTGGAACCTGAACATACGGGACATGGATGGCTTGCGGCGCAGCGTCGATGACTCTGCTAATCGGCTTTCCCTCAGTGTTCTAGTGGGTGCTTTAATCATGGGTGCTGCCCTCACCCTTTCTAGTGGAAGTGCAGGGTTGCTATTTTGGGTCAGTGTTGTGCTGTTCTTCTCCGCCAGTTTTCTAGGTCTCTGGTTGATTGTGAGTATTTTGAGGTCTGGGCGTTTAAGGTAGAGGTGCGATCGAGGCTGTTGTACGGAAAGTTGCTCTTCTGAGTGACTTTCCTCGGATTCGCCTGGTGGATGCTAGTAAGGATCTCACCTCTACCGAAACAGCACTGTTGAATGCAGGTTCGAGATCTTCGTAGTCAGCAAGAATTTCTTCAGTCGTCATGCCGGAACTCAGAAGTTCAAGGATAAACTCGACAGGATAACGTAATCCACGAATGCAAGGTTTGCCGTGGCAGATATCTGGATTATGCGTAATGCGTTGCAATAAGTTGTTTTCCATATTTGACTTCATCAGCGTTAAAACGCTTTTGGCAATCCTGCCTGCTTGAGAACAGCATTTGCTGTATGACGAGATTTGATTGAACCATCGACAACAAATCGTCGATCGGTGATCGGACTATACCAGATTTCATGATCTCCCTTGCCTTGCCGTTCAAAGACACAATCAGCCTCCAGAAGCAGCTTCTTGAGCGCGGATGTCAAAGAGGTAGCCATCTACAAAGCGACCTCAATTAACTCTTGACGATGGCTGGTTAGTTGAACCGCGATCGCTCCTGCATAATCAGCGGAGATGACATGGTTACTGAATAGTAAGTCAGGAATGATATCTCGCAATTTTTGACTCAAAGCCTCAATGGTGTCAGCCTCGGTTGCAAGTCCTGGCACGTCTTCGCTTGTAGCAACCCAGACCGCCGTTTCTTCATCCCAAAAAGCATTCACTTGATAAACTGATGATTCCATACCTGCCTCCGCTTGAGCGATCGCATTTCCAGTTTAAAGCACGGTTCGCCTCGGTGCTGCCTGCGATTTTTGGATTCTGGGGTTGGAGAGCGATCGCCTCGTAGAGTGGATTTTAGAACAGCAGCTACCGTTTGACTCGCTGTACTACTATGGGGGCGATCGACCCATCCATATCAGCTATAGCACAAAGCAAAAGCAAGGCGTTTGGGTATTTACAGAGGGAGGAGTCACAACCAAAAAGGGATCGAACAATGGATTAAGCAGCAGAGCTAATAACTGCACTATCAAGATCTACATATTGCCACTCTATTTTGCATTATAGAAAGCAGTAAAAGGATTATCTGCTTTTTCTGAACTTTCAAGTGCACGTCGTACCTGATTTGCTATTTCAGCACGATATACCTCTAATTGCGGAACTAGGGTGTAAATGCTAGATGTATCAATGCGAACAGTTCGCATTTGTCCAACATCAAACGGAACTTGATCACATGCTCTTATGATTTGTACTGTTGGCAGCCCCGAGGCATGACGAAGTGCTAGTTCATAAAATACATTAGGGTTATGAAAAGATAAATCAGCAATTACAAGACGTGAGCGCATCACATACTGTACCTCTTGCCGTGTAATCATTCCAGTATCTTCAATTCGATCTCCACGTACTACCTTTAAACCAAATTCCTCGAGTGCTGGTTCGACAATGGAGCCAAGGAACAGGTCCGAATGCATACGGAACTCTGAACCCTCTGAACCAATGGGGGTAATGTAAAAGCAAACATTGCTTAGGGGATCTTCCGAAGATTGTGAAGATGAAGAGACTAAGCTAGTTGATGTACTATCGTTGGGCTTAGGTGTCTCTGGTAATACTTTTGGGGAAGCAGGTGAATTTGCTCGAGATGCAGAGGGTGCTTGATCGAGGACATGATCCAGAGTTACTAACCGTTCTGCACCAGCTATATTTTGTAAGACACCAATAAACTTTGCATTTAATAAAAAAGTCTCAACACACTCAGATACTACCTCAGAATTCATTCCATCATCTTTCAAGAAATCAACCAGAATGTTCTTTGCTGGCAATCGATTATCGACATAACGATCGTGCAGCTTCTTAAAGGGTGTAATTCGCTCAATACCAAGTTTAAAGCGCGCTCGAATTCTTTCACGTTCCGATGCATCATCTGCCGTAGCTGTGTAGCCATCTGGTGTAAGTTCAAGATACTCGGCTGTATAGCCACCAGTGGTAAGACCATATTTATTAGAATTAGTCACTAATTGACGGCTTGTACCACTGTCCGCAGAACGTCCCATCAATTCAAAAAGTGTGAGCCGACGAGTTCTTTGACCTGATGCATGCTTCTGAATAGCTAGCGCCAACTCTAACGCTTCCTGAAACGGCGCTGCTGGGAAATCGCGCTGAGTTCTTCGACGACGTGTCCGAGTTTTGGAATCACCAACTGCTGTTTCAGCATCATCTGAATCATCTGAATCATCAGCAAGCAATTCTTCAGAAGGTTCCTCAGAATCCTCCTGATTTGCATAACCTCCGTTGTTATCACTTAAACTACTTCTGCCATCTTCTGAAGGAAAGTCTTGCCCTGAATTGCTAGCCTCTTCCATCGATTGCCCTCAAACGCCGCAAGTATAATTTGGCTCAAAAAAACATTATTGTCGATCAGTGCGTTTGTATTGCCTTGCTTCCAATTTTGACCTTGACCACTAATTACAGTCTTGAACAAATTTGCCAATATAATACATTTGTCCTAATTTAGTGTCTTGACTATGGCTAGAAGTGTCTTTTTCAGCTTTCATTACCAACGTGATATCTGGCGGGTCAACGTAGTTCGTAACCACTTCTTAACACGAGGGGGCTACAACTCGTCTGGTTACTGGGATCATTCCCTCTGGGAAGAAGTCAAGCGAGATGGAGAACTAGCACTTAAGAGGCTGATCAACAAGGGACTGGAGGGCACAACTGTGACTGTTGTTTTAATTGGTGCTGAAACTTCACAGCGTCGATGGGTCAATTATGAAATTGAAAAAAGCTTCGAGCGTGGCAATGGGATGTTAGGAATATATATCCATAACATTAGTGACCGCCAAGGACAGAAGGATTATCAGGGGGCTAACCCCTTTGAGAATTTTACTATTGAAAAGGCAAGCAACTTTTCTTATATGGCAAACACCCGTGTGCAACCGTCTAGCCTTTACCCCACCTATGACTGGTTGTTTGATAACGGGTACAATAATTTCAATACATGGGTAGAGAATGCAGCAAAGGCGGCAGGAAAATGAATAGTCCGAATCAAACCCCACAAACGGCAGGTAGCCTTGCTCCTGAATCCAGTTCGGTACAGAGCTACCTGAATATTCTGCAAAGTATTATTTCTCGGATGGCGGGTAACAGTGCGAACTGTAAAACTTGGTGTATTACTCTGGTTTCCGGTATTCTTGTTGTCATTGCCGATAAAGCTAAGCCCAATTATGCTTGGATTGCTTTAATTCCTGTAATCCTCTTCTTTGTCCTTGACGCTTACTACTTAGGACAGGAAAGGGCTTTTCGCGCAACCTATAATGACTTTGTTCGGCGATTGCACACTGGTACAGTAGGAGCTAATGACTTGTTTTTAGTAGCTCCCTTAAAGGGCTTCAATGTTCTAACTTGTACATTGCAAGCAACTTTGTCATTCGCTATCTATCCCTTCTACCTAACCCTTATTGTTATGATTGGGGTTGCTCGCTTCTTCATTCTCTAAGTTTAGACTCTACATAAATTAGTCAATTCATCCTCTCTTTTCTTTCTCAGGACTCAACCTTACGTTGTCGTTGGATTGACTGCATCAACTTTACCCGATAGGTATCAGCATCCTTTCGCCACACGACTCGATACCCTTTCAACTCTGCACAGTGTTCCTCCAAGCACTTCTGCCAGCCCCGCCGATGCGTGCTGACGCACAGGCTGTCGCCACCGCTCATCTTTCCCAAATCATCCAGTAACCCCCAATCCGCCTCCTGCCGACTCAGCTTGGCAAACTTCTCATAGAGCGGATAGTCCGACTGCACCAGTAATTCCTTTTGGTGTAACACAGGTGAGTTGCCCTCTGGGTCATAGTCTCGGTAGCTGACGTGCAGATCTTGCAGGTCAATCTGCATACTGGTACGGAGGCAGGGGTGTGGTTCGCGATCGCAGTCCGGGTAGAACAGGTAGGAAACTCTGGGCTGGTCAGTGCTGAACTTGACGAGGGTAGCCCCCTCCAGCTTCTTCAGGTGTTGACGCACCAGGTTCTCGTAATCTTGGAGCGATCGCTGGGTCAGATCCACCACTCCGCCGCTACTGGAATCAGCTTTTGCCATGTGGTTAGCGATCTTGGCAAGTGTTTTCGTGGGAGCAATGCCAATGGAAACAGGAATGCCGGTCCACTGCTTCACCGTTCTCCGAATCTGCTACCCATAGTCCACCCGGTCATACTGGCTAAACCCGGTCAAGTCCAGAAATGCTTCATCAACTGAGTAGACTTCCACATTCGGACAGTAGTGGGAGGGTGTCTGCATCACCCGACGGGACATATCCCGATAGAGCGGTGGGTTGGTTGAGAAGATGCAAAGTCCGTGGCTTTTGACGTAGCGCTTCACCTCAGACCCCATCGCCTGCATTTTGATACCGATCGCTTTTGCCTCTGGGGAACGGCTTACGACACAGGCATCATTCCCGCTGAGTACCACAACAGGTTTGCCTTCCAATGCCGGATTAAAGACCTTTTCGCAGGAGACAAAGAAGTTGTTGCAGTCCGGCAAGGGCAATGATTTTAGGGCGCATGGTCCCGGTGAGAACTGTTGCTAGACAGAGTGGAGCACAGTCGTAATTACACCCCACACCTCAAATTCTCCGGAGTGATAGACATTAGCTCCGGGTAGCTTAAGTTTCAGCGTCCCATCGACTACATGAAGCCGTCTGATGAACAGTTCCCCACGACGGCAGCAACGACCAGGCGACCATGCACCGTGTCTAATGAGCGATCCACAATCAACAGATCTCCTAAATGGACGCATTCCTCAACCAGTTCGTTGCCGTCAACTCTCATGAAAAAGGTAGCAGCAGGGTTCTTAACCAGACGGTTCAGATCCAGGCTGGCATCGATCGCACTGTCAGAGGGAGCAGGAAAGGACATAGGGCTATAAGACCGGAGGGCAAAAATTCTTTACCGACGGATGAACCGCCCACAGTTCCATGATGGCGATCGATTCTTCTTCCCCAATGTCCCTGGCTCCCTTTGACTTGAAGTACTCCTTCAGGTGGGTCAGCATTCCCCAGTAATTTGATCAGGGTATCTTTCCAAACGCAGGGAGTTTTGGAGTCAATAAATTTTTCAAACAAAGAAACCACGGTCAATCGTGCCCCAACCCGATCGCCCCGATATTTTCTCAAGGTGGGATCGAATAAACATTAACTAGATCCCGTTCGATCACTTTGGCTTGTAAATCCACAATTGAGCGATTGGCTTTTGTATCAGTCAAGCCCGTGGCAATCTCAAATCGCTTGCCATTCCCCCCCAATTCAACCGACCAACTCCAACGGAGATAAAGACGACCATCGGTAGAACGTACAGTGACACTGCCTTTTGAAGCTTTCAGTCGAGGCATTGGGGGGAAACTCCTGCTGGGGTAACAGCAACATTTCTCCCCCAATTCTCCCCCAATCAACGCTCCAGATCGCACTAAATCGTTCCAGATTACGCTTCAGATTCACCTCTGATCTCAAGGATTCTTAAATTAAAAAAGCCTTGAGAGTATTACCTCTCAAGGCTTTCTTGCTATCGGAGCGACAGGATTTGAACCTGCGACCCCTACTACCCCAAAGTAGTGCGCTACCAAGCTGCGCTACGCCCCGATGTGCTTAACAAATATAACATACCTGCTATTGCTAAAACACTTTCAATAATTGAACGGAACGAATCAGTTCAGGGACGGCTGAAGCAGTCCAGCAACCTTCACCCCCCCTTCCCGTGAGCAGGATCAGGTGCAGGCTATAGGCATGGGGATACCCTTCTACCTCTAACCAGAGGAGATCGCTTTCGGCTTCACAGGCGATGGACTCCTCATCCATCAGTTCACTGCTCATTTGCTCCATTGTCTCTGCCAGTTGATGTAATAACCGGCAAAAATCATTCAGTTCTGCTTCGGTCAACTCCAGTGCCCAGGCATCTGTCCCGACCAGTCCTTTGAAAACCTCTGCATCTGGATTCCAACCAATACGCCATCCAATACCACTTTTGATGATTTGAGCCATTTCTACTAACCACTGACTCCCAATTGCGGTTCGCGACCTCCGGTCTTCTTTTAATAAGTCCAATTCAAGATTTTAAGAATCACCTTGAGACTAGGAATGAGACCCATTTGAGACGATTGAGACCGTCGGTTTTGGGTAAACAATCCTCTGCTGGATAATGCTTTGTTTGTTTCGAGGTACTTGATCAACTGCTGATTTCGTTGCTCTGTAAGGCGAGTCAGGCAACGATCGCGGGCTGTATTACCGCCTCTGCCTGTCTCAAATTCACAGGTGCTGTCTCGGAAGCTGATCCAGGAAAGCTCGGCTGTTTCTAACTGTCGTTTGCGCTGGGGGGATAGGGTTTTCTGAAGTAGCTGGTAGTGTTGGTTGAGTTTGCGATCAGCGGTTTGATGGTTGCTGTTCACTGACAGGGTAATTCCGTCTAAATATGCATTCAGATCTGTTGTTCTTTGTTGGGTCAGTTGGTCTTTGCATGCACTAATCAGCATTGGCTGCATACTGCCTCCTTCTGCCAGACTGCCATAGAAGGTGCATTCATGATCGCGGAACCGAATCCAGCGCAATTGGGCATTGACCAGCTTTTGCCGCCTTGGACCAGAAAGGCTGGGAAGCAGTGCTTGATAGACCCGATTGAGTTCGCGATCGCTGGTTTGAAAACTCAATCCGGCGCAGGCGTTCATTTCAGCCTGGGTCTGGGGGGTGGTGCAGTTTGGTTTCTGTGCCAGGGCGGTTGAGGCGATCAACGGAGATGTGAAACCAATTGCCAGAACACCAACCAGGGCACTAAAGGGAGAATAGAAGCCTTTCAAATTTGTGGGTTTCATGGGAGGACATTTTGTAAAGCACAGTTAGGTTAGAGCGTATCCGATTTTTTGAGGTCTGGGACTGAGCTTAGGTCGTCAGGCTTTTTAGATAGGCTGCAAGAAGGTTCTAACACCTTATTCATAAGATTCCGGTGAGATTCCGGGTAGGCGATCGCAGGCTCTTTTCGCGAACCCGCTTTTATATCCCAGGTAACACGCTTTAACGCGAGTCTCACCCAAACGCAGACAGGAGTGAAAGAGACTGTCTGGGCTACAGGCTACATATCATGGGCTTAATCTTGAGACTGCCCTTTGCCATACCGCTTCCAGGATAAAGCTTACAAAAGCAGGTTACAATTTTTAAAGTTTTTGTCTTACATGAGAAACTGAGACTCAAAATAAGGCTTAAAGTGAGTCTTATATAGGACGAATGAGATGATTTAATTCCAGCGTTGAGCCAGGACGGCAAGGCAGCGATACAAGCTTCGTTTTGGTGAAACAGATGCTGCTATGGCGGTTTTGAATCCAGTGAGTTTCTGCCAGCATCCTCAAGCGGAGATGGGGCGTGCTGTGGCAAATGAGAGGTTTTGAGGTCAACATTTGGCGGCAAATATTCTTTGCCTCAAATGAGACGATGAGAATCAATATAAGACTTACGGCAGGACTCAAACGAGATCATGAGATCGTTTTTGTACCCACGTCTTCATGGGCGAACACGGGTACCGGCATTCTTGTTCTAAATGCGTCCTGAAAGCGCTGTTAAATTTAGTCCAAATTTAGTCCAAAGCCGTTTTCACCCATTTTGAAATTGGACGCAAAAGTCCTTTTGAGAATCGCTTTTATGGATTTGGTTAGAGGCTTGGCACTATTGCTTATCCCGCAGAAGTGCAAGCAGGAATCAAATTTACCACTGCAACGGAACGCCGCAAGTTGGTTGGTTGAGTTTCAAAGGCTATCACCAGCCGCTCAGCCGGAACGTTAAGCTTCTAATGCTTTATCCCACTCCAACTGGTGGCTTAGACCATACTTAATGAAGTCTTCGGCTTGAGCTTTATCGCTCTTACCAAAAACACCCAGGCTGTAGGGATTTTCGTGCATTCGTTGTTCGACTAATTCCTGTTCCATCTGTATCAGGTCTGCCCTCGGCTGATCCGTCTTAAAGAAATCGACAACCAAAACAGTTCTTTCGTACTCCGTATAATTATGCGGACAATGGGGATAGCTGTGATCTAAAACCAAAAATTCACCTTCATGCCAGTAGAGCTTGTCATGGCATATTTTCATTGCGACATCTCCCCTGGGCACAATCAACCCTAAATAACCACGATTCATATGGGGGTTGTAGTTCACATGCAGTTTGACATCTAGCCCTGGATGAAATGTCCCAAAATAAACATTTCTCAGAATGTTGTCATTGATTGAATTGGTTACTTCGATCGCCTCAGTTAACGCCGGGAAGTATTTTTCTCTTAATTTAAGCGCCTTTCCAGTTATATCCTGCGACGCATATTGAGAATATTGAATGTGATGCGTTTGAATATAGGTTTCAATCAACAGCCCTTGAAATAAAACGCCAAAAGCACTGTATTTTGCATTACCTTTAGTCTTTACTGTTTTACTTTTAGGTCCCATTACGTCGAAGGCAAACTTCAACTCCTCCTCAGAGGCTTTATCCTTAAAAGTTGTAAATTCATCCCGAATTGCTTGCCAGCTATTTTGCAGCGTGGTTAGAAAAGGAAACTGCTGGGGGTCTAAATGGTACTCATTAAAACGTTCCATCACCTTTTCTCCTGAATCTGCTTGAATTCAAACCGCTATAATTTCATTCTAAAAGTTTTATTTTAGGCAGCCTGATAAAAAATTGATCTAGCGGATGCTGACAAGAGGTCCTGTGTCTGAAACCCCTACTCTAGATAAACTGATCAAAAATGTGCGGGTGGTTCGTCCTCATCAATCATCGGTCGATCGCCTTGATGTGGGTATTAAGGATGGTAAATTCAGCCAAATTGCACCAGAAATCAGCCCTGACCAGGCACAGGAGGTATTCGACGCTCAGAACCTGCTCGGTTTTCCAGGGGTGGTTGACGCTCACATGCACATTGGCATCTATCAACCCCTGGACCGGGATGCGCTCGCCGAAAGCAAAGCAGCCGCAATGGGGGGAGTAACCACCAGCCTGAACTATATCCGCACGGGTCAGTATTACCTGAATAAAGGTGGCTCGTACAAAGATTTTTTTCCAGAGGTGCTGGCGTTATCAGAAGGCAATTTTTTTGTGGATTACGGCTATCACATCGCCCCGATCGCCCCGCAGCATATTGACGAGATGCAGTGGTTATTTGAGCAGCACGGGGTCGCCTCCTTCAAAATTTTTATGTTCTACGGTGGGTATGGATTGCATGGGCTTTCCAATCAACAGAATCTATTTTTGATGATCAACCAGGGCGATCGCTATGATTTTGCCCATTTTGAGTTCATCATGCGGAGTCTGTCTCAGTTGAGGGAACGCTATCCCACCAGGCAGGATTCGATCAGCCTCAGCCTCCACTGCGAAGTCGCCGATATTCTCAATGCCTACACCAAAATCGTGCAGCAAGATTCGTCCCTGACTGGTCTAAATGCCTACAGTGCGGCTCGACCTCCCCACTCAGAAGGGTTAGCCATTTGCATTGCATCCTATCTGGCGCACGAAACGAACTGTGTCAACATTAATTTGCTCCATCTCAGTTCCCGCAAGGCAGTCGAAGCAGCTCTGATGATGCAGGCAACCTTTCCCCATATCAATTTCAGGCGAGAAGTCACCGTGGGTCATCTCTTGCTCGATGTGGAAGCACCGACAGGTAAATGGGCAAAAGTCAATCCACCCATTCGACCACGAGAAGATGTTGAATATTTATGGAATGCTGTGATGCAGGATCAAGTTGACTGGATCGTCAGTGATCACGCCTGCTGTTCGGCTGAGCAAAAATCTAACCTCAGCGATCCAGATAATATTTGGCTGGCCAAGTCTGGCTTTGGTGGTACGGAGTATTTGCTCTCAGGAATTTTCAGTGAAGGGAGTAAGCGGGGTCTGTCTTATAACCACATGGCAAGGCTATTGAGTTGGAATCCTGCTCAACGATTTGGGCTATTTCAAAAGGGCGATATTGCTATTGGCTATGATGCTGATCTGGTTCTGCTAGATCCCAATGAAACCTTTGTGGTGCGTGCGTCTGAATCCCTATCACAACAAGGGTACACCCCTTTTGAAGGAATGGAGTTAACGGGACGGGTCAAGCACACTTTTCTGCGTGGGAATTTGATTTACGATCGGGGTCAGATACTAGGTTCACCACAGGGAAAATATTTGAAGCGATCGCAGAGATTGCAGTGATGAACGACGCGATCAAAGACTCCCCCAAAGGTGGAACCATTGAACTGGCTCTTGAATACTTGACAGATTGTGTGAAATTGTGGGTAAAAGATGAAGGAATCGGGATTCCACTCCATGAAAGGGAACACTTGTTTGAGGCATTTTACCGAGTAAACCATGTGAGCACCATTCAAGGAACCGGACTGGGACTGGCGATTGTCAAAAAATGTGTTGAACTCCGCAGAGCCGATATTACTGCCAGTATTACTGTGGAAAGCTCGGTGGGGGTTGGCACTGTCTTTACCGTCATCCTTCCCTGTAACGCTTGAATCACGGAGACAGTTCAGTCATGCCCAAAATCTTAGTGATTGAAGATGAGCCGCCGGTTCGGATCAATCTGGTGGCGATGCTGAAGGCAGAAGGGTTTCAGGCGATCGCCGCCGAAGATGGTCAGGCAGGGGTGCAGTCTGCTCAAGAACACTTACCTGACCTGATTATTTGCGACATCACCATGCCCAAGCTGGATGGGTTCGGTGTCCTGGAAGTCTTGCAGCAATCCCCAACCACAAACTCAATTCCGTTTATCTTTCTCTCTGCCAAGTCAGAGCGTAGCGACTTTCGTCGGGGGATGAGTTTGGGTGCAGATGACTACCTGACCAAACCCTTCACCCGGACTGATCTGCTGGAAGCCGTTTCGACGCGACTGACCAAACAGGCAGCCGTGATGGAGTTGAAGCAAAAGCTGGAGGAAATTCAGCAGTCGAATTTGTTGAAAGATGACTTTGTGAGCACCGTTGCCCATGAACTCCGCAGCCCCCTGGCAACCATGAAAATGTCAATTGAACTGCTGCAAATGACCCAGCCAAATAGTCAGCGGCAATTGTTTTACCTGGAAGCTTTGCAAACCGCCTGCAACCATGAAGTGGAACTGATTGATAAGCTGCTCAACCTACAGCGCCTGGAATCACAAACCTGCTTGGAGGAAATAGAAACCCTGCATCTACAACACTGGGTTGCCGCGATCGCAGAACCCTTTGAAGTCCGTGCCCAGCAACGACAACAAATTTTACAGGTCGATGTGGATTCAGACTTACCACCCGTTACCGTAAATCGGTTTAGCTTAGAACGGATCTTGACCGAACTGCTGAACAACGCCTGTAAATATACGGCTCCCGGTGGCAAGATTATCCTGGAGGTGGGGCGGGGAAAGGCTGAAGGCTTAAGGATGAAGGATGAAGCCAGCCAATCAGCCTTGACCCTCCATCCTCCATTCGTTTCGATCGCTCTCAAGAATCAGGCTGAGATCCCTGCCAGTGCATTGCCGCATCTGTTTGACCGATTTTACCGCGTCCCCAATGGCGATCGCTGGCAACAGGGAGGAACCGGCTTAGGGCTGAGTCTGGTCAAAAAGTTTGTAGAGCAGATGAAAGGCAACATTCAGGTTAACAGTTCTGGAGGGTGGACTTATTTTATGATTCAAATTCCAATCAAACCCTCAACCTGACCGATACTCTACATGGACGATCGCCGTACCATTCTGATCATTGATGACTCTGCTGACGATAGAGCCATCTACCGCCGTTTTTTGCAGTCAGATGTTCGCTACACCTACCGCATCCTGGAAGCCGAACAGGTATCAGAAGCCCTGGTGCTATGCCGACAGACAATGCCAGATGCAATTCTGGTGGACTTCATGCTGCCCGCCTCAGACGGACTAGAATTTCTCAACCAGTTAAAACTACAAACTGGCAAGGGGCTGGTTCCAGTGGTCTTTTTAACCGGATGCGGCAACGAAATGCTTGCCGTGCAGGTGATGAAAAGCGGTGCTCAGGACTATTTATTAAAAGACAAATTGACGGCTGAAGTGCTCTGCCGTGCTGTGAACAGCGTCATCGAACGAGGCAGCCTGATGCAGCAGCTTGAACAAAGCCAGGAACAGCAGCGACTGATCGGAGAGATTACCTTAAAAATTCGGCAGTCGTTAAAACTGGAGGATATCCTAGCCGTTGTTGTTCAGGAAGTACGGGCATTTCTCAAAACTGATCGAGTGATTATTTATCAGTTTGATACCAATATCAGCGGCAAAATTGTAGCTGAGGCAGTACTACCGGGATGGTCAACGACCTTGGGTCTGCAAATTGCCGAACCGTGTTTTGAAGGCGAGGTTGGGGAGGTTTACCGTCACGGGAAAAAGCGGGCGATCGCCGACATTCACCATGCTGAGCTGGAGGCTTGCCATATCCAGCTTTTGGAACAGTTTCAGGTGCAGGCAAATCTGGTCGTCCCTATTCTGTTGGGGGGGCAACCGCAGGGAAGCGACGGACAACCGGCGACAGCCAATGGCGAAAGGATTTCGTCCCCTTGCTCCGCTCCCTTGCTCTGGGGCTTACTGATTGCCCATCAATGCTCCCATCCTCGATACTGGCAACCATCAGAGTTGGAGTTATTAGACCAGTTGGCGGGGCAGGTGGCGATCGCCATTCAGCAGGCAACAGCCTTGCACCAGGCGCAAACGGCACTGACAGATCTACAAGCTGCCCAGGCGACCTTAAAGAAAAGCGAAACCCTCTACCGGGCAATTGTAGAAGACCAGACTGAACTGATTAGTCGGTTCCTGCCCGACACGACCTTAACCTTTGTCAATCAAGCCTATTGCCGCTATTTTGGCTGTTCGCCAGAGGAACTCTTAGGCATTTCCTTTCTGTCACGAGTTCCTGAAGCAGAGCACCGCTTCATCATCCAGCAATTCACCTCCCTCTCCCAGGAAAACCCCCAGATTACCTATGAGCATCGCATTATCCTATCGAATCGGGAAGTTCGCTGGCATCAATGGACCGATCGGGCAATCTTTGATCAGCAGGGCAATATTGTTGAATACCAAGCTGTTGGACAGGACATTACTGACCGAAAACAAGCGGAAGAAAAACTTACCCAGCAACAAGAATTTTTGCAAACGGTGATCGATACCGCCCCTAATTTGATCTTCGTTAAAGACTGGGATGGGCGTTATCTGCTTGCCAATAAAGCGATGGCGCACTACTACAACAAAACAGTTGAAGAATTGAAAGGCATCCGAGATGGGGATGTGCATCCTCAGCCGGAAATGACTCAACAATTTTTGCAACAAAACCGACAGGTCATTAGCACCCAGCAGCCCCTTTTCATTCCCCAAGAGCAGCAGATCCATCCAGCCCGTGGCGAAGTATGGTTGCAATGGCAAAAGCAACCCATTTGGTTACCCGAAAGCCAAACCTGCGGCGTTCTGGGCATTGGGGTCGATATTACTGCCCGTATCCAGACCGAAATTGCGCTCCAAAACCTGGCGGAGGGGACGGCTTCCACCACGGGCAACGACTTTTTCCCGGCACTGGTTCGCTGCATTTGCCAGGTCTTTGGCGTTCGCCATGCAATTGTCACCGAGCGGCTCGATTGCCAACTGCATACGCTGGCATTTTGGTCTGACCACCAACTTCAACCAAATTTGAGCTATAGCCCTGCCCTCACTCCCTGCGAAACGACCTTACAGCAGGGAATCCACCATTGCCCTGACCCCACCCCAGATTTATTTTCTGATGTTCCCGCATTAGCAACCCTGGGAGCAGTTAGTTATCTGGGCGCTGCCTTGTTCGACACGGCTGGCAATCCCCTGGGTGATCTCTATATTCTGGATAGCCAGCCCATCGGCGATCGCCAGCGATTTGAAGGTATTCTGCGCCTGTTTGCCGCCCGTGCCTCGGCTGAGTTGGAGCGCAAACGGGCAACGGAAGCCCTGCAAAAACTCAACACTGAACTGGAACGACGAGTCGCAGAACGAACCGTAGAACTGGTCAGTACGGTTGAGTTGCTAAATCAGGAAATCCAGGAACGGCAGCAGGCTGAAGCTGCCATGCGTGAGAGTGAGTCCCGGTTTCGCATCATGGCAGACAGCGCCCCAATGCTGCTCTGGATGGCAGATACGGATGGGGTGTGCAATTTCTTTAACCAGAGTTGGTTAGATTTCACAGGACGCACCCACGCACAAGAATGCAACAACGGTTGGGCAACCGGCATCCATCCAGATGATATTCAGTTTCGCCTCTCCGCTTATCAGTCAGTATTTGCAGTTCGCCAGGAATTTCAAATAGAATACCGTCTCCGGCGGGCAGATGGAGAATATCGCTGGTTGCTAGACCGGGGCAAACCTCGGTTTACTCCTGAAGGCAGGTTTGCAGGCTACATCGGTTCCTGCATTGATATCAGCGAACGCAAACAGATCGAAGACGAACGCCAGCAGGCAGAGGAAGAAATTCGTAAAGCCTTCAACCGGGAACGGGAACTCAACGAACTCAAATCACGCTTTGTCTCAATGATTTCCCACGAATTCCGCACACCACTGACCACGATTCAATCTGCAACGGACTTGCTTCAATACTATGAATGGTCTGCTGAAGAAAAACTGGAGCGGTTTCAGCAAATTCACAGTGCGGTTCAGCATATGACTTCATTGTTGGAAGAGGTGCTGTTAATCGGTAAAGCTGACGCAGGCAAGCTGGATTTCAAACCTCAACCGACTGATTTGAAGTCCATGAGCCAGAAACTGATGGCAGACCTTCAATTGGCGGCAGGAGATCGCTACGCATTGTCTTTTTCCAGCCAGGGACTCGCGCAGGAGGTGTGGATTGATCAGAAACTATTGCGCCAAATCCTGACAAATTTGGTTTCTAATTCAATTAAATATTCACCTGGAGGGGGTACCGTTCAACTCAAGTTGATCTACGATGCCAACTCTATCCATTTACAAGTGAAAGACGAAGGAATTGGCATTCCTGCTGAAGAGACAGAACGGTTATTTGATGCTTTTTTCCGCGCCTCTAATGTGGGGGTTGTGCAGGGGACTGGTTTGGGGTTAGCAACCGTAAAGCGGTGTGTTGATTTGCATGGTGGGCAAATTGCGATCGCCAGCGAATTAGGCAAGGGAACAACCTTTACCGTCACCCTTCCACTCAATTATCCATTCAAAGAGCAGTCCAAATCGGACATCTTTTTTGTTGACGACTAATGTCAGGGCTATTTCATTCGACTTCCATCCGCTTCATTCAGCTTCCATCCGTTGTTATAAATGGTTAGCCGAATGGAAAGCTAAAGCTGCTAAGCGAAACCCAGATTAACCATCCGTAGAGTAAGAAGCCAACTAAAAATGAAATAGTAGAGGCTATAAAGACATTTAACCGATAAGCAATATCAAATTCAAACAAAAATTTATTTAGTAGGACAAACAAAAAGCCTATACAAATGCCTACAACTAATCCAATCCCTGCGCCAAATACTACTAAGAAAAAAAGCCCAGAGTTATCAGAATTTGTTGAAGGCTCCATCCTATTGATGATCAGGAGGGAAACAAACCCCGTACCTCCTATTCCTGATGGGACAGTCCGCTTAAGCAGGATTTGAATCTTTTCTCGATTAGGGTTGCGACTCAACGAAGCCACTGTCTGCCTCCATTCCGGCTCACTCGAACCTACTGAGCAGTAACCTGCGCCAAGATTCCTGGCTTCTCTAAAGAAGCCAGGAATCCAAAGCCTGGTACTACCTTTCCAGTTTTAGAGAGTTAAAGACCCAACTGGTTGCCACGTCGATACTGCAAATAGGCAGCGACAAACAGACCCGCAAGGGTAATAGGGATTAAGCCAAGCACAATGCCTGAGAGAATAGGTTCTACCAATTTAGCTCTCCTTATGAATCAGCAGATCAGATATGCCACAGATAGCCTTTTCATCGTACTAGGTTATGGGTCAAAGTGGCAGATCTGGAACTTAGCTTTTGCTGGCTTTGTAGGCAGCCCAGCCGCCAAAAGGCGAAATATCGGGCCAGTGATATTGCTCGACCAATGCCTGCGGGTACAGAATCGCTGTCACCACCTCGCCATCCTCCAGCACAATGTCACCTGGATACATATGGGGTGGCTCGCTTGCCAGTAATTTTTCATACTGTTCGCCGCTCAACTCATACACTTCTCCCGGAATCGAGATGCCCCCTGCCGTCACTTCGTAAATTGCCGGGTGCCAATCATTCTCGGCAGAATGCATCCGGTAGGTGGGACGAGTCCGGGTTTCTCGAATAAACATGGCAGACTGGAGATTGTGGTGGTCAGGCTGTCCCCGCAGGGCAGAACCACAGATAAACACTCGTTTTGCACCCGTACTGATCTGGTTCATTTTTTTTGTACTCCTCCGATTGGCTCCAATTCGTATGTTTTAATACAGCCCTTTCTCTGATTGACTCTATAAAAAACACAACAGGCATGCCAATCAAAATACATGAAGGGGAATCATCATGGCAGTTTTACCGATGCTGACGGTGAATGGCGATCGCCTCAACCGCAGTCTTTATCAATTGGCAGAAATTGGCAAACTGCCCAATGGCGGCATTAGCCGGGTTGCGTTTACGACAGAGGATTTGCTGGCTCGCCAACTGGTTCAGTCCTGGATGGTGGAAGCGGGAATGACGGTTTTTATTGATGCGGCTGGCAACATCATTGGCAGGTATGCCGGAACCTGTGAGGGCGCACCGGCTCTAGCAACAGGTTCCCACATTGATACGGTGCCTGTCGGCGGTCGGTATGATGGCTGTTTAGGGGTGCTGGCTGGGATTGAGGTGGTACGGGCGCTCAATGAACATAACCTTCGGCTCAGCCATCCCCTGGAAGTGATTGTGTTCACCGATGAAGAACGCTCAGTCCTGGGTAGCAAGGCAATGTCAGGAGAAATTAAAGAAGGACCCGAGTATTATGTGCGATTAGACGGTACGCCAATTCAGCCCTGTCTGGAAAAAATTGGTGGGAATTGGTCAAGGATTCATTCGGCAAAGCGCTACCACTCTGAGATAGCCGCCTTTGTAGAACTGCACGTAGAGCAGGGTGGCATTCTGGAATATGACGGGGTGCCCATAGGAGTCGTGGATGGCATTGTGGGACAGTACCGCTTTGCCGTCACGGTCATTGGTCGCATGAACCATGCAGGTACCACCCCCATGAATCTCCGAAAAGATGCGCTGGTGGCGGCTTCCCAGATTGTGCTGGCAGTCAATCAAATCGCGGTGGCAATTCCGGGTGAGCAGGTGGCGACCGTTGGCTATCTGAATGTCTCACCCAATGCGACCAATACGGTGCCAGGTAGGGTTGAGTTGAGAATTGATCTGCGGGATCTATCCCAGGAGCATTTGGAATATCTGATCAACTTGCTCAAAAAAGAGTTAGATGCGATCGCCACGGCTACCAGAACTGAGATTACCCTACGCGAAACCCTGCACATTTTGCCAACGCCAGCGGCTCCCCATATTAAAAAAGTGATTCAGCAAGTGTGTGAACGTGAGGGATTGAGTTATACCTATCTCCCTAGCCGTGCCGGACACGATGCCCAGGAAATTGGACGGTTTACAGACATGGGCATGATCTTTGTCCCCAGCCGGAACGGCATCAGCCATTCTGAAGATGAATACACCTCGCCAGAGGAGTGCGCTCAGGGTGCAAACGTTCTGTTGCAAACCTTCCTGGAACTGGATCGGCTCTATCCCACCTGACGGTATGCTGAAAGGCATCCCTTTTTTTGCAGTTTGCCATGGCGAACGAACCTGAAAATAATTTTTTGCAGAATTTGCCGCTAATTCTGGCGGGTCCTGTTTTGCAACATACGGAGCCTGGATCAGTCACAGTCTGGGTGGCGTTGAAGTCTGCCTGCCAGGTTAACCTGACCGTTTGTGAAACGACAAACAATGGCACCGTGCTGGGCAATCCCGTCATGGCAGGGCAACGGTCTACGATCGCCCTGGGACAATTTCTCCATGTGGTAGCGGTGATTGCCCGCTCTGAGGTGGGCGACTGTCTGAGCAGCGATCGCCTCTATGCCTATGATCTCAACTTTACGGATGAGAGGCACCAAACCCAGCACACCCTGGAGCAGGCGTTGTGTTCCAGCCAGTTTCCCAATATCACAGTCAGCTATTTTCAGCATCAGAAACCCACCTTTGCCCTACCACCTGGATCTCAAGATTTGCGCATTGTCCACGGTTCCTGCCGCAAGCCCCACGGGGATGGGTTTGATGCCCTGGTCGTACTCGACTGTTTGATTGAAGAGGCTGCCGATCAACCGAAAGTTCGTCCCCACCAACTCTTTCTCACGGGCGATCAGGTTTATGCCGATGATGTGGCTGACCCACTACTCTGGGTTGCCAGTCGGCTTGGAGATTTACTCCTGGGCTGGGAAGAGTCATTGCCTGTGGGACCCAAAGAACCCTCGGACGTGGTCTACTACACCCCCCAGCAATTGCCTGCCGGTAAACGAGCCAGCGTTGCAACCAAGCAGGCAGGGTTCACAGCGGGTTTGGGCAACCAGCCCCTCAAAGTCAACAGTCACCTCCTCAGCCTGGGCGAATTTTACGCTTCCTACCTGCTGGCATGGTCGCCCGTCTGCTGGGTGACGCATTTCCCCAAAGGGAACCAGATACTCGACGATCTCAAAGCCAGTCGCCGCTGGGATCGGGAAGTGAAAGACATGCAGCAATTCATTCACACCCTCTGGAAGGTCCAACGGGCACTTGCCAATGTTCCGACTTACAGCATTTTTGATGACCATGACGTGAGCGACGACTGGAACCTGAACCAGGCATGGTGTTTGCGGGTGTATGGGCGACCTCTGGGACGACGGGCAGTACAAAATGCGCTGTTAGCCTATGCGATGTTTCAGGCGTGGGGCAATACTCCCCAACAGTTTGAAGCCGGTCGATCCGGTGAAAAACTGCTGGCAGCGGCGCAAGCCTGGTCTAGCTCTAAAGGCACTGATCGCAAGGCTTACGATGCGATCGCCCGTTACGTGGGTATGCCCTTCACCGATCCGCACACCGGGTTACCTGAATTTATTCAAGATGGTTCTGCATTAGTGCTAAAACGGGATCCAGAGGCAATTCCGTGGCACTACACCCTACAGAGTCATTGCCATGAAGTGATTGTTCTGGACACCCGCACCTGGCGCGGCTATCCGGCGGCGGAGAAGGCGATCGCGCCTCCCATGCTGCTCTGCCCCCAGGCTTTTCAGCAACAACTTTTACAACCCTTACAGCAAACAACGGATGCGGAAATTCCCATCACCTTTGTCATCGCTCCCACCAATTTATTTGAACTACAGGTGATTGACTGGATTCATCACTGGCAGTTACGGCGGAACAAAGTATTTTCAACCGATGTGGGAGATGCCTGGAATATTAACTATGAAGCACTGGCAAAATTTCTATCTACCTTGTTTGAGCAACGGAGCCAGGTCATTATTTTATCAGGCGATATTCACTACAGTTCGATGGTTCGGCTCTCCCATACAGGGATAGCCCCTAACTCCTCAGAACCCGATGCTGTTCTGATTCAGTTAACTGCCAGCGCGTGGAAGAACGAAGAAACCAAAACTCAGATCATTCACACCCGCTTGAAACAGTGGCTACTGCCGGAACCTGTGCGTCAGTGGGTAGGCTGGACTGATCCCCCAGCCATGATTGAGCTTGCCAAGGGGCGATTTCATCGCAATTCCCAGAGCAAATCTGCTTTGCAGCACCCACCGCCATCCACGCCCCCTGACTGGGGTTGTGCGCTGGAGTGGATACCCCGACAACCGGCTCAGACGGCTGATTTTGGGGTGGTTCTACCGTGGTTGTTGTCAAGGGCAGTACAGAAAAAAAATGCTCGCTGGCGCTGGCTCCAGCCCTTTAAATTCTGGAAGACGCGCTGGTTTCAGGATGGAAATGAAGTCGTGGGGTTAAATAATCTGGCATTAGTTCAGTTGGCAGAAACAGAGGAAACCCACTGCCAAAAGGTCATTCAAGACCTCTACTGGTTTTCCTCCTGGTCGCCAACTCAGATAGTCTATAGCCGCTACGAGAGCCAACTGCTGCCAAACCAGCCTTTGATCACCCAATGCAAAACAAACTGATTTCTGCATGAACAGCTATTTCCGTTCCAGCGTAGATGCGATGACGGGCTATATTCCCGGTGAACAACCTAAGCCAGGGACTCGCATCATCAAACTGAATACCAATGAAAATCCCTACCCACCTTCACCCGCGGCGATCGCCGTTTTGCACAGTCTAGATGCTGAATGGCTACGACGCTATCCCGATCCCTATGCCAATGAATTTCGTCAGGCGGTCAGCGAGGCATTAACCGTGCCCAAAGATTGGATCATTGTGGGCAATGGTAGTGATGAACTGTTGAATGTAATCATTCGTGCCTGTGCAGAGCGGGGGCGATCAGTGGTTTACCCTACCCCCACCTACGTCCTGTATCGCACGTTAACTGAGATGCAACCGGCTGAATTGGTTGAAATTCCCTATAGTGAAAACTTTCAGTTGCCGCTGGCAGAACTGATTGCAGCCAATGGTGCAGTGACGTTTATTGCATCACCCAATAGTCCATCCGGGCATAGTGTTTCAATCCCCGATCTGCACCAACTGGCAACCAAACTGTCTGGTGTGCTGGTAGTGGATGAGGCATATGTGGATTTTGCCGCAGAAACCGCCCTCCCTTTGGTGCATGAGTTTGAGAATGTGATAGTCATCCGCACCCTCTCGAAGGGGTACTCTCTGGCGGGTTTACGGTTGGGGTTTGGAATTGCAAATCCCCGCCTATTGAGTGGATTGTTTAAGGTAAAGGATAGCTATAATGTGGATGCGATCGCGGCGTTGGTTGGTGCAGCCGCCATGCGAGATCAGGCTTATAAAAACGCATGTGCTGAAAAGGTCAAGCTATCCCGTGGGAAGCTAGCAACCCGTCTCAAGCAACTGGGTTTTCAACTATGGAACTCTCAAGCCAACTTTTTGCTGGCACAGCCCCCCCAGGGCAACGCAGAAGGGCTTTATCTGGCATTGAAACAGCGGGGGATTTTGGTGCGCTACTTTAAGCAACCCGGTTTAGAAAACAAACTTCGGATCACAGTCGGCACCGATGAACAGAATCAGCTATTGCTTGAGTCGTTAGTTCATCTTTTGTAGTTCAATCATGAACCTGATAATTCACCACCCCGTATGAAGCAACGGTTCTTATCTATAGTTGTCGGTGGCGTATTATCCATCATCGGTCTACTGTTTATCTGGGAAGGCATCCCCCAGACTTCTTCTGTCACATGTGAACGGATAGCAAAGCAGCCTGTAAATTGCCTGAAGCAGGAGAAATTTTTTTGGTGGATACCCATCAAAACGATTTTGTTAAAGAATCTGCAAATAGTTCGTCGTGTAGAAGCAATGAATGCCTATGACAGCAAAGTATATGCCATCTATTGGCAGGGGGAGAATAACGAATTGATTTTTGGTAATACCCTGGATGTGGAAAGAATTCAGGTAGATCTCCTTCAGGCACAGCAATTCCTGAAGAATGGCAAACCATCATCTTTGACTCTAGAGCGATACAAAGTGAATTGGGCGTTTGCCCTGGTGGGATCTCTGGTAGGCGGACTGGGAGTTTGGATTGTAATTTATCGTTATAGCTAGTAACGGGATGTGCAACTAATGTGCCCTCATCCCCACCCTTCTCCCCAATGAGAAGGGCTTTCAGACATTTCCTGTCCCCTCGCCCCTTGCATTGCATGAAAATTCCCCCTAATTCGCACCTCTACTCTGCAACGCCGTCAAATTAAATTTGACAGAGCACTAGCTCTTGCTAGGAGGAGGAATGGAAACATCAATGGCAGTCACCTTTGCGTCTGGGGTGAGACTACTAAGGGGCGGATTGATTGCCTGCTCGTTGCCGACCACCAGCGTCACAATCTGTTCTGGGTTCAAATAGGTCTGGGCAACCCGCTGCACATCGGCGATCGTGGTCGCTTCTACCCCTTTCTGGTAGCGAAAGATAAAATCCCTGGGATAGTCGAAATACTCATAACGCAATAGGCGAGAAAGGGTCTGGCTAGGATTTTGAAAGTTAAAAATGAAGGAATTGAGGACAGAGTCTTTGGCGTATTTCAGCTCGGCTTCTGAAATGGGACTGGTACGAATGCGCTCAATCTCTGTGAGCAAAGTTTTAATCAAAGGAACGGTGGCATCAGAGCGGGTCTGTCCTCCGGCAGTAAACAAACCCGGGTAGTCGTAACGGGGGTTCCAAGCGCCATAGACGGTATATGCCAAGCCCTGGCGAGATCGCACCTCGTTAAACAACCGTCCACCAAAACCATTCAGAACCCCGTTCATCACCGATAGTGCCGGGTAGTCAGGCATGTTCATGACTCCGCCAATATGCCCAATCTGAATACTGCTTTGACTGAGTTGTGGTTGATTGACAAAAAACACGCCGCCAGTCTTCGCCTGACTGACCGTGGGCAATGGCGCTTGCTTGACGGGTTCCCCAGAGGGGTTCCATTTGCCAAATTTTTCCTCGACCTGTTTGCGCATGGTCTGACTGTCAAAGTCTCCAACAATGCCCAGCAAGACATTGCCAGGAGCATAGTACTGGCGATAGAAACTCACCAGGTCAGTGCGGGAGATATTGTCGAGGGTGGTGTACTCAACGGTGCGGGCGTAGGGGCTGTCCTCGCCATAAATTAACTTACGGAATTCCCGGCTAGCTATGCCATTAGGATCATCGTTGCGACGGGCAATCCCTCCCCGTGTCTGAGTTTTTGCCAGGTCAAGTTTGTCCTGGGGGAACGCTGGCTCCTGGATAATTTCGGCAAATAGATCAAACACTTCCTCCAGGTCTTCGCTGAGGGCATTAAAGCTGGCACTTCCAGAAACCTCACCAACTCCTGTTTCTATCGAGGCTGCCCGTTGCTCTAAGAATTCGTTGATTTCGTCCGCTGAACGACGTTCTGTTCCCCCCGATCGCATCACAGTACCCATAATGCCTGCCAGCCCTACCTGATCCCCAGGTTCCAGGCGATCGCCTGTGCGGATCAGTGCAGTTCCGCCCACCAAGGGCAGTTCATGATCTTCCATTAAATAGATGACCATCCCATTGGCAAGCTGAAACCGGCTATACTCCGGCACCTTAACCTCTGGCAACGGTGGAAAACTGAGATCGGTATGGTGTTTTGGAGTATCGGTAGAAAAAGCTGGACGAATCGCCAGACATAGCAGAATCAGGGGGATGACGAGGAAGCAGAAAACAGTGACAAAGATTTTTACTTTCTGCACTCTATGGTTGGGCAATTGCATCTGGGTTCTCCAGCCAGCGACTCGGTTTTACTAAAGTAGGGTTGATCAGGTGATCGGGAATCGGTAATGGGGGATTGCGGTTTTAGGAATGAGTTAAAAAAAGGACAAAATCTCATCTAGTTTACTCGCGATCGCCCGCTTCCTGCTTTAGCCATCGATCCATCTTTTCCTTGCTAGAAACTAATTTTCTGAAAACAATTAGATGGTCTTTATAGGCGGTCATTTTTTCTATCATAAGGGCGATCGTGGGATCTACCTGGCTCATTGATACAGGCTCACCCTACAGTTCAAAGATGGGAGCTACGTATATTTTTTTGAACTTAAGTATAGAAACTCACAGATTTGTCTCAGCCAAGTTTCATGGCGGGAAGTCTAGCGTCAGGTAGAGTTGCTGGAAAATTCCAGTTGCACCATATGCAAGACCATGAATTTCTTCAACAGTATTTAGAAGGGCAGCGAGCGTTTCCCGGTGCCTTCCTTGCCCGGATTAATCTGGCAGGGGCAACCCTGGCGGAAGTGAAACTCGTCGGGGCAAACCTGGCAGCGGCAAACTTGCCCTTTGCCTATCTGGTTTCTGCCAATTTAAGCAGAGCAAACTTGGTAGAAGCAAACTTGAGCCAGGCATTTTTGCGAGGATCGGATTTGAGCTTTGCCCGATTGGGGACCGTTAATTTGACGGCGGCGGATTTAACCAAAGCAAATTTAAGGGGCGCTTTTCTAGTCAAAGCAAATCTGAGTCAGGCTCATCTCAGTGGTGCCAAATTGTCAGGTGCCAACTTGCGTCAAGCCAATCTGGAGGCAAGTAACTTTAGTGCCGCCGATTTGCGCAATGCTAACTTGCGTTCTGCCAATCTCACAAATGCGAACTTAAGCTGGGCAAATTTGAGCCACGCCAGACTGATCGAAGCCACTCTTCAAGACACTGTTTTTAACGGGAGCAAGCTATTTGCAGCCCATCTTGATGGGGTTAACCTGTCCGGGGCTGATCTGAGTGAGGTGAACCTGAGTCAGGCTCGCATGAGAAGGGTTCATTTGCCAGATGCAAACCTGGAAGGGGCAAATTTGCAGGATGCTCAGTTGCAGTGTGCGCTTCTGGCGCGGGCAAATTTGCGGGCAGTCAACTTATGTGGTGCCAATCTGTGGGGTGCCAATCTGGATGGAGCACTTCTGGAGCGATCGCTGTATAGCCAGAAAACCCAATTCCCAGAGGGTTTTGACCCTGCTGCTTATGGTGCTTGCTCAATCGATCAAGTAGCCGCTGCTTAAAAGCCTATCCAAAAACTTCTTGGGTTCAGTTCCAGGCTTTGACGGTTAAGAGTTTAAGAGGTGTTAACAATGGTTTCCATCCAAGAAAACGGAAATGAGCAGGGCTTTCCCTCTGCCCTGGATATGGTAGTGTGCCAGCAGATGCAGGAAGGACGCGACGACTGCTGGCAGAGCCTTGTACAAGGACTGGCGCAAGAACTGGCGGTGAAGCAAACCCAGCTTCAGCAGGCGATCGCCCACAGTCAGCAAATTGAGATCCAGTCCAGGCACCTGGAGGAGAAACTAGCCGAAAGCGAGGCAAAAAACCATGCCTTGATGGAAGCCTCAGCAGCTCAGGCGCAGCAATTTAGCGAGACGCTGCGACAGTTGCGCCAGAACCAGTCAAAAATTGTTCAAAGTGAAAAGATGGCAAGCCTGGGTCAGCTAGTGGCTGGCGTTGCCCATGAAATCAACAATCCAGTTAATTTCATCTATGGCAATCTTTCCCATGCTGCACAATATACCCAGGAATTTATGCACCTGCTTCAGCTATATCAACAGCATTATCCCCATCCAGTTCCAGAGATTGCAGCAGAAGCAGAAGCCATTGAAATTGATTTTTTGATGGAAGATTTGCCCAAACTGCTGGTATCTATGCGTGTCGGAGCAGAACGGATTCAAAAAATTGTCATGTCATTACGCAACTTTTCCCGCATGGACGAAGCGGAAATGAAAGCAGTGGATATCCACGAAGGGATTGAAAGCACGCTCATGATTCTGCAAAACCGGCTTAAGGCAAAGTCTGATCATGCTGAGATTCACCTCATTAGGGAATATGGTAATTTGCCACGGGTGGAATGCTACGCTGGACAGCTTAATCAGGTGTTAATGAATATATTGGTAAATGCGATTGATGCTCTGGAGGAGGGGCTGGGCTGTGGAAAACCGGGAACTGGGAACCGGGTATCGGAATGGGAATCTACTCAAAAGCCAGAACCTCATACTCCGTACCCTGCACCCCGTATTCGCATCCGTACCAAAATTCTGGGGACCGATTACATCCAAATTGCGATCGCAGATAATGGACCCGGCATTCCTGAAAACATTCAACGACGAATATTTGATCCTTTTTTCACCACCAAACCCGTTGGCAAGGGCACCGGCATGGGAATGTCCATTAGTTACCAAATTGTTGCAGAAAAACACAGGGGCACCCTGGAATGCTTTTCAACTCCTGGTCAGGGAACCGAGTTTGTCATCCAAATTCCGATTCGACAAAAAGGCTATGTTGAGGCAGCATAGCAGATAGGATTTGGAGGATTGATCCAATGGATGATAGCCCCAGCATTCTCTCGCATATTTCAATTGGCACCAACGATTTTGAACGGGCGATCGCATTTTATGATGCTGTTCTACCAGCATTGGGTTGCAAGCGGATTATGGAACACCCAGATGCGATTGCCTATGGAAAGCAGTATCCAGAATTTTGGGTGCAGACACCGATCAATGGCAAGCCCGCAACCGTTGGAAATGGGACCCATATCGGATTCATTGCCCCAACCAAAGAAGCCGTTCATGCCTTCCACGAAGCTGCCTTAGCGGCTGGCGGTATAGATGATGGCGCTCCGGGTCCCAGACCCGATTACGGCGACCCCTACTATGGTTGCTTTGTCCGCGATCCAGATGGTCATAAGGTTGAGGCATCCTACTGGGATATGCAACTCATTCAGGAACTCTATATAGACAAGTAAGGGACTGGCTGGGAAATAACATCCCCCTACTCATCCACCCATCCACCCCCTTCAAACTGGGATTTTATTTGCAGGCATATCCCTAAGAAACCCGAATTAAATAACTTGAACATTTTCTGGGTTGTACGGGTTGAGCATTGCTAAACCCCTCCCGCAAAAACTCCACTTTATTTATTTCCATTCCTAAGGGGCTGATTAGAGGTTTGCCTGGTGCGGATGTTCCACTGTCGATAAGCTCGACTTTGTCCGTTTAATAGGCAAGTGCTTAGCCCTAACCCCCTACCCCCTGCTACAACATTCTGGAATTTCCTAAAATCCCATGTAGTACTAGCCAGCCTCCCTCCTCCCCTTACCCCATGAAGAAGACCTTTTGGATCATCCTTGCCTGTATCTCACTTGGGCTAGTTAGTGGTCCGCTTTACTTTTGGTACCAGGCAACCCGACTCCCAGACTGGTATAGCGATCGCGCGGTGGCTGCCAATAGTATTGACCTGAGCGATCGGGCAGCCATTCAACAGGCAGAGCAGACGGTTGATGCCAAACTCTCCAGCGTTCAACCAGCCCCAGATGGGAGTGCAGAAGTGGAACTAAACGGGGCAGAACTCAACGCTCTGTTTGCATCACAAGTTGCACGGGTTGCCGATTCTCAAAATCTCACGCCTGCGGTGAAACGGATCAGTACCCAGATTGCCGAGGGCAAGATTGAGAGCGGCGCAGTGATTAACCTGGCAAATTTGCCGACCCATACCCTCAGCCAAACAGAGCAGGACGCGCTTATGCAGTTGGTGAAAGCCTTTCCAGGACTTTCAGATCGGGATGTGTATGTAGGAGTTGAGGGAACCCCAGCGATCGCCAACGGACAGCTAAAGCTGGATGGCACCCGCCTTCGGATTGGCAATGTCAGACTCTCTGTTGCCGATGTGGCCCGTCAATTGGGTGTCTCAGAAGCCAGCTTACAGGAACGCATCGATCAGCAAATCCCCCTGGAACGGGTTGGCATCCAGGACGTGCAACTGCAAGATGATGCTGTCAAGATTCGCGGAATTGTGGACTAGATTGCTTGGCTATTACGACTCACCTCATAGCCAAATTTGCTAAGGGCTTGAGCGAGTTAGCTGTCGTGAAGATCCGTGGGAGCTTCATGAGGCGATAACCTCATCTCTGACAAAGTGGAGACGAATTAATTTGGGGCGCAGTTGATAGTTTATTGTGGTGCCCAGGGACCTACAATCGCCTCTCCCCGCTTTTCTTTCTCTGCTAATTCTAAGTTTAACGCCAACAGTTTTTCCAGCAAATCATCGTCTGGGTTAAAGCCGTAGGCTTGCAGCACCAGTTGATCGAGTTTGGCGTGGAGTTTGAAGAGTTGGCTGGTGGGTTCGTGGAAGTATTCGTTGTAGAGTTTGGTGATACCCCACTGTTTTTTCTCCATTTGGGCGCTGCGGTAGTCGTGGAGTTCTTGGGCGGTGGCGCGGATGGCGGTGATGAGATCCCCCCGGCTATCGCCACCCCCTTTGTGAAGGGGGGCAGGGGGGATCGTTTGGGGAAAGGGAAAGGTTTCAAAGCAGGTGTTGTGAGTGTAGCGGGTATCACCCTTCAGCGTAGAACTTTGTGCTTTTACCCATGTTCGATGAACATTTGAGGTGAGAATACCAAGAATGTAGAAATCATCGGATGCAACCACAGCATTAAGATCGCCAGGTAACCATCTAAATGGGAAGGGGATGAAGATAGCCCATTTAGAGACTCTAGGTACTGCAAAACATTGAGAAAGTGGAGCCAGTGCTTTTCTCATAGCTTCATTAGTGCGCTTAAATCTCCACCATTTTTCGCGCATCACTGCTTCACGATTTTGTTCACGCTCCGGTTTCACGTTGAGTTTTACGTGTTCAAAAGGCAACTTATAATCACCAGCATCCTCAACTGGCATATTACTAAAGTCAATAATCCAGCGTTCAGGCAATCCATTGGGGTTTTGAGCTAAATTAGCACCCATTGAAAAAAGCTTGAGAACTTCTTGATTTTTGGAGTCAGCTTTAATCCACTGATTAACCTGTTGTTCATCAACAATGAACCCCTTACCAACTGGAATGACACCCTGAAAGCATTGATTGAGATTAGCTTTGAGACGAACGGCTTGGGAAACATCGATCGCCGCTTTTAAGGATGAATTGATGTAGGGGACGGGTTGATTGTCGAGGTAGCAGAGCATGGTTGGTGGTGTGGCTGTGGGTTTACCCTCATCCCCAACCCTTCTCCCTGAGGGAGAAGGGAGCCGGAAACGACTCGTCTTCTTGTCCCCCTCTCCCGCTGGGAGAGGGGCTAGGGGTGAGGGTTCCAAAATTTCCGCGATCGCCCCCAAAACCTGATCAATCATTTCCAAAACCTCATCATTCCGAAAGCGCAGAACATTAAAGCCATTTGCTTGCATCCACTGGTCGCGATCGGCATCTTCAACTTGGCGTGACTCATGAATACCGCCATCTAACTCAATGACCAAACGGGCGGCATGGCAATAGAAATCTGCAATGAACTGGCTGAGGTTGTGTTGCCTGCGAAACTTGGCGTTTAGAAGACGGCGATCGCGCAAACATTCCCACAGTATATTTTCTGGGGATGTTTGATTCTTTCTTAGTTCTTTTGCGCGTTGTAATAGCTCCCGTGGAATCTGTCGGGTTCGTCCTGCCAAGTCCGAAATATCTTTATCCCAATCCCCCTCATCCCCAACCCTTCTCCCTGAAGGAGAAGGGAGTCGGAGCCGATCTTTCTTGTCCCCCTCTCCAGTCGGGAGAGGGGCTAGGGGTGAGGGCACTTTAACCCAATTCACAATACTGACGTGAACATTTGCCTCACCTGACCAAACCTGCGTCGAAACTGCATCATAAATAACGCCACCATTTTGCACGACATAATCCAATGCAGCAGTCCGGCTTTTTCCTTGGCTAATTGAGTTCGTGCCAACCAATCCCGCACGACCCTTCTCACCAATGTGGTCATGGGCTAGCCGAAACCAATAGGCACAAAAATCAACCGAATCTTTGACATCTGGGAAACGGGCAAACACCCGATCGATATACTCATCACTGAGATTGATCCGCATATGCTTTCCACCCAAGAATGGTGGATTTCCAATAATCGCGTCTGCCTTCATCCACTCCGTAAACAGCGCATCTTTGCAGACAATATTTTCATCCAGCGTATCCAACGGCAAAGCAGGCTGATCATGAATATCGCACAGGTCGATCGCCACCTTTCGGGCAATCATCAGCGTCACTCGCGCCAACTCCACCGCAAACGCATTCGTATCCATGCCATAGAACTGCTGCGGCGTGACAAAGCCAATGCTCATCTGCCCCTGCCCACTTTCCGATCGCCGTCGGGCATCAACCTTGTCTTGCAGCACCCGCTCCAACCGTTTTAGCTCTAGATACGCCATGTAGAGGAAGTTGCCCGACCCACATGCCGGATCAAGCACTTTGTAATTACGCAACTCCGTCTGCAAGGTAGAGAGTTCCTCCAATGTCGTCGCGTTGGCGATCTTCTCTTCCCAATAGCGCGTGATCGTAGGGCGAACGATCTTGAGAATATCTTCTTCTGAGGTGAAATGAATGCCGTGGGCATGGCGTTCGGTGCTGTTGCTTTTGCCGATCGCTGACTCAAAGATATTGCCAAAAATCGACGGACGCACCGCTTTCCAGTCCTGGGATGCAGCAGCTTCCAACAGTTCCAATTCTTTCTGAGTTAGCTCCAGGGGATGCACCTCTCGAAACAATCCACCGTTGAAATACTCCACCCCCTGATAGCGTCCTGCCGGAGTCATGCCCGGTCGATTCATCTCCTGAAACAAGTTCCCTAAAATATCGTAGGTGTTCGAGGGTTTGCCCTGACGGGTGCGATCGAGACACTCGCGCACCATGCCAATAAACAGATCCTCTGGTAACAATTTCCGATCTTCTGCAAACATCGCCAACACGCATTGGAGCACAAACCGCTGAGCTGTCTTGGGATCAACGGCATCGCGCTTTCGCTGGGTCAACATCGTCAACAATTCGCCCATCCGTCCGGCGGCTTTCTCCGTCACCGCTACCAGATTGTTATTGAACACAGGGGGACGATCCAACTCTGGGTTCATGAACGTAAACGCTCCCGCTCGTTGGGGCAACCGTTCTAACGGAACCTTCTCGATTGGTTCTTCCGACTGTTTACGAAAGTCATAAATCCAGAACTCATCAAAGTTGCACAGCATCACATAGCTGGGGCACTGCAACTGCATCCAGTAGGTGACCGCTTGGGCGTAGTGCCTGTTGAGGTCTTCACCCCGCTTCTTCATCTCAATCAGCAAATGCGGCTTCCAGGCAAGATCGGCAAAACCCGTATTACCCTTTTTACTGCCCTTTTTGACCCGTTGCTCTAGCGTTGCCCCCGCTTCGATCGCCCCTTCATGCCCAAATGCCTGAAAGAAGCGATCGAGAAAGTTTTGTGATTCTCCTTTCTCATCGCCTTTAAGATGCTGCTGGCAATATCGGACAAATTTCTGGAGACTTTCGGGTGTAGACGGCATGAGGCAACTAACCAGTAATAGCAGAGTGAACAGGAAGACAAAGCTTTAGAAGCCACGCCTCAGTATTCCCACTTAAAACTCCATCCTTGACCCTCAAACCCCGGAATGTCAGCCTCCACACACAAAACTTTGGCTTTTAAACAGAATCAATCCTGTTCTCTGAGGTGGTCCCCAAAAATTGGACAGGGGGTTAAGCTCTGAAAGACTCAAAAGATGATAGGAGTAGTTCATGAGTAACAAACGTAAGCAATACAGCTCTCAATTCAAAGCTAAAGTTGCTCTGGAAACCATTCGAGGTGAGAAAACCGTCTCGGAGTTGGCTAGCCAGTACGAAGTGCATCCAACCATGATCAACAACTGGAAACGGCAGGTGTTAGAGGAAGCCAGTAGCCTGTTTGAGAAGGGGAGCGAACCGACGAAAGCCGATGAGAGCCAGCAAGCTCAAATCAATGAGTTGTATCGGCAGATTGGGCAATTGAAGGTAGAACGGGATTTTTTAGCCAGCAGGTCAGCACAGTTGGGACTGAAGAGCGAAAAGCCCTGGTAGTGCCTGACCACCCGCAACTGAGTGTGGTGCGCCAATGTCAACTGCTGGGCATTGCCCGTTCTAGCTTTTACCATCGCCCCTAAGCACCATCAGAGGAGGAGTTGACTCTATTGAAGCTGATTGATCAGCAATATCTGGAGAGTGCGTTGCATGAGGCGACAACGCGCATCCTACAACTTATGTAACTCCACAGCAACAGAAAGATATACAACGTGAGTTAATCATTAACTCCTCAAGGCAATTTTTGGATTGATTTTCCAAAAACCGCAGTTACAGCGGTTTTCAGACGGGTGCCACACAGGTGATGCCGTTAGATCCTTGGGAAACACTGGATCGGTGTGGCATACACAAATGAAAATGGCTGTAAATCTTCTGCATATGTTTTTCAACTCCTGGAGTTATGACACTACAGCAGAGCGCGCTGCTGTTTAGTCGTTAATTTCAACAGGAATTCATCATGTACAAATTTGGTAGCGAACTACTCGGTGCCTGCAAAAGTTCTATTGGGTACTCCAAAACTGAAGGACTGCCAATTAACCATTCCTCAGGCTCCTTGCTTTCTTCCTGTGAGCTATCCGAGCCAATTTCCACCTGCCGATTTGGGAAGCACAGCAGCCATGTTTTAACGAGTGATGCGGATAATCTGCTCGCTCCCAACCCCCTCTTTACCTCAATTGAGAACTCAAATGGAACCCTTTTGGCTCCAGACAATGCAATCTCGTTCGATATCACGGGGCAGAATAGCCTGTCCTGGTACGACAACCTCACTGGTCAAACCCAATCCTGGCTGCTCCATTCTTCCACAGAAACCATCCTGCCTGCATCGATTCTGAACCTCGATATTAGCGAATTGATGAACGGACAGACCGCTCCAATCTTGCAAGTTGTGGGTGGAACCTTGAGTGCAGATACCTTTACCTATGACCCAACCATTCGTTACAACGTTTATTCAGGGAACGGCAACGTGCAATTTGGAGCAGGAGGAAGGGATGAACTGGATTTGTCCGATTATTTTTCAACCGCAGTGGCTAGAAGCTTTGCAACTGCAAGGGGAGGTGGGGTTTTGTTCAACCCTGGTAATGGAACGCGAGTATTTGATGTGCTTCAATTTAGCAATGGTAACCAGATCCTGATGGAGGGAGTTGACAGAATTCGCTTTGCCGATGGCATTCTCAATCTGTCTACGACTCCCAATGACCCTGGTTTTAGCTCCCAGTGGAACTTACACATGATGGGAGTTCATAATGCCTGGCGCTTTACCACGGGTTCTGAACAAGTCATTATTGGTGTTCAAGATTCTGGATTAGGCGTTGATCGAAATGGGTTCGGACATCCCGATCTGCGACGAAACACCTTTGTGATGGGTGACAATTTCATTGATGATTTTGAGTCGGGTTTGGGGTCTTCATCTCACGGTACGGCTGTACAAGGAATCATTGCGGCTGCCAGTAACAATGGAATCGGCATGAGTGGAATTAACTGGAACTCAGATGTGCTGAATGCGGACGTGTTGGGGGGCGATCGCCGAGATCTGGATCTGGCAGAGGCGAGCCAATCCATGATTGACGAGGCAAACCGCCGGGGCGATCGCTTAGTTATCAATATGAGTTTAGGAATTCCCAATTCCCAGGGTCGAACTGGCTATCACCCCGCCTTGGAACGGGTGGTAGCAACCAATCCGAATGTACTGTTTGTGATTGCCTCTGGGAATGAAGATGTCAGTGGTATTTCCTATCCCGCTTCCCTTGCCCAACTTTACTCCAATGTGATGGCGGTGGGTGCATCCTGGGGCAATAGCGATGTCAATGGAGTTCCGAAAGCACCGGGAACCCGAATTACCTATCCCGGCTGGTGGGGTTCAAATTACGGAAATGGGCTGACCCTGATGGGACCGTCAGAGGTCGCGGCAACCAGTGCAACGGCAATGTTGAATGGGGTTTCCTTTGGCTACAATACTCAATTCAATGGCACCTCTGCGGCAACTCCCAACGTAACGGGTGTTGCTTCCCTCGTCTGGAGTGCGAATCCCAATCTGACTGCCCATCAGGTGCAAACCATTCTGTCGGAAACCGCCTATGACCTGGGTGCGCGTGGTTACGATCGCACCTACGGTCACGGTTTTGTCAATGCGGATGCTGCCGTGCGGCGTGCTCTGGCGATCGGCGCAGGTGCAGTTTAACAATTTCGCCCTCTCCCCTATTCCACTTCGGGGTGGGGGAGCTTCTTTGATCTATTTGTTCTTTAGCCAGTGATCACCATGAACTCATCCATTACGTTTGAACCTTTGATGCTGGATAATCCATTGCTGTCACACCAATCCGAGTCATTCCCAAAGCTACGGGTATTTCGTGACTTGAAAACCTGGACAGATTTCTGGCAAAACAGCCCTCAGCGAGACTTAAATTTCTTGCCTCTTCCCGCTCCAGAGGTTGACTTCACTCGTTCTATGGTGATTGAGATAAGGACAGCTTCCCAGGCAACGGGAGGTTACCGCGTTGAGGTAGACAGGATTGAGAATGTTCCAGGGCAGGGGGGCGATCGCTGGCTCATCCACTGCGTTGAACATGCCCCTGACAACAATTCATTTGCCTCCCAACAACCGACAACCCCAGGGGTATTTATTCTGACGGAGCGATCGGATGCTGTTCTAGAATTGAACCTGGAAGTGGTTAGGAGTGGCATTTAAGCCAGGAAAATTTGGCAGATGCAATGCCTGTCTGGGCAACAGACCTTTCGGTTTGGGAAGCTGTAAAATTGATAGAAACAGTCGGCATACGGGCTTTCTTGCCCTGGCAATGAGGCGATCGCAATGGTGCAAGCAGTTTCCCACCGAGTCAGTTTTGAAGAGTTCATCGCCTGGTATCCGGAAAATTCTGAACAGCGATATGAACTCCACGAGGGTGTGATTGTTGAAATGCCAAAACCAAAAGGGAAACATTCTGAGATTGCAGGCTTTTTGAATGGTTCCTTGTTTGTTGAAATAACACGGCTGAAGCTGCCGTACTTTCTTCCCAGGGAGTGCATTGTGCGTTCCATTGATGGCGAGTCAGGCTATGAACCGGATGTGATTGTTTTAGACCGGCAAGCTGTAAACAATGAACCCCGTTGGGCAACGGAGTCGATCATCACATCAGGTGCCTCGGTGCGTCTGGTTGTGGAGGTGGTGAGTACCAACTGGCAGGACGACTACCTGACCAAGCTGCGGGACTACGAGGCACTGGGAATTCCTGAATATTGGGTTATAGATTACCTGGGTTTGGGAGGGCGGTTGCACATTGGCTATCCTAAACAACCGACCTTTTCAGTTTATACCCTCGTAGAAGGTGAGTATGAGGTTAAACGATTCCAGGCAGGGGAACCCATCATCTCTTCAACCTTCCCCAATTTGCAGCTATCTCTCACCAATGTGTTTGCGGCTGGAGCATCTGAGGTCAGTGAGTAAGAGGTGAACCCAATGTCGATCGCCATTAAACCCATGACCTTTGAGGAATACCTGAATTATGACGATGGCACATTCGTCAGCCTAAGCAAGTTTGGAGCCAACTTTACAAAAATTGACTTTTATGAGCTAAATTGCACTGACCCACTTACTAACTCCACGACATTAATTTGTCTTCATAACGAAAAATGTGCCCCGATGACACCAATTTGTCACCAATGACACTTAAATAGTCACTCTACATAAATGGAGGGCGAACGAGGGGACTCGAACCCCCGAGTGGCGGAACCACAATCCGCTGCCTTAACCACTTGGCTACGCTCGCCATTGCGTTTTCTATCATACCATTTAGGGCATAGGTTGATCTACCACCAGCGATAAGCCTGGTCCGGGGGCAGATGGTAGTTTTTTTGAGAAACCCTGGGGTAGGCTGTAGGTGGTTTTGTGTGGTGTGTGCAAGGCTATTGGGGAGTGCAGGCAATTCGGGAGTGTGAATGTCCACTGGGTACATCTTGATTTTGGCGGTGTTGCTGCTAGGCGGGGTCATTGCCACTGTGGGCGATCGCCTGGGAAGTCGTATTGGCAAAGCTCGCCTCAGTCTGTTTAACCTGCGTCCCCGGAAGACGGCGACGTTAGTAACCATTCTCACGGGTACTGTGATTGCCGCCTCCACGTTAGGCATCTTGTTTGCAACCAGTGAATACCTGCGTACAGGGCTGTTTGAGTTGGATGCCATTCAGAGAACGTTGAGGCGACTTCGCGGTGAGCTGTATAACACCCAGGTTCAAAAAAACCAGGCAGAGTCAGAACTTACCAGGGCACAGGCTGACCGGGCATCGGCACAGAAGCAACTGGCTGACAGTAAACAACAATTAGTTGAAGCCGATCGGGCGGTGAGGACAGCGATCGCAGAGCGCAGTCGTGCCCAGACAGAAAGGGCACGTACAGAAGCAGAGTTAGTCCGGACTCAAAACCAACTGCGAACTGAGATTAATCAACTGGAGGTCGAAAAAAACCAATTAATTGCCCAGAAAGAAGGGGAGGTGCTAGACAAGGAGAAGCAGGTTCAAAAACTAGAAGCGCAGCAAACGTTCCTTGCTAGAGAAATCCAGGAGCTAGAGCTAGAACGTCAGGGTTTGCGCCAGGGCAACGTCGCCGTTCAGCGCGGGCAGGTTCTTGCTTCCGCCTTAGTCCGAGTTTCATCGACAACAACAGCCAAACAGGTTGTAGACCAGCTTTTGAATGAAGCGAACCGAGCCGCCATTCGTCTGGCACGACCGGGCACCAATGGACAAATCATTCAAATTACGAACCCTGAAGTGGAGCAACTGATCAACCGGATTAACGATGGCAAAGATTATGTGATTAGAGTGTTTTCGGCTGCCAATTATTTGGTTGGAGAAACCCCCATTCAGGTATTTGCAGATGCCGTTCCTAACCGATCAATCTTCCTGGCGGGAGATGTGGTTGCGGCAACTTCTGTTGATCCTTCTAGAATGACGGATGAACAAATTCAGCAGCGAATTAACTTGCTGATTGCTGCCGCCAATTTTCGTGCCCGTAGCCTGGGAATTTTGACGGATTCGGTAGAAATTGGGCGGATTCAAGATCTCATCATCTTCATTTCACAACTGAAGCAATATAACCAGATGGTGGAACTAAAAGCGGTTGCATCCGAGGTTACTTACGTTTCGGGTCCTCTCAGGATAGAGTTAATTGCAGTTCAGGATGGGGAGGTTTTATTTCGGACCGCAACACCCTCGACGGGTACCGTAAATTGAGCCGCTGTTTCAACTGTGAACTCATTGAATCAACCGTGATCCCATGCTCTCTAGTCCTTCCTCCACGTCTGATCAGCCTGTCATTCTAGGATTTGACCCCGGTCGCCGTAAGTGCGGTCTGGCGGTGATGGGGGTTGACCGTACTTTGCAATATCACGAGGTTGTGACGACTGAATCCGCGATCGCCACGATTGAGGCACTGCGGCAAAAGTTCCCCATTACGATGATGGTGATGGGGGATCAAACCACCGCTAAAGAGTGGAAACACAAGCTCAATAGTGAATTGCCCGATCCTCTGCGAATTATCCTGGTAGATGAGCGCTATAGTACCCTGGAGGCACGCGATCGCTACTGGAAAATGTATCCTCCGAAGGGGTTGGATAGTCTAATTCCCCAGGCTCTCCGTCGCATCCCCCGTCCCGTAGATGACATTGTGGCAGTCCTGCTGATTGAGCGCTATTTAGAGCGGTTGGTCAATTAAACCCGAAACGCTGCCGTTCCGACCTCAACCTGTTTCAGAAGTTTGGATTGGCTGGATTGCTTGGAAAAGTGGGGGGCTGATAAACCCGAATCTTTTGGTGGGTTCGCACCCCCCCATTCATTCTGCCCGGTGTGAGATAGGTGCCGCTTGGGTTTACAGACTGCTGGTTCAGGTCAATTCGGGTTCCGTTGGAATAGTAGTAGGTGGTAGTCCCATCTCCTTTAGGCACTGCGACCGTTGGATAAATTACCTGCCCATTGGGAGTTTGGATGCCACCATTGCGATAGATTTGGGTGCCGGGTGGGTAGGTGAGCAAGTTGCCGGTTCCCTGCGGGCGGCTGGGGGGGAGGATATCCGCCGGAGTCTGAGCCTTCACCGCGATCGCGCTGGCTCCCTGCATCAACAATACTGCCAAACCACCCCAAATTAGCCGTCTCATAACCCATCTCCAATCAGAAATTCAGCCTGGAAAAGCAGGCAAAGCGTCCACCTCTGACCCTATCCTAGCGCTGTCCAGAGTTGGACGGCATCCTGCATCTGAAACACACGATATCCCAGGAATAGTAGTTCTAGCCTGCGAAGTTATTTACAGACAAATTTGGAGATTTTTCGAGTGGTAGTCAACAATCGGGTAAGGATTGGCAAAGCGTTAAACTCTCTACGCCAAGGCTTGTATTCATATGTCGAACAGAAAATGCAGGCTTTACACGGTCACACTTGGATGGAAAAAGCCGCTTCCAATCTGCGAGAGTATCAGAAAGCAAAACAGCCAGCAGAGAAGATTATCCGCGAAGATGTATCCGTTCTGTTAAGAATAGTAGACGGAGAATGGGATAAAACCTTTAGCCAAAGCTTAAGCCAGCCTGATCGTGCCCTTGTAAATGAGTTAATCGAAATTCGCAATCAATGGGCACACCAGTCTACTTTTTCAACTGACGACACCTACCGAGCCGTAGACAGTGTGCTGCGGTTACTCAGGTCTATGTCGGCTTTTCAGGTATCGGATGTAGAAAAGCAGAAACAAGAGGTTCTTCGGGCGCTTGCTCAAGAGCAAGCACGACAGGAAGTGCACTATATTTCTGTTTTACCTGCTGAAGAAGCCCGTATTCGTGAAAGATTAGATGAATTGCTGAAACGTATCCCCTTCCAAAAAGCTTACCTTCTTAATCAAGCGCTAACCCATACATCCTACAAATACGAGAATCCAAATACTGGCGAGGATAATGAACAATTAGAATTCATCGGAGATGCACTCCTGACGTTTCTAAGCGGTGACTACCTTTACAAACGGAATCCAGCTTTAAGAGAGGGTAGCCTGACCAATTTGCGTTCTGATCTAGTTGATAAACCTCAACTAGCAAAGTTTGCAGCCGAGTTAGAGCTTGGTAAATGGATGCGACTTGGGAAAGGTGAGGATAATAGTGGAGGTCGGCGCAAGCCTTCTCTACTCAGTAATGTTTTTGAATCCGTTATAGGTGCTTATTACCTGGATTCTGGGGTTGAGGCAGTACGTGACTTTATTGAACCTTTTTTTGAAAAGGTTGTTAATGATTTATCTATAACCCAAACCCAAAATTCAGTTTCTCACAGTATAGATAACGTGAAAGGTCGGTTTCAGCAGGTTGTTTTAAGTGATGGATTTGCTGAAAATCCTGAGCGTAAACCACCTGAATACAAGACTATCCGTTCCGGTGGAACCGACAATAACCCAGAGTTTACATCGGTAGTTTATGTAGCTGGAAATGAGTACGGTAGTGGAAAGGATAGCAGCACCAAGAAAGCCGAGAAGCAAGCTGCGAGAGATGCCCTGCGGAAGCTTAGCTTGCTCTGAAAATAGGGATTTTCCCCAAGCTGCTGCACTCTATTCCCTTGGGAAACGCTATATTCCTCCATCTATCTGATATAGAATCCAGAAGTTCAACTGATTCCTCCCAAAATGCTGGCAAAACGAATTCTTCCCTGTCTGGATGTCAAGGCAGGACGGGTAGTGAAAGGTATTAATTTTGTTGATCTCAAAGATGCGGGCGACCCCGTAGAACTGGCTCAGGTCTATAACGACGCTGGGGCAGATGAACTAGTATTTCTGGATATCACCGCCACCCATGAAGACCGAGACATCATTATTGACGTGGTTTACCGCACGGCTGAACAGGTTTTTATTCCTCTTACCGTGGGCGGGGGCATCCAAAACGTAGAAATGATTAAACAACTGTTAAGAGCCGGTGCCGATAAAGTCAGCATTAACTCCTCTGCTGTAAGAGATCCCAGTTTGATTGACCGTGCCAGCGATCGCTTTGGGAATCAGTGCATTGTGGTTGCCATTGATGCTCGTCGCCGACAGGATCCTAACCATCCAGGATGGGATGTGTATGTGCGTGGGGGACGGGAAAACACGGGCTTAGATGCGATCACCTGGGCACAGGAAGTGGAAAAGCGGGGAGCAGGAGAACTTTTAGTTACCAGTATGGATGCCGACGGAACCCAGGCAGGGTATGACCTGGAATTAACCCGCACGATTGCTGAACAGGTGGAAATTCCAGTCATTGCATCGGGCGGTGCGGGCAACTGCCAGCATATTCATGAAGCATTGACTGAGGGCAAAGCAGAAGCGGCATTGCTTGCGTCCTTGCTGCATTATGGGCAGTTAACCGTGGCTCAAATTAAATCCTATCTGGCAGCGCGGCAGGTACCCATTCGTCTGTGCAACTAATTTGTCCTCACCCCCCCACCCTTCTCCCCAAGGAGAAGGGTGGGGGGCAATTGTAGCAGGCATTTCAGCAAAGTCGCACATCGCATCGCTAGCCGTCAATATCCACAAGCTTGATATCAAAGGTCAGATTTTCGCCTGCCAGAGGATGGTTGGCATCCAACGTCACGTTTCCATTGGAAATGTTGGTCACCATTACGGGAAGTAGCTGCCCATCTGGTTGCTGGATGTGGAGTTGCTGCCCAACCTCAGGCTCGATCTCAGGAGGCATTTGCTGGCGATCGATGGTCACTACCATTTCCTCTATGTAAGGACCATAGGCTTGCTCAGTGGGTATGATCTCAGTCTTAGACTCACCTTGAGCCATGCCAACAACCGCTTTCTCAAAACCGGGAATGATGTTTCCTGCGCCGATCGTAAATTCCAGGGGGTCACGGTCGGTGGAAGAATCAAACACGGTGCCATCATCGAGCTTACCGGTGTAATGCACCTTTACCGTATCACCGTGTTTCGCCTGTGCCATTCGTTTTCTCCTTCGAGTTAGGTCTCGCGTTAAGTATGGGGCGATCGCAACCCGATGCCCGGATTACTTAACCTTGTTTTTTGATTAACGTGGTTTTGATTACCGTTAGGCAATCGTTCTGGGTCTCTTTCATCATGTTAATTTGGGATTTCCAAATTTCAAGCGGCAAGGGCTTCCAGAGAAAACCTTAACCGCCAGAGTTTAGACTGTTCAGGAAGTTGGGTCAAAGCTGAAATAATTCCAAAGCAGGCACCTTTTGAGGATGCAGATTTTTTAATCGAGGTTCACGATGCAGAGCCAGATACCAGATGCAGACGTAATTATTATAGGCAGTGGAATTGGTGGCTTGTCTGCTGGGTCGCTGCTGGCTCGTTATGGCAAACGGGTGATCGTTTGCGAAAGCCATGCCATACCCGGTGGAGCCGCCCACAGTTTTTCCCGACGCGGGTTTCACTTCGATTCGGGTCCTTCCTTCTACTGCGGTTTGAGTGACCCCCGATCGCTAAATCCCCTCCGCCAAATTCTGGATGTGCTGGGAGAAGCGGTGCCTGCGATCGCCTACGATCCCCTGGGGCACTATCATTTTCCAGAAGGGACTTTTCCGGTCTACAGCAACGCCCATCGCTACCGGGAAGCCGTTGCCCAAATTACCCCTCAGGGAGCCATTGAACTCGGTCGATTGGAGCGGCGATTGCTGAACCTGTATGAGGCGTTAGAGGGCATCCCTGCCCTGGCGTTAAGAGCCGACTTGAATGGGATTCCAATTCTGATCAGCCGCTACCTGCCATCCCTGCTGAAACTACTGCCCCAACTGGGTAAGATTCAGGGATCGGTCGCCGATTTGATGAAAGACTTGCAAGATCCCTGGTTGCGACGGTTGATTGACCTGGAGTGTTTTCTGTTGTCAGGGCTGAAGGCAAATGGAACCGTAGCACCTGAAGTTGCCTTCATGTTTGGTGAACGTTCTCGTTCCGTTGTGGACTATCCGATTGGGGGCAGCGGAGCGATCGTGGATGCCCTGGTACGGGGGTTACAACGCTGGGGTGGTGAGTTGCGCCTGAATGCCCATGTGGAAGAGATTCTGGTGACAGCAGGGAAGGCAAGGGGTGTGCGTCTGCGGCAAGGAGAAGTTTTGACCGCCCCCATCGTCATTTCCAATGCAACCAGGTGGGATACCTGTACGCAATTGCTGAAACCAGAAATGCTGCCAGCTTCCTACCGCGACCAGGTATTGGAAACACCCGCGATCGCCAGCTTTATGCATCTCCACCTGGGTATCCGTGCCGATGGACTGGAAACCCTGACTGGGCACCATGTTGTCCTTCACGATGCCAATCAGGATATTACCGCTCCCGGAAACACCTGCATGATCTCAATCCCATCCGTGTGGGATGCCAACCTTGCGCCTTCGGGGCACCATGCCGTCCATGCCTACACCCTGGAGCCTTATGCAGGCTGGCAGCGAGATCCGGACTACACAGAACGCAAACGCCAGCGGGCAGAACCCCTGTTTCAAGCACTGGAGCGTGTCATCCCCGATCTGCGGCAGCGCATTGTGCTGGAACTAATTGGCACCCCTCTAACCCATGCCCATTACCTGCGTCGCTATCAGGGCACCTACGGACCTGCCATTGTCGCTGGTCAAGCCACCTTTCCCAGTACTCAAACCCCCATCCCCGGTCTATTCTGTGTCGGGGACAGCACCATGCCCGGAATTGGGGTTCCCGCTGTCGCCGCCTCTGGCATTCTCTGTGCCAATGGCTTAGTCAGTCCTCAGCAAACGCTGGAGTTGCTGAAAATCCGCGACTCCCACTTTGAAAATCTATGACCTTCGTCTATCACTTTCGTGGCGAACTGGCTGCGCTGACTGCCGCACTGATCTGGGCAGGAGCTTCCGTGGTTTATACCGGCGTTGGACGGTCTTTGTCGCCGCTGATGCTGAACCTGGCAAAGGGACTGGTTGCGATCGCCCTGATTCTTTTGACGCTGCTGTTACGGGGTGAATTGTTTCCCACGGTACCGACTACGGCGATCGCCCTGCTCAGTCTCAGTGGTGCGATTGGGATTGGCATTGGCGATACTGCCTACTTTGAATCGCTGAACTGCATTGGGGCACGGCGATCGCTCGTGATTGAATCCCTGGCTCCACCACTGGCGGCAGTACTGGCACTGGTTTTTTTGCAAGAACAACTGCCCATCACTGCCTGGTTGGGAATTGCCCTTACCGTTAGCGGAGTTATCTGGGTAGTACTTGAGCGGGCTGAGGAAAACACCCACCCTCAATTTCATCCTCTGCGGGGAATTGGGTTCAGCCTCCTGGCAGCCCTGTGTCAGGCAAGCGGGGCAGTCCTTTCCAGGGCAGCTTTAGCAGGAACCGCTATCGACCCACTCTGGAGTACGCTGGTGCGCCTGCTGGCAGGAGTCCTGGTACTACTGGTCTGGATCGTGCTTCAGCAGCGATCGTGGAAAGAATTTCGTCCCCTCCGTTCCCGAAAACTCCTGACAACTCTGATCGGTACTGCCTTTGCCAGCACATTCCTGGCAATTTGGCTGCAACAAATCTCGCTCAAGTATGCCGCCGCCGGAATTGCCCAGTCCCTCAGTGCGACCAGCCCCCTATTTGTGATTCCGATCGCGATCGCCCTGGGCGAAAAAGTCAGCCTCCGAGCAATTTTGGGAGTCATGGTAGCCCTGGTAGGGGTGTGGTTGCTTTTTACGTGAGGAGTGAGAGGAGAGGGGTGAGGGGGAAGTCAACTTACTCAACTCTTAACTCTCAACTCTCAATTCTGAATTCTCAACTCCCCACTCCCTACTCTCAACTCTCAACTTTCAACTTCCCCTCTTTCCCCCCTCCCCTTTCTGCCGCCTGGAACACCCAAGCAGGCAAGCCCTACTGGTAAAATCTAGACTCTACCCGGATCACGCTGGTTGCCGCAGAGCCTTTGAAGACCTTCATGGATGTAAAGAGGGTGTCGATTCTATGGGTATCGGCGTTTAGTCAAGCGATCCGCTCTACGGATGACGGTTAACCTTCAGGGACAGCATCTATGCCAAGTGAAAAAGGGATTAAGCCAAAGCACATCGTTCTCACCTCCCACCCTGCCCGGTTTGGGCAAAAACCATTACCGCTTCACTGGGGAAATACTGATCCGCTCAAACGTGGACCTGTGATCGGCACACTAACCACAGCGGCTCATCGTAACGTCATTGGTACTCACTCTGGCTCCTATGGGGTTTACCGAGCATTAGCGGTTGCCAGCGGTCAGCTCCAGTCAGACCACCGTGCCGATCTGACCAACACTTCGCCCGCAGAGCATATTGGTCCCCACCCTGCCTGGTTCGATCCAGACAAAATTATTTCCCTTGATCCCTTCGGCGCATTGGTGGGTGAGGTGTATACCTCCCTATATCAGGAAGGCTACGATATTCGCCCAACGATCGCCATTACCAGAGCACACATTAATATGCCAGAGCTTCAGGAGGCGGTGTTGAAAGGACGCATCCAGGTTGACGGCAAGATTTTGAAACCGGGGGGCGATCTGGTGGTGACGAAGGCAGCGATCGAGCCGGTCTGGTATTTGCCTGGAATTGCTAAACGGCTCGGTGTCAGTGAGTCGAATCTGCGGCGTGCCTTGTTTGAACAAACAGGAGGCATGTTCCCGGAACTGGTAACCCGTCCAGATTGCCATGTGTTTCTGCCTCCCATTGGCGGGATGACGGTCTACATTGTGGGGGAGGTTGCTGCCATCACTGACCCCAACCGACCGCTGGCAGTCAGAGTCCATGACGAGTGCAACGGATCTGATGTGTTTGGGTCTGATATTTGCACCTGTCGTCCTTACCTGGTACACGGAGTAGAAGCCTGTGTCCAAACCGCTCAGGAAGGCGGGGCTGGGGTGATTGTTTACCTGCGTAAGGAAGGACGCGCCCTGGGCGAAGTAACCAAGTTTCTGGTTTATAACGCTCGTAAACGTCAGGAAGGGGGCGATCGCGCCGATGCCTACTTCGCCCGGACTGAATGCGTTGCCGGAGTGCAGGACATGCGCTTCCAGGAACTCATGCCCGATGTATTGCACTGGCTGGGTATCACCCGCATCGATCGCTTCATTTCCATGAGCAACATGAAGTACAACGCCATTACCCAATCTGGGATTGAAATTGTAGAACGAGTTCCGATTCCAGAGGACTTAATTCCGGCAGATGCCAAAGTTGAAATTGAAGCCAAAAAAGCCGCTGGCTACTACACAAATGGCGCAGTCCCCGATGATGCTGACCTGGCACAGGTTAAAGGTCGGAGGTTAAGTGATTGAGGAACTGAAAGTTATCCCCTTGCTGTGCTCCCCCAGGAATTGAGGATTGGGGGCGACTCACCAAACCTATTGATCCGTAGGTATAGCTGTAGCCGGTGTTGCCGAATGAAGGTATGATTTCCCTCATCCCCAACCCTTCTCCCCAAAAAGAAGGAAGCTAGAGTTCCGGTTCCCTCGCCCCTTGGGCTACCGTGTATACAGAAATTGCCCTTAGATTAGATGAATCAGATGAGGGACGCAAAATGCTGGACAACCCAATTTTGATCCATGCTCGAGAACTCAAAACAGCGGCATTCGGCGATAAGAGGCTGGAAAAAAGTGACACACCCAATCGGCAACCGTTGTTTTCTCTCCAGCACAGCAGGACTGTCTCACTCAGCTTGCCCCAACCCTCAATGGTCGGACTGCCAAACAACAGAACCCTCATCCCCCACGCACTTTAGCCTGGGCAACTTGGCTAATTGCCCGTTTAGGTGGATGGTCGGGATTGCAAAGTCAACGTCCTCTTGGTATCGGGACACTCTTCAGGGGGTTGCGGCAGTTTGATGCACTCTTTCGCGGTTGGTCACTTGCTCACTCCCTAGATGTGTATACACAGTAGCCCATCGGGAGGGGGCTAGGGTAAGGGCAGTTCTTCCAGGCATTTCAGCAAAGTCGCATATCGCATTAATAATCTGTGGGTATGATCCACCCATTCACCCAAGTGTGGTTTCCCCATCTAAAAATCGCTGTAGAAAACACGACAGGGATGCTTCACACGCTGTGCAACAACATGGAAAAATGCCCGCTCAATGATCGCCAGGCTAATAACTGTCATTAATAAGACTATTTCTCTTCCTGCTGCATATCAGACAGTTGGAGCGTCTTCAGGGCATCTAGCTGCTGCTCTACACTCTTCAATACTTCGTTAAGGGCAGGTAGGACACTGAGCTGATCTGCCGTCAGCATGGGGTAGAAGCGTGTGCGAACACGGATCTCATTCACCTTGCGCTGAAGGTCTTGAGCAATACTGAGCGCATCCCGACTGAGGTTGGCTAACTGTTGCTGTTGGTAAAATTTAAGTGCCGCCCCCCGCAAGATCTGGACGGTTGCCTCTTCCCCGTGGTTGCCAGGCATGACCCGAAAACGCAATAGCAAGCGGTGCCGCTGGTAAAGCCGCTCAATTTCGACCTGTTTTGGCTTCTGAACCGGAAGCAGGGGCAGCCGGGTCAACATTTTTAATTCATTAATTACTCCCTGAAAAATTTCTACAGGTAGTTCGTCCAGAATTGATTGAAGAACTCCATCCTGGCTCCACAGAATACGGGCATGGGTTGGTTGGCGTTCTAAATAGAGCCGCCCAATTCCACCAACCAGTACGCGCCCCAATAATTCCTGAAGCAATTCAGGGGGCGATAGGGTCACCAAGACCTCTGCTGGGTCAGAAAGATGCCTGGCATTAATTTCTAAAACGGGTAAAGATTCCCCAGGAGAAGGTGCTTCGGGAGGGGATTCTTCAGGTGGCGGTTGATCGGCTTTCAGGATGAACGTCCCTTGCTGACCATTGTGACTGTTGTGGTTCAGTTCTGGTTGACTGTCTGAATCGACTACACTCGGAACAACCGCGCCTGAATCCACTGCACCTGCTATCACCGTGCCAGATACCTTACTCGACAAGGAAACCTGGGGGGCAGTCACCTCAAGATCCTGAAAATTTAGATCTTCTGGGCTGTCTACCAGTAGGGTGGGATGGGAGTGAGGATCGTGAACATTCTGATGCAAGCCCTCGTCCTGCTTTGAATTGGATGCGGCTGCTTTGCTTTTGGCGGCTTCCTGGGCAAGCTTTTGCTCAATTCGTTTGGCAATCGACTGGGATGAGGAATGAGTGGGGGGACTGACGGGTTTCTTTTGGTTGCCGGTATAGTTCAGGTAAGCTGAAAGCGCGGCATGGTGAATATCAGAGGCGATGGTCTGGGGAACTAGTGAGCAGTTCATGTAGGCTAGAATTCGCCGAACATAGTCCAGGGCTGCGGTGTCTTCCAGGTTAACCATGCCCAATTTAAGGCGACTTCCCTCCAGTCCCAGGGGAAGGATCTGATGGTAAAGGCAGGCTTCAAACGGCAGGATACTGTCAATTAGCCGAAAGATTTGCTCGGCATCAAAGTAAGTAGCCCAACTTGATTTCGAGTTTGCCGAACCAATAGGCTCCAGTTGCCGGTTTGTTGATAAGTTAGCCTGATCGCCAGGTAAGGACACCATAGGGGTTTCTTGAATTTATTCTGTAGCGTTGGGATGTGGCACCCCTACTTGACCCATGATGTATAAAATTTAGCTTATTTCAAAGGAAATGGTGATTACATGACCAGATCTTCATTTGAGGTAATGCTATTCCCCATTTCTATTATTCTTTGGGCGTAGTTGGTTAAGGTTATTATTGCCCATTCCGAATGCTCCAGTTTGATATGAAGTTTTAATGGAACATCCGGATTTATTCTTTATTCAACTTTTTCTTGAACAGAATTACCTAACCAGCTAATTACTAATTCTCGCTGGTTTTTGGAGGCAAAGACTCGAACGGCGTGGTAGTTAATTTTTTCCCGCAGCCGGTACACCTGTTTAATTGGCAGGTCAAGCCTTTGAGCGATCGCCTCCTGGGAGCGTCCCTGGAGATAAAGGTTGAGCCATTCTGCCGCCACTGGACCGACTTTCTCAGTCAGGTAAGCTTCAAATTGGCGCTTAACCGCATTCCTTAGCTCCTGCTGTTCTTCTGCTGCCTGGGCATCCTGGTACTGACTAACTGCCTGGGTATCCAGCAGGCTAATTGACCCATCGGAGTCATCGGGAGCAACCTCTTCTGAAACCAGACGAATAAAGTCTTTTGCTGGCACCTGGGTCATACCTCCCCGTTGAGAACGACGCAGGTAGTTGACAAATCGGTAGGAAAGTAAGGGTTGACTGCGAATTGGACGCAGGCAGTATTCCTCAGTACTTGCCAGCATCAGCGCATTGCGTAACCGATTGTCTTTCGTGGATTTCGAGATCCAGAGGATCTGCTGCTGCATGTAGGTATCGTTTTGCAATAGTTCCTGGATCACTTCTTCCAGGACATCAACCACAGTACGCTGGCGATCTCGGGAGAGCGCAATCCAGGTACGAATTTTGTTACGAATCAAGAAAAGGCTGCTCAAGCGCTGGATTAACCGTCTGTAAGCCCGTTCTGGGGGAACATCTAGATATCGCTGACGCAGAATGCGATAGCGGTAGTCCATCGCCTGTTCGGTAATCTGGCGCAGACTGGGGGTTAGATCCTCGAACCGGGACTCGTCTTCCCCAATCAGCCAACGAATAATGCTTTCGCGGGCAGCTCGATTCTGTCCAGGCAGTTCTGCCTCCAACCGCGATCGCCACTCATTTGCAATCTCCTCAGCCAATCCCATGTTTTTAGCCAACACCATGAGGTTGTCATCCTGTCCGTTCTAAACGCCCATGATAAGAGTGTGCCTTACACCCCCTACTTAACACACTCACCCGCATGGGTAGTAGTTTGAGTGACGGGGGGACACTGGTGGTTCAGGATGTGGCTGCTTAAGGGCAACCGCAATTCTGAACCCAGGGCATCAAGTGAACGTTCAATTATTGTACTGATGGACGGGAAAAGATGAAGAAATATGGTGAAGGGTGATGAAGGACGTTACTGAAAAACAGGATGAATTGCAACAAAGGTTCAAGCATCCAGCAGCCTTGTCATCCCCGGAATCAGCTCATCCTCGGAACTAGCGACGCCTAATGAAGCTAGGGGATGACGGGGAATAGAGTCAAGCGGGGACATAAGTAATTTTTAGATTGCCTTAATAAATCCCAAAACCAAACGCCCATTAAAACCGCAGTCGTCCCTCGGTTATTAGTCGATAGCCACTGATCAGGGCGGCAAAGGCAATCATAAAGTTCCACAGGCTGGTGGGTTTCAACATCACACCACCGCTCATGAAGACCAGTACAACTCCCAGAATTAGCAGAACCCAGCCCCAGTTGCCAGTTTGTCTGGGAAAGACAATCAGGGATGTCACACCGCCCATAATGCAGAGAACGGACCCCGTTGCAGGTAGATTACGCCAAAAGAAAGGAGAGTAAAAGGTCGAAAACACGATGTTTTGACCCACAAAGTACATACCCGCCAGCAGCAGCACAAAGCCAATTAGTCTACCCATTTGTGTGATGTCTTTTTTGGAACTTTAGTTATAGGGTTCCCTACTCTTGAAAACATCATGCTGAATCGCTCCCATTTCGGACAGCGACTTAAAATTCCTCAGGCAGCGACAGGGCTAACTGGTAGATCTGGCGACGGGGAAGGGCAGTTTCTTGGGCAAGTTGGCGACTGGCAGCAGAGCGAGAAAGCCCCTGCTTCAGTAAGCTCTGGAGTTCTGCTTTAAGGGCTGTTTCCGACAGGGTGGGGCGGGCTAGGGTGGCTCCAGCCAGCACGAGGGTAAATTCGCCTTGGGGGTCGCGATCGCCATAAAGTTCAGCGGCATCCCCGACAGTACCCCGCCACAGCTCTTCATGAAGCTTTGTTAATTCCCGTGCCAGAACGATCTGCCGATCTTCTCCCAGCAACCGCAGATCCTGTAGGGTTGCTCGCAGTCGATGGGGAGCTTCGTAGAAAATCAGGGTGCGGGGTTCGGCTGTCAGCGTTTCCAGGTAGGCACGTCGTGCCTGGGCTTTGGCAGGTAAAAAGCCTTCAAAAACAAAGCGATCGCAGGGGAGTCCCGAAGCTGTCAGGGCAGCGATTGCGGCACTGGGTCCGGGAATCGGCACGACTGGGATGCCCACTTCAGCGCAGGCTTTCGTCAGTTCATAACCCGGATCAGAGATTCCCGGTGTCCCGGCATCGGTGACGAGGGCGATCGCTTTTCCCTGGTGTAGCCGTTCCAGCAGTTCTGATGTGCGGGACTGGCGATTGTGGTCGTGGTAGCTGAGTTGGGGGGTCCCAATTTGAAAGTGATGCAGCAGTTTTCCTGTGTGGCGCGTATCTTCTGCGGCAATCAGGTCTACTGACTGCAAAATTCGCACTGCCCGGAAGGATAGATCTTCCAGGTTGCCGATGGGGGTACCCACCAGGTAAAGTGTGCCGGGTTTGGGGTCGGAGGGCATGGGAGGGGAGAGGGGGAGAAGGGAGGAGGGAGTGGGGAATGGGGAGGAGGGAATCGTGTGGTTAACCAAAGGAAAATCGCTGTAAAACTCCTCAATCCTGGTACCTGATATCTCTGATGGAAAGTTATGGTGTATCTATTTGGAAGTCGCTGTAAGGTAGATCCTTAGCAATTGATTCCCTTGATCCCTAACGCCTCTCGCAATTTTACAGGAGACTGAAGTTTGGCAAACTTGAAAGCCGATGAACTGAAGGAATTGGTGGCGATCGCCGCTTCGGTGGGTTGGGGAGCAGCAGACATTTTGCTGGAGATGAAACCCGCAGACCTGAATGTGCAGAATTTAGCTGAGGGTCCAGTGACGGCAGCGGATATGGCAGCGAACCACTACATTCTGGAGAATTTGCAGGCGACCTGCGGCACCAGAGACTTTGGCTACCTCAGCGAAGAAACTTACAAGACAGAAGCAACTGGTCAACCAATTCCCCAACCCTTTGTCTGGGTAATTGACCCGCTGGATGGCACCAGGGACTACATCAAAGGTACAGGAGAGTATGCGATTCACATAGCCCTGTTGCAGAAAGACCGTCCGGTGCTGTCGGTAGTGGTGTGTCCGGCGGCAGCCGTGCTTTATTTTGCGACCTTGAATGGTGGCACCTTTGCAGAAAAGCGTTATGAATTTCCTCAACAGATTCAGGTTGCCCAACGGGATCGGATGGAAGACCTGACCATTGTTGCCAGTCGCAGCCATCGGGATGAACGGTTTAACCAGTTGTTGAAGCGATTCCCGATCCAGAATCAGCGATCGGTGGGTAGTGTGGGTGGCAAGATTGCTGCCATTCTGGAACATACCGCTGATGTATACCTTTCCCTGTCTGGTAAGTCAGCCCCAAAGGATTGGGATTTAGCGGCTCCCGAACTGGTACTGACAGAGGCGGGAGGTCAGTTCACCCGCGTTGATGGTACTCCCCTGAGATATAACCAGGCGGATGTGAGTCAGTGGGGTGGGGTGCTTGCCAGCAACGGTCCCTGTCACTCCATTCTCTGTGCTGAGACAACCCGAATTCTAGCGGAGATTGATCAAGGCTAGAAATGGGCGTGGGAAGAACCTCTGCCTATCTACAGCGATTTTTAAATCAATAGCACTGAAATAAGCGGAACCATAGGAGTGACCGCACCTTCACAGCATCCATCCACCTCGTTCCCAGGCTTTGCCTGGAGAACAAGGCATGTTAGGGCTTTCAGTAGACATTACCGGAAATAGCGAAGCATTCTAAAACGAAGCAATCCCTTGAGGAATTCCAAGTTCAAGCAGCTTTGAGTTGGCGATGAGTGAGTCGGAAGTTGTGCAACCCACACGCTGTTTCCATCACATCATCGACAAAATAGGGGGTGCGATTGCGAAACTGATGCACCAAAATATTGCAACGTTTGATGCCACTAATCTGATGCTCAATTTCAACTCGTTCTTGGGCAATCTCTCGATTCCGTTGTTTGTCAGCCTCACTCAGCGATTGGTTGCGCGGCTTTTTCTTCGGTTGCCGAATCGTCACCCCAAGGGGAGCAAACCCCTGAAATCCGGTATCTTGCCATAAGAGTCTATCCGAAAACCTCTAGTTTTGTGAGAGGCTTATAGAGGAAGCATTACAGCCGATTGAGAGCCATGTCCTTTACAGAAATTGCCCCTGATTTTCTGCTGCCAGATGAAGTTTGGGATCAGGTCAAACCTGCCATTCCTCCTGAGCCTCCTAAACCAAAAGGTGGACGCCCTCGAATGGATGATCGACGTGCTCTCAACGGCATCTTTTACGTGATGCGAACCGGGTGCCAGTGGAATGCCTTACCGCGCAGTTTGGGAGCTAGGAGTACGGTACATGATCTGGGCAAAAATGGGTTTGAAGCGTTGCTCAAGTCGGCTCCCATGCTGGCAACGGCAGAGCGGTGTAACTATCACAGTGTAGAAGACCTGCTGGCAGCCCTGGGGTACGGCGAGATCACTCTAA